>CAZMVY010000014.1:0-37943 GCA_964569765.1 uncultured Planctomycetales bacterium
CCCCGGACCCCGGACCCCGATCTTCTTCCTCCGTCGCTTCGTCGCTCTTGCTGATCAGATCAAAACACTTATGCAGACACGTCAGCATCCCCAGGGCCAGACAGTCCACTTTGAGGATCCCCAATACGTCGAGGTCGTCCTTATCCCACTCGATGAACGTGCGGCCGGGCATCGCGCCGTTTTCGATGGGGACCAGTTCGCACAGCGCGCCTTTCGTGATGACGAAGCCGCCCACGTGTTGCGAGAGGTGCCTCGGAAAGCCGAGGATCTGTCTTACGAGGGCGGCGAGGGCGCGAACGGTGCGATCGGTCGGATCGAGGCCGGCCTCGCGCAGGCGGTCGTCGGGCAGCTTCTCGCGGCCCCACCACTCGAGCCTCTTGGCCAGAACATCGACCCGGTCGAGCGAGAGGCCGAGCGCCTTGCCCACGTCGCGGACGGCGGAGCGCGGCCGGTAGGTGATCACCTCCGCCGTGATGCCCGCCCGCTCGCGGCCGTACTTGTCGTAGATGTACTGGAACACCTCCTCGCGACGCTCGTGCTCGAAATCCACGTCGATATCCGGCGGCTCGTTCCGCTCGCGGCTGACAAACCGCTCGAAGAGCATGTCGGTACGGTCCGGATCGACCGCGGTGATCCCGAGACAGTAGCAGACGGCCGAGTTGGCGGCCGATCCGCGGCCCTGGCACAGGATGTCGCGCGATCGCGCGAAGCGAACGAGGTCCCACACGGTCAGGAAGTAGCGCTCGTAGCCGAGGTCCTCGATGAGCCGCAGTTCGTGCTCGATCAGGTTCCGGACACGGGTCGGCACGCCGCCGCCGAACCGTTCCTTCGCCCCGGCCCACGTCAGCTCACGAAGGAACGCGATCGGCGCGCGGCCGGGCGGGCAGGGCTCCTCGGGATATTCGTAACGAAGCTCGTCGAGCGAGAACCGGCAGCGGTCGGCGATTTCGGCGGTCCGTTCAAGGGCGCCGGGCAGGGACGCATAGAGCCGTTCGATCTCGTCGAGCGGGCGCAGGTGGCGTTCCGCGTTGGCGTGGAGGCGTTTGCCGGCCGAGGCGAGCGTGCAATGCTCGCGGATGCAGGTGAGTACGTCGTGCAGGTAGCGGCGTTCGGGGACGTGATAGTGCACATCGTTCGCCGCGACGAGGGGGATGCGGTATTGCCGCGAGAGTTCGAAGAGGTATTCCGTCCGGCGGCGCGCGTCGCCGCTTCGATGAACCTCCGCCGCCAGGTACAACCGGTCGCCGAACAGTTCACGATAACACATCAAAGGCGTCCGATTCTTTCCGCCATCCGTTCCGGGCGGGGCTTCGCACGGCGTTTTTCCGCCATCCGGCAGTACGACGGCGATCTGGCCGTCGGCGAATTCGGCGATGTCGTCGAACGTGATCCGGCAATCGCCCTTGGGCGAGCGCAGCCGCCCGCGCGTAATCAGTCGGCAAAGCCGACCATAGGCCGCGCGGTCCCTCGGAAACAGCAGCACCGGCCGCGCATCCTCCGGCACGATCTCCGCGCCGACGAGGAGCCTCAGGTTGTGCTCCTTCGCCGCGACGTGCATCCGCACCACGCCGGCCAGCGTGTTGCGGTCCGTGATGCCCAGGGCGACATAACCCAGCCCGGCGGCCCGCGCGCAAAGCTCATCCGGGTGCGAAGCACCCCGAAGAAAGGAGAAGTTGCTTCGGCAGTGTAATTCGACGTAACGCATGAACCGCCCCACCGGGTCGCGCCGTAGCTCCGTCACTCGCGTCCCTTCCCCTTCGTCGCTCCGTCGCTTCCTCAATCAAAACTCCCGTGGACGAACCATCTCCCGGTTCGGCGGTCGCGGAAGAGCCAGAATCGCCGGCCTGTGGAGGAGGTGGCGGCGAAGTAGTCGCGCTGTACGTCGCTGCCGCGCCACCAGCCGGTCTCGATCCGCTCCGGTCCGACGGCGTCCACGATCGAAAGCTCGCGCCCGCCCCAGCGAAACCACGTGGGAGGTCCGTCCGGGACCAGGGCCATCGCGGGCACCTCGATCGGCCTCGAGAACAACCGCAACGGCCGCGGTTCGCCCCCATCGGATGCGGGGGCAGCGGAGGAGAGGCCGGCCCCGTTGGTTTCGCCTCGGCGCTGCTCTGTCCGTTCACCTTCCCGCCGTCTCGTTTCCCGGCTGTCGATGACCGGCACATATCGGTAGGCGTATTCCGGCTGATGATCCTCCACCAGCCCGGGACGCACGACCGCCTCGGTCCCCAGCCGATTCGCCAGCCGGTCCAGCAGACTTGCCAGATCGTCGCCGTCTTCCCGGGAGCCGCTGCCCCACTCCGCCGCGGTGTCGAACAGGTTCGCCTGTGCGTCGCCCCATCGCTCCGCGGCGCGCGTCCACAGCATCATCGCGAAGACCGGCGCCGGAAGCGCCGAGACCTCCAGCCGGGTGATCAGCAGCGATCGCAGGTGCCGGGCCGATCGTGTCGCCCGCGAAAGGCCGATCTCGAGCGTCGTCGGCGCGGCTCCTTCGTGATACAGAGTCCACAGCACCTGCCGAACGCCCATCGCCCGCCGCACAAGCTGCTCACAGAAAAATGCCAGCAGCCGATCGAGCCCTTCGTGGATCGCTTCGATCCGGTCGGTCGCCCCGGCGAAGCGGATCCGGCTCACGGGCGCAGCCGGCGGACGAAAAGGCTCCAGCAGCTCTGGTACCAGGCCGAGCGCCTGGTCCATTCGCCGCAAGACTTCTTCGCCCAGCCGCGCGGCAATCGAGGCACGCGGAATCTGCAACAAGGCCTCGATCTTTCGCACGCCCACCGCCTCCAGCGTCAGAGCGTGCCGACGCGGGATCCGGAGCGTCCACGGCGGCAACGGCGCAATCGCCGCGGCCGTCCGCCCTGGCGGCACTACCGTCGGCGTGCCGCCCCCGTGCGCCACGGCCCACGCCCCTCCGATCGTGTCCGCAATCGCCCCGTAAACCGTGAAGCCATGTGCCCAAAGGCCCTCGATCCCCTGCCGCAAAAGGTTGGCCTCTCCTCGAAACAGACGCTCGCAGCCGGTCACGTCCAGCAACAATGAATCCGGCGGGGCGGGCTGCACAGCCGGCGAAAGACAGTTGGCCCATACCGCCAGCGATTCGAGCACCTGGCGCTCCGTCGCGGGGGCGCGTGGAATCGCCGTCAATACGGGGAGCACAGCCCGCGCCTCGGTCAACGGCATCCCGGCCCGCACCCCCTTGCGGGACGCGGCGGCGTTGCAGCACCACACGCGATCGCAGGAGTCGAATCGTTCCACAAGCGCGATCGGCTCATGCGGTGGCAAGCCGCTCCGGCGCGCCTGCGTTTC
Organism: uncultured Planctomycetales bacterium; assembly: GCA_964569765.1. Taxonomy (GTDB): domain Bacteria; phylum Planctomycetota; class Phycisphaerae; order UBA1845; family PWPN01; genus CAZMVY01. The sequence continues at coordinate 3,310 of CAZMVY010000014.1, forward strand.
GATCGGCAGCAGGGGCATATAGAGGCACATCGCCCGTTTCATGGCTCAGATCCACCGCAACCGGTTCGATCGGTTTTCCTTGCCGGGGCTTCAAAACGTGAATCCGGCTGAGACGCACGGGCCGGCCGGGGGCGTTCACCAGGAGGCATTCCACCTGCAACTGCACGGCGGCGAACGTCCTTGTGTGTCGAGCGGGCAATCCGGCGAAAGATGACGACCGGAAAAAGTCGCCCTCGCCGAGCGAGCGCAACATCAGCCCGATGCCCCCGCCATGCTCGGCGGCGAGTTGCAGCCGTCGCTGCACTCGCGCGTCCGCGTGTTCCAGCCCTCTGTGGTGGATGATTACGGCCGCGATGTCCGGGCATCGAAGCGATTGCTCGCACGCCCAGACGGCATCCTGCGGTGAGGCGGCCCGAGCCACCACCACCTGTTCGGCCGGAAGTCCTGCCTGAACGAGCCCGGGCGGGTACAGATCCATCTGCCCGCTCGGCGGGGTGATGAACACCACATACCGTTGCGAGCGGGCCGCCTGACGGGCAAAACATACGGCCAACGACACGGCCCCGGTACCCTCGCCCTGATGCAGGATCTCGGCTATTACCCCCGCCGGCAGGCCCCCCTTCGGGAGGACCGCATCAAGCCGGGCAAGCCCGGACGGGACGGTCGACTCTCGCCCCTTGCGTCCATGATTTCCGTGGACGGACCGCAGCAACTCCTTGAGCGCAATCAGGTTTGTTTCACGGGAATCCGTCCGATCGGCCGTACCGGTTTTGCAGATCCAGGTCGGATTGGGCACATCGCACGGCGAGAGAATATCATAACCTATTGCATACAACATAGTTATGATCTCAAAATCTGTGGTGATCGGCCAAGGCTCTTTTGCGTCTTATATACCTAACATATACCAAACACATGTTGGGGTCAACCCCTTGTGGGACGGAACTTCGCAGGGTTGGATCGGGCCGGGCCTACCTCGCTTCCCGGATGGCCGTTCCGGGCGCAGCCTGCCTGCGCACCATCGTGGGGACAACGCGGTATTGACCTGTGTTGGCGGTTGCCTTACATTCGGCTGGTCTGGAGCCTGGTTGACGCCATAATTCATTGCCGTCACGTGGCTAACGCTTCGGGATCCCGGCCCGAAGCTTCCCGGACACGACCCTGGGTACAGGCGCGGCAATGCAGTTGCGGCCGGTTCGAACGCGGAAGGGCGTTCGTTGGGGCGACTGGAGTGCGCGGGATGGGGGATGGTTGGGGCATTGCGGCGGATGAACAGGGTTCTCGCGGGAGATGCCTCAGAAGCAACGGTCCGACGTCAGGCCTGAGTTGGAGGTGACGAGTGCAAATTGTGGTGAGCGCACGGCATGCGGATGTCACGGGCGAGATGAAGGAGTATGCGGAACGCAAGGCATCAAAGCTCTTAAAATACTACGACAAGATCCAGGAAATCGAGGTGGTCCTCGATTGCGACTCAGCCAAGCCCCGCGTGGAGATTATCGTCAATGCCGAGCATAAGAATATGTTTGTGGCCCGGGAGACCGGGGACGATTTCTTCGCCTGCATAGACCTGGCTGTGGACAAGCTGAGCCGACAACTGACGAAACACAAGGACAAACACCGCAATCGCAAGCACCCGGACGTCGACAGGGAAAAGACGAGTCCGGCATGATACCCGGTACGGGCGCCGCGCGGCCTGTGCCGGGGAGGCCATGAGCACGGGGGCGCCGACGGATCGATCCGACGGCGGAAACGGGACACGAGGCGTGCGTTGCGCTCGAGGTCGGATCAACAGTCGCGCGGACATGGGAACGAATCGGATTGAAACATGAAGCTGTCGGATTTCTTTGCCAAAGAGGCGGTCATCGCGGACCTTCAGGCTACGGATCGGAACGGGGTGATCAAGGAACTGGTGAACTCGTTGTGCGAGTGCGGGCGCCTTGACCCGAAAGAAGGCCCCGCGATCGCGCGGGCCGTGATCCAGCGGGAGAACCAGGGCAGCACCGGGTTCGGCAAGGGCGTCGCGGTTCCGCACGTCAAGCACGCCGCGGTCAAGAAGATGGTGGCGACGATCGGGCGGTCGAGTACCGGCGTCGATTTTGCCGCACTGGACCGTGCGCCCGTGTACACCGTAGTCCTGCTGCTGTCGTCCCCGGACTCGCCGGATGAACATCTGGCAGCCATGGAGAGCATCTTCAAGCATCTGCAGCGCGACAATCTTCGCCGATTCCTGCGGCAGGCATCGACGAAAGAGGAGATCGCCGCGTTGATTGACGAGGCGGACGAGATGCCGCCCGGGTAACCGCGTACCGGTGGCCGCGTCGCGAGGAAGGCCGGAACGGTGTCCACAGGAGGCATGACGTATACCCGTGTCAGGCGAGGCGAATCCCCCGGTGCGCTGCGATGTGAAGATCGTGAATCGGCAAGGGCTGCACGCGCGCCCCGTCATGCGTTTTGTCGACCTCGCGCACCAGTTCCGCTCGAACATCAGCGTCAAGAAGGGCGAGCAGATCGTGGACGGCAAGAGCCCGATGGAAATGATCCTTCTCGAAGCGACCCAGGGCACCACGCTCACGCTCGTTGCCGAGGGGGACGACGCCCCGCAGGCCGTCGAAGCATTGGCCAGACTCGTGGCCGACGGTTTCGGCGAGGAGTAGCCCCCCGCCGGGCGCAACGATCCCGATCTTTCCGTGCGGCCGCGCCCGGCGCCGGGTCCGGCGGGCGTTCGTTCGGATAGAACAATGGAAATCAAGAAGGGCATTGCGGTTTCCCCGGGCGTCGCGATCGCTGACGCTGTCGTCCTCGACGCAGAGGACTACCGCATCCCGTACAAGTCCATCACGCCTGATCAGGTCGAGGCGGAGCAGGCCCGTGTGAACCACGCCTTCGAAACCTCGCTGGCCGAACTGGCAACGCTGCGAAACCAGATGGGAGAACGGTTCGGGCAGGATACCGGCGCCATCTTCGACTTCCACGTAAGCGTCTTGAAACACGGAAAGCTCCGCCAACAGATCCTGGATACGGTCGCACAGCGGAAATACAGCGCCGCCTACGCCGTCAGCGTCGTCATGCAGGGATACCAGCGCCGCTGGCGCAACATGCGGGATCAGTTCTTCGCGGAACGGTACCGGGATGTGCAGGACATCGAAAACCGGCTCCTGCGGAACATCCTCGGCGACCAGCGCGAGGACCTCTCGCGCCTCACGGAAGAGGTCATTCTGATCGCGCACGACCTGAGCCCCTCGGTGACGGCCAACCTGAGCCAGACCAAGGTCCGGGGCGTGGCGATGGATTACGGCGGGCTGACCTCGCACACGGCGATCGTGGCGCGTTCCCTGGGGATTCCCGCGGTGATGGGCCTGAAGGACATCTCCGTGTGCACGGCGGGGGGCGACACGGTCATCGTGGACGGGACAAAAGGCCTCGTCATCGTGAGCCCGGACGCCGAGACCCTCCGCAGCTATCAGGCGGAGCAGGAACGGCTCCGGCTCTTTGCGGATGAGCTGGGCGAGCTCCGCGACAAGCCGGCCGTCACCCGGGATGGCGTCGCGGTGCAGTTGCTGGGCAACATCGAGTTTCCGCACGAAGCCAAAGCGTGCATCGAGAAGGGAGCCGAGGGCATCGGTCTGTACCGGACGGAGTTCCTCTACCTCCAGAGCGAGACCGAACCGACCGAGGAGGAGCACTACCGGGCGTACCGCGAGGTGATCGAGGCCGTCGGCAACCGACGGGTGGTGATCCGTACGCTGGATCTCGGGGCGGACAAGTACACCCAGTCCCGTCGGGCGGAGCCCGAGCGCAACCCGTTTCTCGGGCTGCGGTCCATCCGGTACTGTCTTCAGAACCTGCCGCTGTTCAAGACGCAGTTGCGGGCGATCCTGCGGGTCTCGGCGGAGGCGAACGTCTACATGATGTTCCCGCTGATCAGCAGCCTGATGGAGCTGCGGCAGGCCAAGATGACCCTGGGCGACGCAATGGAGGACCTGGAGGAAGACGGGGTTCCGTTCCGCCGGGACATCCCCGTCGGTATCATGATCGAAACGCCCGCGGCGGCGCTGCAGTGTCGGGAGTTGGCCCGGGAAGTGGATTTCGTAAGCATCGGGACCAACGACCTGATTCAGTACACGCTCGCCGTGGACCGCTCGAACGAACGGGTGGCGCCGCTGTTCACGGCGTCGCATCCCTCGGTGCTCAAGCTGCTCCGCGAGATCGTGCGGACCGCGGCCCGCGCGAATATCCCGTGCAGCCTGTGCGGCGAGGTGGCGGGCGAGCCGATGTATACGCTCTTTCTGCTGGGCATCGGCCTGCGGTCGTTCTCGATGGCGCCGGGGGATGTGCCGGAGATCAAGAAGCTCATCCGTTCGACGACGATCGCCCACGCGGAACGCGTCGCGAAGCGGGCGCTGAGTTTCGATACGGACCGGCAGGTGACGAACTACCTGCGGGACGAGACGAGAAAAATCATGCCCGAGGCCCTCTGACGGCGCAGGGGTGCGGGCCGGACGGAAATCGTCGACCGGGCGTGCGGTGCGCCCGATCGGAAGGCGGAATGTTGTGCCGGGCGCCCGGATGGACGGCCCGGCCGCGAACAAAGGATACTTTTCAGAAAAGGATTGTTCTGAGGAAACGGATTGGGTTTGCAGCCCAGAGTTGCGGTACGCTTTGCGATCGACGGCGATCTGCGGTTCCTTTCGCATCGTGACACGATGCGGATGTTCGAGCGGGCCCTGGCCCGGGCCGGATGGCCGGTGCGGTTCACCGAGGGGTTCAACCCTCGCCCGCGCTTGTCGCTGCCCCTGCCGCGAAGTGTCGGCATGGCCAGCGACGACGAATGGCTCCTTGTGGAGCTGACACAGGCGATCGAACCGGAGGAAGCGCTGCGCGGCCTCGCCCGGCAGGTGCCGGCGGGCATCCGGCTGCTCGGGGCCGCGGTTCCGGAGGCGGGTGCGCCGCCGCAGCCCGTTCGGGTCTGCTACGAGGTGGCCCTGAAAGAGCCGCCTTCGGGACTCGAAGGAGCGATCACGGCGTTTCTCGCTCGCGACACCTGGCCCGTCACGCGGACGTCGCCGGAAAACCGGCCCGCACGCACGGTGGACATCCGGCCCTTCGTCGAGGCCCTCGTGCACAACGGCGACCGCCTCGAGATCGTGCTTCGCGTGACGCCGCAAGGCGCCGCCCGGCCGTCGGAAGTGCTGGATTCGCTCGGCCTGCCCGGCCGCGAACTGGCCCACCGGATTCGAAGGACCCGTGTCGACTGGTCCGAACCCGTCCCTCCCCGACAATCCACAGAACCCAAAGAGAGGACTTCGTGGAAAACACAGACAGACCCAGCGGCGCCAGGCCCCGGGGCGGCCGACGCGAACGCCGGGAGCCCCCCCGACAACAGCCCCGGGCCGAGGAGCCGAAGCGAAAACCCGAACAGTTGATGATCATCAACGTCGCGGAAGGCGACGAGTGCCGGATCGCCATCTTGAACGACCGGCGGCTGGAGGAGCTCTACATCGAGCGGGCCAGCGCCGAGAGCCACGTCGGCAACATCTACAAGGGCCGCGTGACGAACGTCGAACCCAGCATCCAGGCCGCCTTCGTCGATTTCGGGCTCGGCCGCAACGGCTTCCTGCACATTTCCGACCTGCAACCGCAGTACTTCCCGAACAACCGGGGTGAGATCGAGGAGGTCGGCAAGAAGACGCCCCGGCGGGAACGCCCGCCGATTCAGCGGTGCCTGCGGCGCGGCCAGGAGGTCATCGTCCAGATCACCAAGGAGGGCATCGGGACGAAGGGCCCGACGCTGACGACGTACCTTTCGCTGCCCGGGCGCTACCTCGTCCTGATGCCGGGAATGAACCGCCTGGGCGTCTCGCGGAAGATCGAGGACGACGAGGCCCGGCGCAAGATGCGCGAGGTGCTCGACGAGCTGAAGTTACCGAAGAACATGGGCTTCATTCTCCGTACGGCGGGCCTGGACCGGACGAAACGGGAGTTGCAGCGCGATCTGCAATACCTCCAGCGGCTGTGGAAGGCCGTCGCCGCACGGGTCCGCAGCGAACGGGCCCCGGCCGAACTGTACCAGGAATCCGATCTGGTAATTCGCACGATCCGCGATGTTTACACGAGCGACTTCGACAAGATCATCGTGGACGACCCGGTCGTGGCACAGAAGGCGCGCGACTTCCTCTCGATCGTCAGCCCGCGCAAGGCGGATGTGGTCGAGCTGTATCAGGGGCACGAGCCGATTTTCCATCACTTCGGCATCGAGGCGGAGATCGAGCGGATCACCGCCCGGCGCGTTCCGCTGCCGTCGGGCGGGTCGCTCGTGATCGACTCGACGGAGGCCCTCGTGGCCATCGACGTGAACAGCGGCACGTTCCGCGAGCCGGCCGACGCGGAGGAGACCGCGCACCGCATCAACCTCGAGGCCGCCGAGGAAATCGCCCGCCAGCTTCGCCTCCGCGACCTCGGCGGCGTGATCATCATCGACTTCATCGACATGCGCTACGAGAAGAACCGCCGGGACGTCGAGCGGGCCCTCCGCGAGGCCCTCAAGAAGCACAAGGAGCGGGCCCGCATCCTGCGGATGAGCCAGTTCGGCATCATCGAGATGACCCGCCAGCGGCAGCGCCCCTCCATCAAGCGGAGCATCTACCAGGACTGCCCGCTCTGCAAGGGGGCCGGGCTCGTCAAGACGCCGGAGTCCATGAGCCTCGATGTGATGCGCCTGTTGCGGCTCGCGGTGCATCATCCGACCGTCGATCGGGTAATCGTGCACGTGCATCCGAACATCGCGTTCGACATGCTCAACCGCAAGCGCTCCGTGATCGCCCGGATCGAGGCGGACTCCAAACGGACGATCTCCGTACAGGGAGAGCCGGACATGGGCCTCGATGAGCTTCGGATCGAGTGCCGCGATTCGCGGGACCGGCCGGTCGAGCTGCCGGCCCTCAGCGAGCCGTCGTCTCCGCCGCGTGCGCAGCCGCCCCAACGACCGCACGGCCCGCACGATGCGTCGCGCAGACAACTGCCGCCACCGTCTCATTCTTCGCCCCCGGCGAGCGTGCCGCCGGCCCCAGCGAGCGAGCCTCCGACCCAGGCGACGCAGTAGTCAGGAGCGAGCCGACTTTCGATGCGGCGGCAGGCAGAGCTTGCCGAGCACGGCCGGGTGGCGCGCGCCCGTGACCTGTGGCAGGTTCGCCGGCACCCCGTCCACGCAGGCCGCCGCGAGCATGGCGAAGCTGATCGCTTCCTTCGTGCGGGCGGTGATGCCGTCGCGGTCCATCGGTCGGATGGAAACGCCCGGCAACTCCCCCGCCAGCATGGCGAGCAGTGTGGCGTTGGCCGCGCCGCCCCCGCCGACGAGGACTTCATCCACGGCCGGTGTCGCGACCCGCACGCCCGGCATCCGGCCGCTCCGCCGAGCGCCCGCCGCCAACCGAAGCGGTCTGACGCATGGCAAGAACCGGCGGTACGCATCTGCGATGGATTTCGCGGTGAATGCCGTGGCTGTCGCGAGCCAGTCCTCGGGACGATTCGAGGCGGCGCGGAGCCTGGGGAGTTCCTTCGCAACGAAGCCACGACCAAATTCCTCCCGCCCGGCGCTCTTCGGGGGCCGCCGCAGAAAGTAGGGATGGTCGAGCCATCGCGCCAGGACAGGCTTCAACACGCGTCCACGGGCGGCCATGCGCCCGTCGACATCGAACGTACCACGCCCCCCGGTGACAATCCGAACGAGTTCGTCGATCACCATGTTGCCGGGGCCGGTATCGAAGGCGATCACATCCGTCGGTGTCGCGCCGGCGGGCAGGAACGTCACGTTGGCGATGCCGCCGATGTTCTGCACCGCTCTGTTCATGCGCGGATGACCGAAGAGTACGAGGTCCGTCCACGGTACCAGCGGGGCGCCCTGCCCTCCGACGGCCAGGTCGGCCTGTCGGAAATCGCAAACCACCGGGCAGCCGGTAGCGGCGGCAACGAAAGCCCCCTCGCCGATCTGTAGAGTGGCGGCGCCAACGCGGCGGCCGGCCAGATGGCAGATCGTCTGCCCGTGGCAACCGACCAGATCGGGGCGTCTTCCGGCACCCCATTGGTCAATCGTCTTGCACGCGGCGGCGGCGTAAAAGCGGCCGACGTCGGCGTGCAGACCGGCCAACTCCTGCGTCGATGTCCGCGCCGGGCACATCACGCGAAGCAACCGGGCGCGCAGGGCACGAGGATACGGCTCGTACCGGTGTGTCAGGGGGCTCACGCGCATGGCCAGCCCGCGGCCGCGGATGGCGACGATCACGGCGTCCACCCCGTCGCAGCTCGTGCCGCTCATCAGGCCCAGCACGAAACGCACGCCGGCCGGTTCCGGCAGGCTGTTGCAGTGACGCCGCTGTTTCTGCGGATCGTTTCGTGTCACGTTCGCGGTCCTCCGATACCGTCTCTTTACCGCACAGCCGTCGGATTCGCCATGCCGCCCCGCGCACACGGCCCGGACCGCAAAGAGGGCCGGTGAAGACTTCGGCGCCGTGCGGCAGGGCGCGGCGGCGCCGGTTATCGGAGCGCACGGATGACTTCTAAAGAGCTGATAAGGTGAGGCCGATGCCGTCCGGGAGACCGTGTGCGATCGTCTGCGCCGGAGGGGATCGTGCGGCCCGGAGAAGCCGTGGCCATGTCCGAATATCCCGCAGAAATCCTCATCGTGGACGACGAGCCCGAGGTCTGCTCGATGCTGGTCGAAGCGCTGAGCAGCCCCCGGCGTCGATGCGCCGCGGTCCCGTCGGGGCCCGAGGCCCTCCGCCTGCTTCGCGAGCGCCCGTTCGACCTGATCGTCTCCGACATCGTCATGCCGGACATGACGGGCCTCGAACTCCTCGCGCAGGCTCGCGCCGTTCAACCACACTGTCGGACGATCCTGATGACAGGCGTGAGCACGCCGACCCTGGCCAAGCAGGCGATCCGCCAGGGGGCATTCGACTACATCGAGAAGCCCTTCTGCATCGAAGAGCTGCGCAAGGTCGTCGACGCGGCCGTGGATGCCCCCTGCCCGCCGGACGGCATCAACGAAGTCGCGCGTGATGAAGGCGCGGTCGGCCTTCGCGACCCGCTTACGGGCCTGCCGAGTCATCGCCGCTTCGTCGAGGAGCTCGCGCGGCTCCGCACGCGATGCCGCCGGAGCGGCGGGCCGGTCAGCGTGCTGATCGTGGACATCCGTCAGTTCCGTCTCGTGAACGAACGACACGGCCATAACCGCGGGGATCTGCTCCTGCGCGAGGTCGGGCGGCGGCTGAAGCGATGCGCGCGCGACACCGACATGGTGGCGCGGTATGCGTGGGACCAGTTCGCGCTTGCGTTGCCCGACACGACGGAGGAGGCGGCCCGCCCGCTCGCGGAGCGGTGCTGCGCGACGGCGTGCGAACCCGTGGACCTCGGCAGCCGGCGAATCGTCTGTACGATCAGCATCGGTCTGGCCGAGTGCGAAAGCGGCTTCATCGAGAACGAGACGCACCTGCTCCGCCGGGCGTCGGAAGCCCTGGCGGAGGCGAAGACCCGCGGCCCGAACACCGTCGTCGCCTGGAGCGAGCTGGCCGGACGCGACGGACAGGAGCCGCGGCCCGATCTGCCCGGCATCGAGGCCATGCGCCGTGAGTTCCAGCGGCTCCAGACGCAACTGAAGCAATCGTATCTCGAATCCACGCGGGCCCTGGTCGCCGCGGTCGAGGCGAAAGACCCCTACACGCAGAAACACTCCATGACGGTCAGCCATTACGCCTCATCGTTCGCCCGCCACATGGGCCTGCCGGGGGCGCAGGTGGAGGCGATCACCACGGCGGCCATCCTGCACGACGTGGGCAAAATCGGCATCCCCGACGCGATCCTCACCAAACCGGGCCGGCTGACGGAAAGCGAGTTCGCCCTGGTCCGGCGGCACCCGGTAATGGGGGTGCAGATCCTCGAACATGTGAGCTTCCTCCGCGCGGAGCTCCCGATCATTCTGCACCATCACGAGCGGTACGACGGACGGGGCTATCCGGCCGGCCTGGCCGGCGAACGGATCCCCCTGGGCGCCCGCATCCTGCACTTCGCCGATGCGCTCGACGCGATGCTGTCGGTTCGCAGTTACAAAGGCAGCCGCCCGGTCGAGTACGCGGTGAACGAGTTTCGGCTCCACGCCGGGCGGCAATTCGATCCGGCGATGGCTCGCCATGTGATCGAGTGGGTCGAGTCGCATCCCGAACAGATCGTCTACCCCCATGAGCGGGATGTGGTGCTGCCGCGGGTGCTCGCGGCGTGCTGAAGCGTTTCGTCCTGCCCACAGCGGGCAGCTTATGGGGTTCTCGCCAGCGAGATGGCCGGATCGGCCATGCCGGCCTGGAGAAAGCTGACCGCGCGGGCCCGGCATCCGGCGCATCGGCCGCACGGGCCGTCGCTGGCGGCCAGACAGGACCATGTGACCTCAAGCGGCGCCCGGAGGCGCCGGCCGAGCCTGACGATGTCCGCGGGCGGCAGGTCGATCAGCGGGGTGACAACCTCCGGCGTAAAGGCGGGCACGGCCGCCGCGAGCATCTCGTTGTATGCCTGATAGAACTCCCGGCGCTGGTCGGGAGCGGCAGGGGCGGGACGCGGCGCCGTCGCGACAGATTCACACGCGCCGACCAGGATGCGTCGTGCCCTGCACCGAACGGCGTACAGCACGGCGACGCCGAGCATGGTCGGCATGAGCCCGGGGACGTAGGCATCGAGGATTTCCCTCTGGATCTCGAGGTCGGAGGCGCTTGCACCGCGGTCGAACCACAGGTGGTCGATCATGTCGACCACGTGTGGCAGGCTGACCACCGTCGGATTCGCCAGATTGAGTGTCCGGCAAAGCTCGGCAAAGGCGGTGCGTTCGGCCGCGGAGGACCGGCTGCCGGAGTCGATGTGCAGGACGAGCAGGTCGGATCGTTCGCGCTCGGCCGCTACCATGACCGCGCTTTTCAGCCCGCCGCTCACAAGGGCCACGGCCTTTTCCACAATTGACTCTCCGTAATGACCTCTGCAAAGGCTTTATCGGCGTCGTGCATCCAAACCGTTCAGTACCGGGCGAGGAGGCCCGCTTTTCCGGCTGAAAAGGGCAGACTGGGCACAGAAAAAAATGTTATGCGGCCCCCTTGACAAACTTGAGACCCTCGATTAAATTCAAGTTATTCTGGAATCTGGCCGTGGCCTTCGATGCACGGCATGGCGAAGTCCAATTGCCTGGTCGCACCCGCACGGATGAGTTGTGCCCCCCCTCGGCTCATCCATCAGCGGCCAGGCTTTTTTATTGCGCCAGCGTCGGCGCGCTGCCGATTCTATACGGAATGATCCAGAGCAACCCTTGTCCAAATAGCAACTTATCGCTTCGTTCGCGCGGGCGGACAGCCCGGCTTGTGCTTCTCGGGGCATTGTTTGCGGCAGGGTGCCAGCCGCCACAACAAGGCTGGCTCGGCATTAACATGCAGCTCGGCCACCCGGACTACGCAGGCCAGTGGAAGTCCGCCAAGAACGCGCCCGCCGACCGCGAGATCTACTTCCGCATGGTCCGCGAACTGGGCATCCGCCATGTCCGCGATCTGTTCCTATGTTGGTATCGGGCCGAGCCACGCGAGGGGCAGGCGTACGATTTCACGGCTTCCGACGACATGGCCCGACGGGCGGGCGAGGCGGATGTCGATTTGCTCGCCTTGTGCTGGCTGATTCCGTCCTGGGCGGCCGGCGAGCCCGGCGACGGTTGGGCACTGGGCGTGCCGCGTCGCGACAAGGCGACGGCGTTCGTGCGGTTTGTGACCGCGTTTGTCGAGCGGTACGACGGCGACGGCGTGGCGGACCTGCACGGACTGCGGCGCCCGGTCCACTGCTACGAGTTCCTCCAGGAGATGGAAGCGGTTCCGGTGGAGGAGTATGCCTTCTGGTTGAAGCAGTTTTACAGCGCGGTCAAGGCGGCGGATCCGAAGGGGCGAGTCGTCCTCGGCAGCCTCAGCAGTCCCGGCTATCGGATGGTGGGCCGTCCCACGGGCGATTATCACACATACTTCGATCGGCTTATGGCCTGTCCCGATCTGGCCGGGCGCGACTATCCGTATTTCGATGTGGTCGCCTTCCACAATTACCCGTCGAGCTACCCGGGACGAACGCCTTTCGCGAGCGCTGTCCTGTATCTGCAGCAGGTTCTGGAGAGGCACCGCGTCGACCGGCCGATCTGGCTGACCGAGTTCGGGGGCGACAGCCGTGACAACACGCCGACGGCCCTGGCGACCCAGGCGAGCGAGATCGTGAAGATGGCGATCGAGGCGCGGGCGCTGGGCATCGAGCGTGCCTATCTTCACAACATGTGGGACTACCGGCCTCCGGATCGGCCGGCGGTGGTTGAAACCTTCGGGCTCGTGCAGGAAGCGGCGTCCGGCCAGGTACCCGCGAGGAAGCCGGCGTTCGAGGCGTTCCGAACGCTCGCGGCCTTTGCAGACGGCTGCGAAGGAATCACTGCCGTTCGCCCCGGCCTGTACGCCATCCGCGACCGGAGAGGCGTCGCATACGTGGCCTGGCAGGAGGAAGGACGCGCCAGCGCGGCCACGCGGAGCTTTCTGAGCAACGGCTGGTGGGTGGCGACGGGGCTGGATGGGAAGACGATAACAACGCATGGCTCCGCGGTGAAGCTGACCGCCGCGCCCGTTTTCCTGCGGGCCACCCAAAGCCCGATCCTGCGCCAGTAAGAACGTTCAGTGGCCCGGACGAGGGGGTCGTCCGAGGGCGTGGCCTCTTGATGCCGACTTTCTGCGAGCGGGCTATTGCTCGGAGCGCCGTGATACGGCACAATGGAAGGAAATCGTTGACGGTCCGGCCGGGCCCACAAGGCCGGCAACGTGTCGGCGTACGGTCGGACGGGACTCAATGGCAAAAGGAAAAGACGGTCACTCTGGTCGGCGAAATTCATGCCGGCCGGGGAGTGCTCCCCGAAAAAACTGTATTGCGCGGATGACGGACGACTGCACCCGGCCGGGCGAGGCGCGGGAGGTGTTGGGGTGCTCCGTCCGGCGCAGTGCCCGAACCCAACCGACGGCCGGAACGCCTGCTTCGCTTCATTCGGCACGTCTGTACGCCGAAGGCCCGCGGCGTTTCGACGAAAGCACAGTGATGAACGGCCCAATCCTGGTCGTGGACGATGATACCGGTCTCCGGACGCTGATCGGCAAGCGGCTGGAACGCGAAGGCCTGCGCTCGATCGGCTTTGGCAGCGGTACCGCGGTCGTGGAATGGCTGAGCGCAAACGAGGCGCCGCTCATGCTCCTCGACCTCAAGCTGCCGGACATGTCCGGAGACGACCTGCTCGGGATGCTGGCGGAGCGGCAGCGGTCGGTCCCCTTCATCGTGATCACCGGGCAGGGCGACGAGCAGGTGGCCGTCCGCATGATGAAACATGGGGCGCGGGATTATCTCCGGAAGGACGGCGCGCTGCTCGAACTGCTTCCGGCCGTGGTGAAACGGGTTCTCGATGAGGCCGATCGCGAGCGGCGGCTGATTCAGACGGAGCAATCCCTCCGGGAAAGCGAGCGAATGCTCTCCACGCTCATGAGCAACCTGCCGGGGATGGCGTATCGCTGCCGCAACGACCCGCGATGGACGATGGAGTTCGTGAGCGAAGGGTGTCTTGAGCTGACGGGCTACCCGTGCGAGGCGCTCGTCAAGAACCGGCGGGTATCATATGCGGATATCATTCATCCGGACGACCGCGAGACGGTGTGGTCCGAGGTACAGAGGGCCGTGGGCAAGCGGCAACCGTTCCGGCTGACCTATCGCATCCGTGCCGCCGGCGGCGAGGAGAGGTGGGTCTGGGAGCAGGGACGGGCCGTGTACGATGCCAACGGGCGGGTGACCTCGCTGGAGGGCTTCATTGCCGACATCACGGAACGGAAGCGCGCGGAAGAGGCCCTGCGCGAGAGCGAACGGAAGTTCCGCCAGCTCGCGGAGAACATTCAGGAGATTTTCTGGATCTTTTCGGCGGACGGCGGGCCGGTCGTATACATCAGCCCGGCGTATGAACGAGTCTTCGGCCGTTCGTGCGACAGCCTGTACGCGGCCCCGAACACGTTCCTGGAAGCGGTACACCCGGACGACCGCGAGCGCGTCCGTGCGCTCATCAGCGGCCGCAGCCGCGCCGCCCGGGAAGAGGAACACCGGATCATCCGGCCGGACGGCGCGGTGCGATGGATCAGCACCAGCGCCTTCGGCGTGGTCGACGAAAGCGGCACCGTGTTCCGCGTAGTCGGCGTGTCGCGCGACGTGACAGACCGTAAGCTGGCGGAGGAACGGGTTCTCCACTCGCAGAAACTCGAGGCGGTGGGAACGCTCGCCAGCGGCGTGGCCCACGACTTCAACAACCTGCTCACCGCGATCTTCGGCTACAATGCGCTGGCCCGCAAGGCGCTCCCGAAGGACCACCCGGCGAATCCCTACCTCGACCTGGCGGACCAGGCAATAGAACAGGCCAGCGGTGTGACCAAGTCGCTTCTGACGTTCGGGCACAAGACGCCTGCGGCGAAGTCGCCGGTGGCCCTTACCCGGGTAGTCGGGGATTCGCTGCGGCTCCTGCGGCGCCTGCTGCCCGCTTCCGTGGAAATCGTCGAGGATGTGCCCGCCGGCCTGGACCTGTGGGTCAGCGCCGACGCTACGCAGCTCCAACAGGTGCTGATCAACCTGGCGGTGAACGCCCGGGACGCCATGCCCCACGGGGGTCGCCTCCGCATTCAGCTTCGCCCGGGCACGAACGGAACGGAGGCAGCGCCTTTGCCGGCGTCGGAAGCAGTTCTGACGGTCGAGGACACGGGAGTCGGGATGTCGGAAGAGGTCCGCTCGCGGATCTTCGAGCCCTTCTTCACGACGAAACCGCGAGGGGAGGGCACGGGGCTGGGCATGTCCATCGTGCATGGAATTGTCACGGAGCATGGGGGGCGGATTACGGTCGATTCCGAACTCGGCCGTGGGACGCGCATCGCGATTGCTTTGCCCACGTGCGAACGCCCCGCCGCGACCGCCGCCCCCGCGCGCCGGGCACGTGCGAGGGCCGGCCAGGGCGAACTCATCCTCGTCGCGGAGGATGACGAGCACATCCGTTCGATCGTGACATCCGCGCTGCGGTCCGAAGGGTACGAGGTGGTCCAGGCGGCGGACGGCATCGCGGCCATGCAGGCGCTGGAGGATTATGATACGGAGGTGCGTCTGCTGCTCCTCGATCTGGACCTGCCGCGGCTCGACGGGCTGAGCTGCCTGCGGAAGGCCCGCGAGCGGAGGACGGACATTCCCGCGATGCTCGTGACCGGAAGTACGGACCTTCCGGGCCCGCAGGACACCCCCGAGAACGTGCAGATCCTGCGGAAGCCGTTCCGTATGTCCGATCTCACCGCGGCCGTCGCCCGGGTTCTGAAGAAAGCGAGAAAGGAGGCAGCCCCATGAGCGACCCGATCAGGATTCTCGTCGTGGACGACCACGCACTGGTTCGCGGCGCGTTGTGCGAGCATCTTCAGCGCGAGCCGGGACTGGCGGTGGCAGGGACGGCGGCCACCGCGGACGAGGCGATTGCAAAGGTTGGCGACTGCGCGCCCGACATCGTCCTGATGGACATCGATATGCCGGGCATGAACTGTTTCAACGCAGCCCGTACGATCCAATCGCTCCGGGCGGAGGCGAAAATCGTCTTCCTGAGCGCCTTTACCCACGACCGCTACATCGAGCAGGCGCTGGCGGTCAGGGCGAGGGGATACCTGACGAAACGCGAACCGCCGGAAACCGTGGTCCAGGCCATCCGCGAGGTGGCCTCCGGAGGGGCCTACTTCTCGGAGGAGGTTCGCTCGCGGATCATCATCGACCACAAGGGGGCGAAGCTCGCCACGGAGGCCCGCTCACGCGCCTCCTCGCTGACCGCCCGGGAGATCGAAATCCTGCAATACAGCGCTCGCGGGCTTTCCAAGAAGGAGATCGCCGCCACCGCCCATCTGAGCGTCAAGACCGTGGACCGCCACTGCGCGAACCTGATGAACAAGCTGGACATCCACGACCGGGTTGAGCTGGCCCGCTTCGCGATCCGCGAGGGTCTCGCCGACGCATGAGGCCGGACGTGGCACGCAGCCGTGCCGGAGTACGTCCGCGCCCCGGCCTTGCGGACCCGGAAGATGCGCTACCGCTGACTCAGCCAGCGGTCGATGGCCTCCGCGGCCTCGCGGCCGGCATTGATCGCACGGACCACCAGGGAGGCCCCGAGCATTGCGTCGCCGGCGGCGAAAATGCCTTCTTCGCTGGTCATATAGTCCCTGACGGCGATGTTGCCGCGCGCATCGAGCTGCACGCCCGTCTGCTCGACGAGGCCCTTGTGCACCACGTGTACAAAGCCCATCGCCAGGAGGATCATGTCCACCTTCATGCTGAAATCGGTACCCGGCCGCTCGCGGGCTTCCCAGCCCTTGCGTCCGGGGACCCAGTCGACCTCGCAGCCGTGCAGTTCGGTCACGCGGACTTCCACGCCGGAAAGGCGCTTCGTCAAAACGCTCCAGCGGCGCCGACACCCCTCCTCCTGCGAGGAGGACGTCCGCATCATCTTCGGCCAGAACGGCCAGGGCGTTTCCGGGCTGGGGCGGTCAGGCGGCCGCGGCAGGATCTCGAACTGGTGCACCTCCTTCGCCCCCTGCCGGATTGCGGTGCCGACGCAATCGCTGCCCGTGTCGCCGCCGCCGATCACGACGACGATCTTGTTCTTCGCGGAGATGATCTTCTCGGGCGGGATCACATCGCCGGCGTTGAGACGGTTCTGCTGCGCGAGGTAATCCATCGCGAAGTGGATGTTCTCGTAGCCGGCCCCGGGGATGTTGAGGCTTCGCGGTTCACCCGCCCCCATCGTCAGGCAGATCGCGTCGCAGAGTTTGCGGAGATAGCGCATCGAAACGTCCTCGCCGACGGCGACGCCCGTCTCGAACTGGACGCCCTCGGCGCGGAGCTGCTCGAGGCGGCGGTCGATCACGCGCTTGTCGAGCTTGAAGTCGGGGATGCCGTAGCGGAGCAGGCCGCCGATGCGGTCGTCCTTTTCAAAGACGACCACACGGTGCCCGGCACGGACGAGTTGCTGGGCGGCCGCCAGCCCCGCGGGCCCGGAACCGACGATCGCGACGCGCCGGCCGCTCTTGCGGGCCGCCGGCATGGGTTTGACCCAGCCCTCGGCGAAGGCACGCTCGGCGATCTGGTACTCGATGTGCTTGATCAGGACCGGATCGTCGTTGATGTTCAGCGTGCAGGCCGCTTCGCAGGGGGCCGGGCAGACCCGCCCCGTAATCTCCGGAAAGTTGTTGGTCGAGTGCAGATTCTCCGCGGCCTCGCGCCAGCGGCCCCGGTAGACCAGGTCGTTGAACTCCGGGATGCGGTTCTTGACCGGGCAGCCGTACTCGCTGTGGCAGTAGGGGATTCCGCAATCCATGCAGCGGGCCGCCTGGCGGAGCAGCGCCGCCTCAGGCAGCGGGATGTCGATCTCGAAGAAGTCCCGGACGCGATCCGCGACCGGGCGGTGCCCGACCTCTTCACGTTTGTATTCGAGGAATCCGGTCGGCTTAGCCATGAAAGACCTCCTCGGTGGGCTGCACGAACTCGGTCTGCGCCGGCTGGTCCTGACGGATCCGCGCGAGGGCCTTGCGGTAGTCGATCGGCATGACCTTGACGAACTTGCCGGCCATTTCCTTCCACGCATCAAGGATGCGCCGCGCCTGCTCGCTGCCGGTCCACCGAAGGTGCCGACGGAGCAGGTCGTACAGGATGCGCCGATCCTCCTCCTGCCAGATGAACTCGACGTCGACCATGTCGAGATTGCACAGCGTGTCGAAAAGCTGATGCTCGTCGAGGACGTACGCGATGCCCCCGCTCATGCCTGCCGCGAAGTTGCGGCCCGTCCGGCCGATGACGACGACCGTACCGCCGGTCATATACTCGCAGCCGTGATCGCCGAGACCCTCGACGACGGCGACGGCGCCGCTGTTGCGGACGGCGAACCGCTCGCCGGCCAGGCCGTTGATGAACACCTCGCCGCTGGTCGCCCCGTAGAGGAGGGTGTTGCCGACGATGATGTTCTCGTGCGCCTGGAAGGGCGAACCGGGCGGGGTCTGCACGACGATCCGCCCGCCGGAAAGCCCTTTGCCCAGGTAGTCGTTTGCCTCGCCGATCAGCCGCAGCGTCACGCCGGGCGCAAGGAACGCGCCGAAGCTCTGGCCCGCCGAGCCACGCAGGACCACCTCGAGCGTGCCGTCGGGCAGGCCGCCCGCGCCGTAGCGGCGGACGATCCGGTTGCTGAGGATCGCACCGACCGCGCGATGAACGTTGCGGATCGGCAGCTCCACGACCGCAGGCTCCTTCTCCTCGATGGCCCAGCGGGCTTTTTCGAGGATCTGCCAGTCCAGGTGCGAGGCGAGGCGGTCGACCTGGGGGCGCACGCAGCGGATGGGCCGGCCGTCGGACGTGTCGGGTCTGGCAAAGATCGGCGAGAGATCAAGCCCTTTGGCCTTCCAGTGGTCGACGGCCCGGCGACAGCTCAGCCGATCGACGCGGCCGACCATATCCTCGAACCGGCGGAAGCCGAGCTGCGCCATGATCTGCCGGACCTCTTCCGCAACGAAAAGCATGAATCGCTGAAGGTGCTCGGGCCGGCCCGCGAATCGGCGGCGCAGCTCCGGCGTCTGCGTGGCGATGCCCACGGCGCAGTTGCCCAGGTGGCACTTCCGCATGAGGACGCAGCCCAGAGCCACCAGTGCCCCGGTGCCGAAGCCGAACCGTTCCGCGCCGAGCAGCGCGCCGATCACGACGTCGCGGCCCGTCTTCATCTGGCCGTCCACCTGCACGAGGATGCGGTCGCGCAGGCCATTGAGCACGAGCGTCTGCTGCGTTTCCGCCAGACCGATTTCCCACGGAATGCCCGCATGCTTGATCGAGGAGAGCGGGCTGGCGCCCGTGCCACCGTCGTGACCGCTGATCTGTACTTCGTCGGCGTTTCCCTTGGCGACGCCGGCGGCGACCGTGCCGACGCCGACCTCCGCCACAAGCTTCACGGAGACGAGGACGCCCGGATTGGCGCACTTCAGGTCGTAGATAAGCTGCGCGAGGTCCTCGATGGAGTAGATGTCGTGGTGCGGCGGCGGCGAGATCAGCGAGACGCCCGGCGTCGCGTGCCGCAGCCGGGCGATCTCCTCGGTGACCTTGTGGCCCGGCAACTGGCCGCCCTCGCCCGGCTTGGCGCCCTGGGCCATCTTGATCTGAAGCATCTTCGCGTTGGCCAGGTACTCGATCGTCACGCCGAAGCGGGCGCTGGCGACCTGCTTGATCGCGCAATTGAGCGAATCGCCGTTGCCGGAAGGCCTGTACCGCTCCGGGGCCTCGCCGCCCTCGCCGGTGTTGGACATCGCCCCGAGGCGGTTCATGGCAATCGCGATCGCCTCGTGGGCCTCCTTGCTGATCGACCCGTGCGACATGGCCCCGGTGCAGAAGCGCTTCACGATCTCGGTAGCCGGCTCGACTTCCTCAATGGGCACCGGGTCGCCCGGGACAAACTCAAAGAGCCCGCGGAGGGTGTACAATTCGCGCGACTGCTCGTTGACCGCCCGGGCGTACTCGGCGTAGGCCGCCGCATCGTTGTTGCGGACGGCGTGCTGAAGCCGGGCCACCGTCTGCGGATTCCATAGATGCGCCTCGCCGTCGCGGCGGTAGTGATACTCGCCGCCGAAGTCGAGATCGAGCATATCGGGCCGCCGTTCGCCGAACGCGTCCTTGTGGCGCTCGAGTGCCTCGCGGGCGATGCCATCGAGCCCGATCCCGCCGATCCGTGAGGCGGTGCCCTTGAAGTAGGCGTCGATGACCTCGCGGTTCAGGCCGATCGCCTCGAAGAGCTGGGCAGCGTGGTAGCTCCGCAGCGTGGAGATGCCCATCTTGGACATCGTCTTGAGAATGCTCTTCTTCATCGCGTTGATGAAGTTGTCGACGAGATGCCCGGGCTCCGCCTCCGGCGGCAGTTCGCCGCGCCGGTAGGCATCCTGAATCGCCTCGAACGCCAGATACGGGTTGACCGCGTTGGCACCATAGCCGCAGAGCATGCAGAAGTGCATCACCTCGCGCGGCTCGCCGCTCTCGATGACAAGGCCGGCCTCGGCGCGAAGCCGGCGGGCCAGCAGGCCGTGATGCAGCGCCGCCGTCGCCAGCAGGCTGGGGATCGGGGCCTGTGTCGGCGAAATGTCGCGATCGCTTACGATCAGCAGCGAGGCGCCGTCGCCGATCTCTCGCTCCGCCGCATCGAGCAGGGCATCGAGGCCGCGTCGCAGAGCTCCGCCCGGATCGCGATCATCGGCGTCGAACAGCGCGGAGAGGGTGGCCACCTTGAAGTCGTCGCGCCGGACCGTCCGCAACCGCTCCACGTCATCGTTGGTCAGGATCGGGTGCGGCAGCTTGAGCTGGCAGCAGTGCTTCGGCGTCTCGTCGAGGAGGTTGCGCTGCTTCCCGGTGAAGCTCATCAGCGACATCACAAGGCCCTCGCGCATCGGATCGATGGGCGGGTTGGTCACCTGCGCGAAGAGCTGCTTGAAGTAGTTGAAGAGCAGCTTGGGACGACGGGAGAGAACCGCCAGCGGCGTGTCGTTGCCCATCGAGCCGAGGGGCTCCTGCCCGTTCACGGCGGTCGGAATGAGGATCATCTGCATCTCTTCCCGCGTGTAGCCGAAGGCCCGCATCCGCCGGGCGATGGTCTGCGGGTCGCTCGCGATCGGTTTGGGCGCACCGAAAAGGCCGCGCAACTCGATGCGGTTCTGTTCGAGCCAGTGGCGATAGGGCTGCTGGCGGGCGATCTTGCTCTTGATCTCGTTGTCGACGACGATCCGGCCCTCCTCCGTGTCGACCAGAAACATCCGGCCCGGCTGAAGGCGGCCTTTCACCTGGATCTGCTCGGGGGCAAACTCGATCACGCCGACCTCGCTCGCGAGCACCACAAGGCCGTCGGTGGTCACGACATACCGGGCCGGGCGCAGGCCGTTACGATCCAACGTGCCCCCGACAAGCCGGCCGTCCGTGAAGACCATCGCCGCGGGGCCGTCCCACGGCTCCATGATCGCGGAGTGGTATTCGTAAAAGGCCCGCTTGTCCGTGCTGATGTGATAGCTCGCGCCGAACGCCTCCGGGATCATCATCATCATCGCGTGCGGCAGTGATCGGCCCGCTCGAACCAGCAATTCGACGGCGTTATCAAAGCACGCAGAATCGCTCCCGCCGGGCACCAGAACGGGAAAGAGGTCCGTAAGGTCCTCCCCCAACAGCGGGCTGGCCATCTGCATTTCGCGGGCCCGCATCCGGTTCCGGTTGCCGCTGAGCGTGTTGATCTCGCCGTTGTGGGCGATGACGCGGAACGGCTGCGCAAGTCGCCAGCTCGGAAACGTGTTCGTGCTGTATCGCTGATGGACGATCGCCAGGGCGGTGACGACGCGCGGGTCGGCGAGGTCGGGATAATAGGCGAACAACTGCGGAGCCATGAACATGCCCTTGTAGACGATCGTCCGACAGGACATGCTCGGCACGTAGAAGTCGGCTGCCCACTCGCCGGGCTGTTCCGTCGCCAGACGCTCCGCACGCTTCCGCGCCATGTACAGACGCCGCTCGAGCGGCTCGCCCTCCAGGCCCGCCCCATCGACGAAGAACTGCCGGATCCCGGGTTCGCTCGCCTTCGCCAGCTCGCCGAGAGTGTCGTTGCAGCCGGGCACCTCACGCCAGCCCAGCGGCAGGAGGCCGTAGTGCCGCACGGCCTTGACGAGGATCTCCTCCGCGCGGCTCCACCAGGACGGGTCGCGCGAACCAAAGACCATCGCCACGCCGTAGTGCCGCGGCTCGGGCAGGGTGAAGCCCAGGCGGCCGGCCTCCGTGACAAAAAACTCATGCGGGATCTGCAGCAGAATCCCCGCTCCGTCGCCCGTGGATTCATCGCTGCCGGCGGCCCCCCGATGAAGCAGGTTCACCAGAATCTGTTTGCCGTACTCGACGATCCGGTGATCGGCTGCGCCGGAGATGTTTACGACAGCGCCGATCCCGCAGGCGTCGTGTTCCCGCGCAGGATCATAAAGCCCCTGCCCCGGCGGCATTCTCGATTGATTCATGACGGCTCCGTTGCGTTCGCGTTTGCGGGATGCCCATCGCCGCTCCCGTCTCCGTTGCCGGATGGGACCGCTTCAGCCCATGCGGCACCGGACGCCAGCCCGCCAGCGCGATCCGTGAGCAACTCGATGAAGCTGCTCATCGCCGGCGTCAGCGGCCGGCCACGGCGGTGAATGATACTCAGCGGCCGGACCAGCTCGAGGCCGAGCAGGTCCGCCAGGGCAAGCGAGCGGTTGGCGACCTCCCGCAGGACAGTGGGCCTCGGAAGGATCGAGACGCCGGCGCCGGCCTCTACGCCGCGCTTGATCGCCTCGATGTTATCGAACTCCATCACCACGTTGGGGCGCACGCGGCACCGCCGCAGGTAGCGATCGATGTGACGGCGGATCGCCAAGTCGGGATCAAAGGCCACGAAGTCCTCGCCGTCCAACCGCTCCGCCTCAACGTGCGGCAGCGCAGCGAACCGGTGATACGGATGGCAGACCAGCACCATCGGCTCTTTCCGCCAGGGGATGATCGCCAGCTCGCGCGAGGATCGCGGAAATGACACCAGACCGAGGTCCGCCTCCTCGTTCAGCACGCGCTCATACACCTGGGCGGGGTGGAGGTAGTCCATACGAACGTTGCCGCCCGGGTGCCGCTCGAGGAAGCGGCGGACATACTGGTGCATGTCATAGATGCCGACGGAGTAGATCGATGCGACGATGACATGGCCGGCCGTTTTCGCGTGCAGCGCCTTGATCCGCGTCTCGACGGCGAAGTAGCGATCCACCAGGTCGCGGCAGCCCTCATAGTAGAGTCGGCCCTCCGGCGTCAGCGTCAGCGGCCGTTTGGAGCGGTCGATCAACCGTTTCCCAAGGCGCATCTCAAGCTGAAGGACCGTCTGGCTCGCGGCGGACTGCGAGACGGCGTTCAGGGCGGCTCCGCGGGAGAAGCTCCGCTGTCGCACCACGTCACAGAAGATTTTCAGGCCTTCCACGGTCATTACCCGGCTCCGGGGGCCGCTCAGGGTACTTCTTGAACGCCTCACTACCGGAATCATAATCGACCAATCTTAATAATGCAAGCACATATCATTCGTTTTTCTGATAGCTAGTTCTGGAGGCCTGCGCGGAACCCAACAAAGCCAATGATCATAACACGCTCATTTAAAACACGTTATGGCGTTTACGCCCTCGCGCCCGGTGTGACACGGCCATCGCGCCAATGGGAACTCTGTTCCCGCCGTCGATCCGCGCCGGTTGCTTATCACCCGAGGGGCGCGCGAGCCGGGCGCCATGGGAGAGGATTATGTGAATAGGGATTCCGTTACAAGGCACACATCCTGAATGGGATACCCCGACTGGGCCAGGACCGAAATGGTCGTATAGGGTTCCCTCGGGCCGCTGGGGCGCCAGCAGATCAGATGCTCGCGAAGATCGTCGATGGCCGCAAAGAGGTCCCCCGCTACGGCACAGCGGCGCACACCTCGGCCGCCGGTCTCGTAGCGGCAGATGAGGCTGTCGCCCAGCGCCATCGACTGAAGAGCCGCCGTGCCGCGCTCCGCGAAGACGATCTGCGAGACACCGGCCACGAAGACCTGTTGAAGCCCCTCGATCGGGGAGCCGTCGCCACGACGGACGCAGCGACCCTCCCGCGGCTTGTCGTAGGACCAGTGCCAGATGTCGCCGATCTCGTTGCCGGCGAGGATGTCGCGGCCGACCATCTGCACGGCGGTGATCCGCGCAATGCTCCCGGTGCAGCGGCGGACCTGCGACGGGGCGATCCGGGCAACGGGGCACGCGAGGACGAGTTCGTCCGCGCTGAAGACCAGGAACTCGCCGGCCACTTGGACGCCGCGGACGGCCCGGCGGTGCCGGGTCTGCTCGGACAGGAGAAACTCGGCCGGTCCGCGACCGAGGCGATCCCATCCGATCAGACCGACCTCGGAATGCGTGCCGAAGACATGGGTGTCACAGACGGCCGACGAGTTGACCCCGCCGCGAAGCTCGCCCCCGGCAGGCGGTTCGAACGTGTAGATGACGCGCACCTTGAGGTCGCGTGCCGTCACTTCGTAGACGCCCCTGGCCGCCCCGACCAGCAGAACCGGGCGGCCCGCCCGGGTTCGGAAGAACCGCACCGACCGCAGGGCGCCGGCGGGGCCGTCGATTCGCCTCTGGCGGGCAGGCGCATCCGGCAGATTCGGATCGAAGCAGAGCAGTTCGTTGCCCGCGGCGACGACGATCCACTGGGTCCGATCCTCCGGCGGCAGCAGCGTCCAGAGCGCATCATACAATTGCGCGCGCTCCGCCTCGGGGAACTGTCGGACGCATTCAACGACCTCGGCCGAAGGCGCTTCCGCGCAAAGACTCTGGAGGCGACGGAGCAGCGCTTCGGCCGCCGGGAGATTCCTGCGGCGAGCCTCAGATGCGGCATACTCGATCTGCTGGTTGACGCTCCGGCCGTCGCGGCGACGCGGCGCAACAGGTTCCGCCCTGGGGCCGATCGTGCCCAGGGCGGGGCAGTCGAAACGGACCCGGGGCGAATCATGCAGCACCAGGCCACCGGCGCGAAGGAGCGGATTCACGCATTCGGTCAGAAGCGCGGCAATTGCATCCGAGTCCATGCCGGCAACCAGATCGGCGGCCGTGCGTTTCCCGGCGAACCCGGCCAGGGCACGGCGGCATGGCGCCCGGAGGTATCCGGCGATCACCCGGGCATCCGCCCGGTCGCCGCCGGCCAAAACGGCACGATGCAGAGACTGAACCTCCTGCGACGCCGGAACGGCACGGACCGCGAGGCTGACTTCGGCGGCACACCGATGCCCGTCCGCGGCGCTAAGATGATCCTCGACGATCTCCACCGTGACCGGTGTCGTCCGGACCAGAAGCAGTTGCTCCACGCCGGTCGCCGGGATGGCACTGCCGCTTTGATGCAGCGTCGATGCGCCCGGGGGGGTTATCACCAGGGCGACCCAGCCGGGCGGAACCACCCAGGTCTGTTGAAGCGGTCCGAACAGCCGCTCGGCCGGGCATACGACAGCCAGGCAGTCGGGGTCGATGCGAAGGGAATCGAGATCGGTCTTCGAGTCGGACATGCGTTACATTGTAGCGACACCGCCCGCATACGGTTGTGGGCGCGCTCCGGTCGGTTTCATCCGCCGCCGTAGCGACGGTTCAGGGCGTCCACGGCATTCTTGCATCGCTGTGTGACGGCCCACGCGTCTGGCCAGAAGCACAGGTCGATCGTCCACCAGTCGTGCGGGACCCCCGCGCGGTTCAACTCGGGCAGCAGGGCGGCGAAATCCAGCTTGCCTTCGCCGAAGGGCGCATGGGTGGATGTCTCGTTGTCGTGCAGGGTCCCGTCCGAGTCGATGAGGTGGATGTGGTTGATCTTACCGCGGAGTCTTCGGGCCAGTTCGACGGCGCCGCCGGGGAGCGTTTCTTTCGGGTCCGGCTGGCGGGCGCCGACGGCCGCCACCATGTGCGCATGGCAGGCGTCGAAGAGCACGCCGAAGTTGTCGTCGGCCACCTCATCGAGGATGCGAAAGATGTCGGACGGCTTGTTGAACGCGAAGCCCGGCT
The DNA here is from genome assembly GCA_964569765.1 of uncultured Planctomycetales bacterium. Taxonomy (GTDB): domain Bacteria; phylum Planctomycetota; class Phycisphaerae; order UBA1845; family PWPN01; genus CAZMVY01. The sequence goes on from CAZMVY010000014.1 coordinate 29,013, forward strand.
CGAACTCCCACGTGACGTAGATGCCCTTGTCGGCCGCCTCGCGGGCGCACCGCTTCCAGACCTTTACGACGCGCTTGCGGGCGGTATCGGGGGCGATCTGCTCGAAGATCGTCGGCGGCTGGACGGCGTCCACGCGGATGCCCTTGATGCCGAGATCCACGCAGAACTGCAAGTTCTTGCGGAAGCAGGCCAGATAGGCCGCACCGTCGTCCTCCGCATTGATCAGCTTCTGCGACCAGAGATCGGCTGCCAGGCCCGAGAACGCCAGTCCGGCCTTGGCGACACTCTCCTTCACGGCGGCCCGCTGATCCTTCGTCGCGAGGTCGTCCGGGTTCGGGTGCGGCTTGAAGCCACCGAGTTCAAGCCCGTCGAAACCGAGCTTCGCGAGGTTCGCGACGACTTCATCAAACGGGATGGGGTTCTTCGCGTACGGTCCGATCGTATACGCCCACGTGCCGATGGAGATCTTTTTCATGATTGTTGTCCCATGAATCCTTTGTTCCGTCCGCTCGCGCAGAGTTCAGAGCCGAGCGCATCCGACTGGGAAGGTAAGACGCGATCGGCGACTCGTTCCTCCCGGCTGTCGCGTATTCCGCCAGAATCTGCGCGGAAGGTCAAGTCAGGCGGCGCGGACGCGTCAGGAATCGGCGCAGAACGCCCGGATGTTCGCCTCGGGCGTCCCGGGTGGGACCTCGCAGCCGGGCATGAGAAGGAACCGCGCCCCGCCGTCGCGGATGCATCGCCGGGCGGCGTTTGCCACGTCATCGGGCGAACCCTGGAGCAATACGCCCGACGGGTCGAAGTTTCCGCACAGCGCGATGTCCGGCCCGACGATCTCGCGGGCCTCCGCCAGGGGAACCATCCAGTCCACGTCGATGATGTCGGCCCCGGTCCGCGCGAGGTGAGGCAGCAGATGTTTCGTATTGCCGCAGATGTGGAGCTTGACGGCCGCACCTGCCGCATGGATGCCTTCGAAGAGCCTCTGCTGCCAGGGCAGCACGAATGCCTCGAACATCGCCGCATCGATCAGGCTCGCCGCCGCGTCGCCCACGCCGATCATGTCCGCCCCGGCCTCGATCTGCGCCCGGGCGAAAGCGATCGCGTTCTCCACGATCACCGCGGCCGCATCATGAAACATCGCCGGGTCATCCATGAGGTCGAACATCGTCTCCTGCACGCCACGGAGGTCCGCATACTCCGCCATCGGCCCCTCGACCCAGCCCAGCACACTGTGGGTCCGGCCGACGGCCGCGGCGATTCTCGCGACACTCTCGACCCGCTGCCGCATCCGCGGAGCGGCGTCGATATCGATGCGGTGGAGGCGGCGGACGTCTTCCCGCGATTCGATCAGCCGGCCGCGCGGGATTCCCACGCCCTCTGCCGGATAATCGAACTCCATTCCGTAGCCGCTGGCCTCCCGCCAGGGATCGCTGATGGCCATGACCTGATCGATCCCGAACGCCTCGGCGACGGCGAGCTGGGCCTGCACGAGCACGTCGCCGTCAAGGTAGTAGTCGCGGTACGTCCGCCCGATAAAGTGGGCAGCCCACGCCATGAAGATGGGCGTGCGGGGCGTGCGGTCGCACATCCGGCCCCGGACGGCGGCGTACACGCGTTCTCTGGCGTTCATGGGTCGGCTCCTCGTGAAACGCGTTCCGGGGTGCTATCATACAGGAGGGTGTGGTCGGATTGGAGTGCCATGAACGCCACGTGCCTGGACGGAATTGCCTTCGACGTAAGGGCAGATTCGCTCGCGCAAACGATGCGCATCGACGGGCAGCCGCATTATCGCGAGCGACTCGCGCGGCTCGTGGAGGAGGCGCGGGCAATCGCCAGACCCCGCGCCATGTACCGCATCGCCTACATCGAATCCAAGGGCGACGACGAGGTCGTGATCGACGGCGTGTCGCTGAAAAGCCGCGTGCTCCGCGTGAATCTCGAGGAGGCGCACCGGGTCTTTCCATTCGTGGCCACCTGCGGAAGAGAGCTGGAGGCATGGGCACGGGCCATCGACGACATGCTGGAGAGGTTCTGGGCCGACGCGATCATGGAGGCCGCACTCCGCGCTGCCCTGGGGGCCTTTGGGGAACATCTTTCGACGCATGTGCACCCGGGCCGGACGGCCACGATGAACCCCGGCTCGCTGGCGGACTGGCCGCTCGAGCAGCAGCGGGAGCTGTTCCGGCTCCTGGGCAACCCGCGCGAGGCGATCGGCGTGGAACTCACCGATACATGTCTGATGGTTCCGATCAAGAGCGTCTCCGGTCTGCGGTTCCCGAGGGAGGTGGCATACGAGAACTGCCAGCTCTGTTCCCGCAATCCCTGTCCTGGGCGACGGGCACCGTATGTTCCGGACCTCTACGAACGCCGGTTCGCACGGACCAAGGCGTAGGTGCGGCCGCCCCGGCGAAGAACCGGGCCGGGTGCCCGACAGAAATCTGAAAAAAGCTAATGACTCTTGGGCCGACGTGCCGTATACTTGAAATGGAACAGGAGCCTCAAACAAGGCTCAGGCCGAACGCCCGCACGGCCGGCGGGACCAGCGGCCTCAAGACGGACGACAACGGCGAGCGGTACCTGGACCATACGTCCTGATACGCCCGCCGTTGGGCGTTTTACGCCCGGTCCACGGTGCAAGTCCCCGGAAAAGCGGCCCCGGCTTTTTGACGAATCCAACATCCCGACTATCATCCGTTGTCGTATCCCAGGCGCGGTACGACGGATCATTCTCGCCTCAACAGGAGGTAGTGTATGGCCTTTCAGCTTCCCGAACTGCCGTACGGGCTCGGCGGACTCAAACCGTTTCTCTCCGAAGAGCAGATGATGTATCACCACGGCAAGCATCACGCCGCCTACTTCAAGAACCTTAACAGTCTCCTGGAGGGCAAACCGGAGGCCGCGATGCCGCTACGGGAAGTGGTGATCAAGTCCTCGGGGGCCGTGTTCAACAACGCCGCCCAGGCCTGGAACCACAGTTTCTTCTGGAACTGCATGAGCCCCTCCGGCGGCGGGAAACCCAAGGGCGACCTTGCCGCCGCCATCGACCGCAGCTTCGGCTCGCTCGATGCGTTCAAGGAGGCATTCTCAAAAGCCGCCACGACGCTATTCGGCTCGGGCTGGGCCTGGCTGGCATGCGACAAACAGGGCAAGCTCGAAATCATGGCCCTGGGCAACGCCGACACGCCCCTGAAGTACAACAAGGAGCCGATCCTGACTATCGACGTCTGGGAACACGCCTACTACATCGATTACCGCAACGAGCGGCCCCGCTTTGTCCAAGGCTTCTGGGACGTGGTCAACTGGGATTTCGCCGCCAAGACGCTAGCCGCCGCGCCGCGATAGCGGCTGCGGTCAGTACAGGGACGGCCGCATGCCGCGAGAGAAGCGCAAGGCGAGTCGGCCCCGTCGCAGGAGTTGTTGCGCGCTTTCCCGATGCGCCGACGGCCCGCCGTGACGGCGATACGTCGAATCCGAATAACCTGCGGCGGACGTACTTTTTTCGCGTGTCTCGCGGCACCTTAGCCGATACCCATGATGCGACAGCCCCTGCGGGAAAAACCGGTCCGCAGGGGGGCTCGCGGGTATCCCGTCCATGAACGACTGGCTCGATGCCGAGCAGAGAGTGGAGCGTGCCGAGCAGCTCTTCGAGTGCAATCGATGGGCGGAGGCACTCGCCGAACTCGACGCGGCGATCGAGATCAACCCGTACCATGCCGCCTGGCACGCCAACCGCGGCGCGATCCTCGACCAGCTCAATCGTCCGGCCGAGGCAATCGAATCCTATCGGCAGGCCGTCGAACTGGATCCGGACAACTGCAACGTCCGGTCCGCCCTGGGGATCGACCTCGTGCGGACGGGCCGCAACGACGAGGCGCTGGCGGTCTTCGAGGAACTCGCGTGCCGGATGCCCGACTACGAACCGGCCTTCTGTCACCGCGTGGCGATCTACACGCGGATGGGTCAGCATGAGAAGGCCGAAGAGATGTTCTACCTCGCCCAGCAGATCTCGGAGGACTGCCCGCACGCCTACATTCACATGGGCGAGTCCCTCTACGATCGGGGCGAGTATGCCCGGGCCATCTACTGCTGGTCGCAGGCCCTTCGTCTCGATCCGCATTATCCGCACGCGAAACGGCGAATCGCGGAGGCCTACCGGCGGCAGGGAGATCTGGAGAGTGCGCGGCAATACTACCTGGCCCAGTATCGCGACGACCCGGGCAACGTCGATCTGATCTGCGACATCGGCGAGCTGCTGCTACAGATGGGAGACCTCGTGGGCGCCGCCGCGAAGTTCCGGCAGGCGATCGAGCTTGATCCCCAGGAAGTGCGCGGCCACGCCTCCCTCGGGCGCGTCGCCCTGATGCAGCGCCGCCTCCGCGAGGCGACGGCCGCCCTGGAGGCCGCGGCGGCGATCAACGAACGGTACGCCGGCGTCCGGCTCAACCTGGGGCAGGCGCTGCTCTGCCAGGGGCGGCACGAGGAGGCGCGCCACTACCTGGAACTGGCGCTGGCGCAAGACGCCAATGACCCGCAAGCCCTCCTGGCGGCGGGCAACTGCCTCCTCGAACTGGGCCGTCCGAAGGAAGCGGCCGAGTATTTCAAGCGGCTGATCTCCCTGCGTCCGGACGATCCGACGCCGCGGCACAATCTGGGCGTCTGCTGTTTCCTCCAGAATCGCTTCGAGGAAGGGATTGCCTGCTGCGAACAGGCACTCGCGATCGACCCCGGGTATGGGATGGCCATGTCCAAGCTCGCGCTTGCCTACGTGCATATGGCTCGCTGGGCTGAGGCTCGCGCGATGATCCGACGGGCGCTCGCGCGGGACCCGAAGCAGGAAGCACTTCGTCGGCTTCTCAAACGCCTGCCGTGGTATCGCATCCGGACGAACGTGCGCCGCCTGAGGGCTTTCTTTCGGCCACGGCGGACTTCAACGCCACCCGCGCCGGCGGCGTAAGGCGTTCCGCGAATCGCTCCTCTCCTTTGTGTCGACAACGGCAAGAGGGCTTTCCGAACACGACTGCCCCGGGCGGTGCGGATCACGAAGGCGCCGCGCGGCCGGTCGAACCTCAAGCCCAGCCTGACGGCATCCGATACGCCGGATACGGGGTCAATCCGGCACCACGTCGCTTGTGGCGAATATCGGTCGTGCCCGGCAGAGCGGAGGCGGATCGGAGTCGCGGCAGGCGGGCGTTCCGGCGGCGCGGCCGGTTGTCGGGAGTACGATCATGTTTCGCAGACCGGGCTTCACGCTGATCGAGGTTCTCATCGTTGCGGCGTTCCTTGCGATCCTGGCATGGGCCGTCATTCCGCAGTTTTCCTCGGCGGCCAGCGACATCCGGGCCGGCGCGATCACAGCGCGTCTGTCCGCGGTGCGCGGGGCGCTGGAACTCTACCGCATCCAGCACGGCGGCCGGTACCCCGCCCTGCGGACGTTCGTCGCCCAGCTCACGGAGGCGACTCGGGCCGACGGGTGCGCGGCGGCCGTCGGCACGGAGGGTTACCCGCTGGGCCCGTACCTCCAGAGCATCCCGCTCAACCCGGCGACGCAAACCGATACGGTCGGCGACGGGCCGCCGGGAAGCAGCGCCTGGTACTACAACGAAGCGACGGGCGAGTTCCGGGCGAACGACAGCGAAGAAAGCCGGGCGATGTGACCCACATCTCACGCGGTCCTGATCACATGCCGCTCTGCTATTGCCATCGCGCTATTGCGCGACGCGGCCGGGCCAGTGCGGCGACTCCGTCCGCCCATCCTTCAGGCAGGTCTCCATCTTCGCGACTACATCGGGGTGTTGGGCGGCGACGTCGTGCGTCTCGCCGATGTCGCTCTTGAGATCGTAGAGTTCCAGCGGCTGGTCCGGGCCGAGCCGGACGGCCTTCCAGTCGCCCATTCGCACGGCCTGCTTGAAGCCGCCTTCGTGAAACTCCCAGTAGAGGAACGCATGATCCCGTTGCGGCCGGCCTGCCGCCTTCTCGCCGAGTAACGTCGGCGCCATCGAGATGCCGTCGATCTTCGGCGGCGGTTTTGCGCCCGCCAGTTCCGCGGCCGTCGGCAGGAAATCCCAGAAGGCCCAGACCTGATCGCTGACGGCGCCGGCCTTCACGTGGACCGGCCAGCGGACGATCATCGGCACACGGATCCCGCCCTCGTACAGATCACGCTTGATGCCCCGCAGCGGGCCGGCGCTTCGGAAGAACGTCGGATCGGCGCCGCCCTCTTTGTGCGGGCCATTGTCGCTGCTGAAGAAGACGATCGTGTGGTCGTCGATGCCCAGTTCCGCCAGCCGCTTCAGGATGCGGCCGATGTCGGCGTCCATCCGCGTGATCGTCGCCGCGTAATTCTTCTGCGCCGCCGGCCACGGGCGATCGGAGTACGGCGCGTCGCTCGGAACCTCGATTCCGTTGCCCTCCGCCGCCCCTCGCTCGTTGTTCGCGTGCGGAACGGTGTAGGAGAGATAAAGGAAGAACGGTCCCTTGCTGTGGCGATCGATGAACGAGCGCGCCTCGCGTGTGAAGCGGTCGTTCGAGTACTGCGCCCGCCGGCTCGACACGCCGTTCTTCTCGACGTTGCCCTCCAGCGGATACTTCTGCTCGTTCTTCCACAGGAACTCGGGATACGAATTGTGCGCGTGCCGCTGGTTCAGGTAGCCGAAGAACTCGTCGAAGCCCTTTCGGTTCGGCACACCCGTCGTGCCCGGCTCGCCGAGGCCCCACTTGCCGACGAGGCCCGTCGCGTAGCCGGCGGCCTTGAGGACCTCGGCCACCGTGACGTCTTGCGGGCGCAGCGGGATCCGGTCGTTGCCCCGCACCCGGGCGTGTCCGGTGTGCAGGCCCGTCATCAGGCAGCAACGCGAGGGCGCGCAGACCGTGCTGCCGGCATAGCACTGGGTGAAACGCATCCCGTCGGCCGCGAGCCGATCGAGCACGGGTGTCTGGATCTGCTTCTGTCCATAGCAGCCCAGATCGCCGTAGCCGAGGTCATCGGCAAGGATGAAGATGATGTTCGGACGCGGGGCGCGCGGCCGCGTATCTGCCGCGGCCCGGCTCGGCGTCACCAGGCAACAAACGGCCAAGAGGCTCGTAATCACGATGGCGAGGCGTGCGAGAATCCGCTCGCCGCAGAGAGGCACGGTCGGGGGCTTGGTATCAGAATTCGCTTCCATGGTTTCCTCACAGCGCAATCGTCTTCCGCGTATCCGCCGCCTCGCGGGCCTTCAGCGAGATCTCCGTTGCGACAAAGGGGTCTTCCGCCGCCATGATGTGCGGCTTTCCCTCGCGCAGCGAGTCGATGAAATCCGCCAGCACGGGCCGCGACTTGTCCGGCCGCGGCAGCTCACGCGGGCCCTCGTCTTCGGTGATGATCTCGCAGAACACCTGCTTCGCCGAGCGAACCTCGACGATCCCCTTCGAGCCGACGACGCGGATCCGGTCGTCGCCGTGGCTCGGGGCCTTGCCCGGGCGGAGGTAGTCGATGGTGACGGTCGCTTCGGCGCCGTTCTTCATCTCGAAGAGCATCGAGGCGATGTCCTCGCACTCGGGGTAGTCCTTGTGGACCTTGACGGCGTGGCGCGCGGTCACTCCGGCGTATTCGAGGCCCGTCACGTAGCGGATGAGGTCGATCGAGTGGATGGCGACCCAGGGGATCGTCCCCCCGTACGTCTCGCGCCTCTTGTAGTACTCCGCCCGCTCGCCGTCGTGCCAGCGGTAGGACTTCTGCGCGAAGATGAGCACCGGCTCGCCGATCAGTCCCTCGCGCACGGCCCGGCGGGCCGCGATCCACTCAGGCCCCGTCCGCATGATGAGAAACATCGTGATGCGGACGCCCGCCCTGTCGCGCTCCTCACGGAGACGGCGCAGTTCGTCGAGCGACGACGCGAGCGGCTTCTCCGAGGCGACGTGGCAACCACGGCGGACGGCCTCGATGCACCCCTCGCTCATGCGCGCGATCGGCATGAAGACGCCGACGATGTCGGGCTTCACCTCGTCGAGCATTTTGCGGTAGTCGTCGTAGACTTTGGCGTCCGCGATCCAGGGGCGCTTCTCCTTGGCTTTCTCGATCTTCTCGTCGGGCGCGGACCGTGCGAGGGCCTCGAGCCGGCAGTTCGGGATGTTCCGCACGGCGTCGGCCACATACACGTAATGCCCCTGCATCCCGATCATCGCAAGGCGCATCTCCCGCGGCGGCTTCTCCGCCGTCTGCGCGGGCGCCCCGAGCGGCCCGGCCGCGACCATCGTTCCCGCGGCCGCGGCCACGAATTGCCGACGGGTGATCTCGATCTTCGAATGGCTCATTGGACTGTATACTCCGTACAGGTCTGCGCACACGAAGCCCATAGCGCGGCCGTACCGCCTGCGACTCCGCCATCGCCTCCGCCGGTACGGCAGCTCAGGGTCGCGCCGGCGCACGCCTCATTGCGCAGGCGCCGGACTTTCCGGGCGTGGCAGCCGCTTGTACCACGTCCAGTATAACGCTGCCGCGCCAAGGATGACGATCACCGCGCTGACCGCGAAGCGATCCCACTGCCGCACGATCAGGTAGCTCGGCCCTACGTAGAGGGCGAAGAGCCACGGCAGACCGATCAGCACGTTCAGGGCGTCCCAGCCGAACGACTGGTCCTTGCGATACGCCGGGTCCGTTTGACGAATCCGCCGGCAAACCGCCCCCCACGCGCCGGCGGGCTGCGTCTGCCGATAGAATCGCTCCAGCACGGACATTTCCGTCGGCGCCGTGAACCGTGCGACGACGACCGTCACCACGGCCGTGCAGCCGGCCAGCACGGGGATCACGACGTACACCGGCCATGCCGGGGCCGCGAGGGCCTGCACGAGCGAAAGGACCATCCCGCTGAACATCCCGGCGGCAAAGCCCGGGCCGTTGATCCGCCACCAGTACCACCGCAGCACGTTCGGAACGAGCACGGCCGACCCGAG
>CAZMVY010000015.1:0-3341 GCA_964569765.1 uncultured Planctomycetales bacterium
CGACGGGCTGCATCCTTTCGTCCAGGGTGCTGGCCCGCGCGGCCGCAATGCCCTGATACATCGTGATCGCCGCCAGCTTCGGATCATCGAGAATCGCCTTGTATTGACGCGCGGCCTCCTCGCGATTGCCCCGGTTCTCGGCGATGGCGGCCAGGCCCAGGTGCGCACGGACGCCGGCCTCATGACGGTCGGGGTACTCCGCGATGATCCGGCGGAAGGCCCCTTCGGCGGCGCCGAGGAGTTTCTCCCGCTGCGAGGGGGTCTCGCTGGTCCAGTCGACGAGAAGCCGATGCATGACGTAGTCGCCGACGGCCTCCAGCGACGCGAGCACGACCTGGGGGTCAGAGTACTGCTTCGCGATCTGCTCCAGCTTGTCGATCCGCTCCGAGGCCGGTAAGCTCAAGTCCTCGCGTACGGTCGCAAGGACGTTGAGCCCCTCGATGCGCCGCGCACTTCGGTTGTACTGCCAGTAGGCGATGATCGCGATCACGAGCACCACCACCAGGGCCGTTCCCGCGATCCAGTTCCAGTTGCGCGCGGCGTAGTCGCGGGCCTTGATCAGTTGCAGAATGAGTTCGTTCGTGCGGAGTTCCTGGCGTCGTTTCGTTTTCATGTCTGATGAGGCGTTCCGTTAGATCGGCATTCTCGTCCCGCGTGTCGGCCGGATCATCGGCCGGGCGCGCGTGCCGGCGGCTCACGGCCGGAGCGGTCGAATGGCACAATGGTCACTCGGATGCTGGTCAGGTCGAACCAGTCGCTGTTCGCCGGGCGAATGATGACGGTGCAGGATTCGTTGCCCTTCTCGAACCGCAGGGTGATCTCACCCTTGATGTTCTGATCGCTGATCCGGGTCCAGCGGTAGGTGGGCATCTGCTCTTCGTAGAAGTTCCGGAGAGCCGCGCGGTCGGCGCGGCCCTCATACTCGTGCCGGACGACACGCATCCCGCCGCTGACGTAATCGTCGGTCATCTTGTCCACGAGCCGGAAGCCGGTGGGGACGGGCACGTCCGATATGTAGGGCACCGGTCGGGGCGTAATCCGGCCGGGGCTGGAGCCGGAAAGCGTCCCGTTCTGACAACCCGCCATCGCGAGGGCGGCGATTGCGGACAGGGGCCCGTAGCCCTTCCAGCCGCAACGATCCATCAACCTGCCTTCTCGTTGTCGCATGGGCATCCGCCTTGTGTTCCCAGCGCAATCAGAGCAACCTAACGCAAAACCGTTTGCGCTACAAGGCGCCCCGAAAGCGGCTGCGGCGCGGAGTCCGCCGGAGAATCCCCGGCACCTGACCGTCCCGGACGTGGCGGGGCGATCCGCCGCCGATACATACGTCGCCGACCGGAAACGGCACCGGCTCGCGTTACGGACGGAACCGGTTGATCAACCGGGTGGTTTCCGCGCCCATCGCAGTTTCGCGGAAGCGCTGCGGGGATTGTCGCGCCGCTCCTCCGGCGTCGGGCGGACAACCTCCTCCGCAATCGCGGCATAGGCGCCGCTTCGCAGGCCCTGCCGGAAGGCCTGTTTCACAAGGCGGTCCTCGCCGCTGTGAAACGTGATAATTCCGATCCGACCGCCGGGACGCAGGCAATAGGGGGCATCGCGGAGAAGCTGGGCGAGGCCGGCTAACTCGTCGTTGACGAGGATTCGCAGGGCCAGAAACGTTCGCGCCGCCGGATGCAATTCGCCCGGACGGGCGCGCCGGCGCCATTCGCGCCGCGACGTGCCCTTTGCGGCGAGGATCACGTCGACCAGTTGCAGTGTCCGCGCGATGGGGCGTTGCGTCCGGTGCCGGACGATGGCCGCAGCGATCCCCTCATGCTCCGGCTCGTCGGCCAGATCGCGGAGGGCGGTCGAGAGTTCGGCCGCGGTCATCGAAGCCAGCCGGTCGGCGGCCGTCTTGCGGTTGCGTTCATCCATCCGCATGTCGAGCGGGCCATCGAAGCGATAGCTGAAGCCGCGGGCCGGGTCGTCTACCTGCATGCTCGATACGCCCAGGTCGGCGAAGAGGATGTCGTACCCGTCGAGTCCTTCCTCGCGGAGGATCTTGGCAACGCCGGCGAAGTTGCTGTGGTACAGGCGGATCCGGACGTCCTCGACCCGGGCCAGCCGCGCCCGGGTCCGCTCAAGCTGACCGGCGTCCAGATCGAAGCCGATGAGGGATCCGCCCGAGCGGATGCGTCCGAGGAACGCCGCGGCATGTCCCCCATAGCCGATCGTGCAATCGGCGACGATGTCCCCGGGCTTTGGATCGAGACATTCGAGGACCTCGTTCACGAGCACGGGGACATGCGTGCCGACGGGCGTGCCGCCCCTGGCGCGGACGCGAGCCTGTATCCCGGGATACACCTCGGGCCGAAGCTCCTTGTATCGTTCCTCCGGTCGCCGCGGATGGGTGCCAGGATATCGCGGGCGCCGACGGCGATGTGCAGGTTGCGGCTCGTTATGAGCGTCATCGGATGCATTGGGCGACATTGCGGCGGGCATCCCTTCGACGATTTGCCTGGGCGTTCTCGGAACCGTTCATGCCGGAGATCTTAGCTCTTGCGTGCCCTATGGGGCCAGATCGACGTCCGTCTGGCGTCTCCGGGATGGGGCGTATGCGTGCCCGCCGGCAGCCGGCCCGGCGGAGGCGATGGTACGCACGTGGTCATTTGCAGAAGGTGGCACGGCCTTCGACATGACACCGATCGGCCCCGGCTTTGTCACTTCACCACGGTCATGGCCGCAACGAGCGGAGCGGCGGGCGTGCCCAGGTCGCGGATCACGACGGACCGAACCGGTTTGGACTCCAGGATGATGGTCATGAGGTTCAGATGCCACGACCTGCCGCGCAACGCCACCTCGACATCGGTGGCTGTCGGCGGCGAGGTCCAATCGTCGGCGGTGCGGCCCGGGATGATCGGCACCGTCTGCGTCCGCCCGTCCGTGTAGCGGATCTCGTATTCGGCCACCGCGTCCCATGGTCCGGTTCCCGCGTCGTCAGGTGCCCAGCCGGTTACGTTGCCCAGCACACACAGATAGCGTCCCTGAACGCCGACCGGAACCTCCGCCTCTCGCGGCAGATCCTTGCATGCCCCGGCCCCGTTGAGCACGACCAGGGCCTTCCCGTCGTTCTTTGCCGGGTCGAGGATCCGCACCGGCACACCGCAGAGGGTCTGGTCGCCGACGGGCAGCCCGGTGAACAGGGCCCTGCCCGGATCGGTCGCACCGAACGGGGCGGTAAAGGGGTTGGTCGTGGCAACGCGCGAGAGGTCCAGCTTCACGCAGTCCGCCGGGCTGATCTCCTCGGCGGCAGGCGTAGCGGCCAGACCCGGGACATCGCGGACGGAGTTGCCGGCCGCGGG
>CAZMVY010000015.1:3351-36474 GCA_964569765.1 uncultured Planctomycetales bacterium
GCCTCGGTCTCGAGGTAGCGCTCCACGCGCGAGGCGAGCGTCATCGGTTTCGTATTCACGGCCCGTCTTACGTGGAGCGTGATCGTGCGGGTCTCGCGCCATGCCTCGGCGGGCAGGGCGAGCGTTCCATCGTCGCGCAGCGCCAGCGATGTGGCGCCGGCCGTCGCCTCGGTGATGACGAATACCGGCGGAAGATGGACAACGGTCCTTGCCGGCAGTCTGCGGTCCGGCGGATTGAGGCGCAGTTCGACGGTGTCCTGGCCGGCGGCCGCCGCCAGACTCATCTTTCCGAAATGCGTAGGCGCGCCCGTGATCTCAATCCGCCTGCCCACATCGAGCCAGCCCGGCGGCACGCATGAGAGCAGGTGCAGTTCGTCGCCCTGTTCGCGGACGAGCATGTTTCGCAGCGTCGTCACGCAGAGCGCGGCCGCCCAGAGATGTGGCACGGTGTTGTTCCACGCCTCGCGGCGCCTGTAGAAGACGCCCTCGGGGAAGCCTTTGGTGGATGTCGTGTGCAGGAGGAATGAGTGGAAGCCGTCGATCGCTTCCGGGTAGTCGCCCCGGATAATGTGGGAGTTCGTCACGAACTGAGACAGGTAGGGGTGAATCGCCTTGCTTTGCGGGGGGTGCCACTGGATCGTCCCTTCGATGAAGCCGCCCGGGTTGCCCGGTGCGCGGCCGAACTCGTTGCGGACGAGGTTCAGCGTGGCGGTCAGCCGCGGGTCGTGGGGGTCGAGAAGCGGGCTTGGAAAGATCGCCTCCAGGTTGCCCCAGTGGGTCCCGTCCTTTTCGTAGCTCGGCGGGATGTACGGCAATCCGGTCCGTTCGATCGCCCGCAGGATGCACGCGCGGTATGCCTCGAACTCTCCGGCGAATGCCGTTGCGTCCTCATCGAAGCCCAGCACCCGGGCCGCCTCGGCCGCCGCCTGCACGCCGCGGAGGTTCTGCCAGTCGTACCCGACGATGTGGTGCTTGCCGTCCCAGAGATACTCTCCGTCCGCGACGGCGGCCGGCAACACGCCGAAAAACGGCGAGTTCGGGTCCTTCTCCTGACGGCGGGCCTGCATGATCCACCGAACCGACTTGCGAATCTGTGGGTACACGCGCCGGAGCCAGTCCGAATCACCGCTCAGCCGGTAGTACTCGACAAAGCCCCAGATGGCGTAGCCGTTCGCATCGAGCTGGCCCTTCTGGCTCTCGAAACGGCCGTCGTCGCGCTGAAACGCGAGGAAGTGTTCAAGGCTCTCGCGGCAAGCATCCGTGTAGCCGGCATGGGCCAGCGAAATCGCCTGGTACGTCCCGTCGCGGAGGTACTGTTCGTCATAGAAGCCTTCGCCGGCGCGGACCTCGCCTTTGTCCCGACCGATGAACTGATAGATAAGCGAGGTTCTGTACGTGTCCAGCGATGCGCTTGGCCGAATGGCGAACCGGGCGCCGCGGTCGAGCCAGTCCTTCCAGAACTGGCTTGTGGCGGCGAGGCACGTTTGAAAGTCGATCGCGGCCAATCGCTTCGCGGTGTCCGCGTCGCCTGCCGGGACGGCCTCGAAGGGCGCGCAGAGCACGATCTGCGCGGTTTCCTGCGGCGGAAGGCCGGCGTGAAATCGCGTGATACCCTGCCCGGTGGTCAGCGCGACCCCCGGGCACAGTTGCGCGACGGCAAGGAGGTGATCGTCCGCCACGATTGCCCGGGCGGCGGCACCGGCATCCGCGAGCGCGCAGGCCACGCTGCCACGCCGGGGCTGCCACTCGAACGCGAAATCGGCGTCGCTGGGAATCGCGCGGAGATTGCTCATCTGGACGCACACGAGATTGAGATAGTTGTCCTGCGAAGGCCAGTGGAAGGCCGCCTCATCCGCGGGGTCCATCGGGCAGGCAAGCATGGTGACCGTGTAGCGGACGCGGTCGTTCACGACGAAGTCGTATGCGATAATCGGGAGATAACTCTCGCGAAGGGTCTTGAAAATGCGGTGGTTCAGCGGCCGCAGCGGCTTCCCGACGAGCGGACGGCAGAGCAGCCCGTCTGCCAGAATGAGCTCGCACCGGGGCGTGATCCGCGTGGCGTGGACGTAATCCTTGAGGCCGACTAGCGCCCAGGAGTTTGAGAAGTAGTCAAAGCCCTCCGTTACGTTGTGGGCGACCACGCCGCCGCCGAGATCGATGAGCGGTGTTTGCTCCTCGGCGACCGCGCCGCCGGAAGAGAGGCACGCGACCCACGTCAGACACCTCGCCAGGCTCTTCCACCGGTATCGCGATCCGATCATGCATGGGCCTCCGTGACTATAATACCCGCGACGGGCCCGCCGTATGCGTCATCGGTCCGCCGGGCGCAAATACTCGTTCCCGACCGGGTCGGCGCCGGCCTCCGCGTAGCGGTCGAACCACTGCATGAGCTGCGTGCGAAGCGCAATCCTCTGCTGGCGATATTCGGGGACCTCGGCGAGGTTCTTCGCCTCGTCCGGATCCTTGCGGAGGTCGTACAACTCGTCGGGGCCGCCATCGGCGCGGTGGATGAGCTTCCACTCGCGCGTGCGGATCATCCGCGCCCGCCCGTACTCGGCGTAGACGGCCTCGTCGCCCTCGTTGGATTTCGGGTCCTGCAGCGCGGCGGCCATCGAGCGCCCGGGAAGGTTCCTTCCGGGCGAGGGCGGCAGCTTGAGGTAATCAAGCAGCGTAGGGACCAGATCGTAGGCGGCGAAAAGGCCGTCGAAGACCTTGCCCTTGGGCAGGCGTCCCGGTTGGCGGAAGATCATGGGCACCCGCAGCGATGTGTCGTAGATGTTCCGCGGGTTGGATGCGTTGCCCTTGCCCCAGAGGCCGTGGTGGCCAACGCAGAAGCCCTGGTCGCTCGTGAAGATGATGAGCGTCCGCTCACCGAGGCCGAGTTGGTCGATCCGCTCGACGATCCGGCCGACGCCCCGGTCGATGCCCGCGCACGCGGCGAAGTACTGCTCGAGCGAATGGCGGTTGCCGATGTTCGGAGAATCGGCCGATGCCCAGGGATGCAGCGGCAGCTTCGGGATCGAGGCGAACGGGCAGTCGCGGTACAGCGCCAGGAGTTCTTCGGGGTGGCCCTTGTACGGCGTGTGCGGGGCGTTGTACGTGACGGTCAGGAAGAACGGGCTCTCGCGATTGGCCTCGATGAAGTCGATGGCGTGGTCGGTAATGCGGTCGGTGAGGTAGCCCTTCGTCCGCGTGAGCTTGCCCCGCCAGACGACCTCTGCGTCCTGATAGGGGCTTGAGCCCTGCGGGATCACGAACCAGTACGAGTACGACGCGTGCGGATGCAGGCTGTCGCCGAGGTGCCACTTGCCGACTAGGCCGCACGTGTAGCCGTGACGGGCGAGGATCTCGCTGAGGAGCGTCTCGTTCGGGATGCAGTACCGCTCGCGGTCGCCGGCGTTCTCGTGCTTGATCCAGTCGTGGATGCCGTGCTGCGAGGGGATCCGCCCGGTGAAGAACGTCGCGCGGCTCGGCGAGCAGACCGGGATGGCGGCGAACGCGTTACTCAGCCGCACGCCCTCGCCGGCGAGACGGTCTAGCACGGGCGTCTTGGCCTCCGGGTTGCCGTAGCAGTGGACCGACCAGGCCCCCTGGTCGTCGGTCATGATGAACACGACGTTCACGCGAGCGGGTGAGGACGCGTTGTCCGCGCCCCCTGCGCCCACCCCGAGCAGCGCCGTCGCGATGATGAACAGGCCGTTCATGGCACTCCTTCCGGTAAAGCCGCCGGGGCGCTGCCAGCGGATCCGACTCAGGCTCCGGGTCGCGCCGCCGACGCCCTCCAGTGTACCCGGCACCGACGAACGGGCAACGGGGGATTGCGCGATGCACCGCGCGGGTGGCAGCGACCTGGTGCAATCGCCGAGGTGCGACGTCGTCCGCACAGGAATGCGTGACTTGACCCGCCCTTCAGTCGGTTTGTGGCGGGGCCGGACGGTGCGTGCGGTCCGCTCCGGAAGCCGGACGATGGGTCCCGAATGTGGCGGGGAATGCGGGCAGTCGCCGGGTCATGGGGCGCGGCCGGCCGCGGAAGGTTCGGCCTCGATGGCAAGTTCGCACAGCCCTCGCCACGTGGCGGCCGCCTTGTCGAGCAGGCCCATGCCCTGGAGCGCGAGCGCGAGGTTCGCGCGGAACTCCGGGTTGACGGGGTTCTTCTCCACACAGCGCCCGAAGTGCTCCACGGCCAGCTCGAAGTGGTTGCGCTCGGCGAAGAGGCATCCGAGGCGGTAGTGAAGGTCCACGTAATCCGGCTTGAGTTCCAGCGCCCGGCGAAGGACCCGGATGGCCTCATCGGTCTGATCGAGTTCCCGCAGGGCGAGCCCCAGCTTGATCAGCGCCTTGACGTAGACGGGGTTGATCGCGACGGCTTCGCGGAACTCGCGGACGGCTTCATCGATTCTGCCCTGATGCCGCAGCAGGAGGCCGAGCCGATAGTGCAGGTCCGCATGGTTGGGGTGCTCGCGAACCGCCTGCTCGTGGCGCTCGATCTGGCGCTGGATCAGGTCGCCGACGGAAGGCGACGCGGGGCTTTCGGCGGCGTCGTCGGGATCGGCGGCGATCTGAAAGGCCCGGTCGTATTCCTGCTGGACGGCGGCCTTGAGCTGGAGCCGCGCCATTTCGGAGAACAGCAGCGTGGAGTTCGGCTCGATGCTGGCGGCCAGATCGAGCGTGGCAAGCGCATCGTTGCTGTGTCCCGCCTCGTACTGGGCGATGCCCAGGCCGACGTAGCCGATCAGCAGCCGGTCGTTGATCTCGACGGCCCGGTTGAACCAGGCGGCCGCGTCGAGATAGCGCCCCGCGCGGAGGTAGTGCGTGCCGACCTTCACCGTCGCTTCGAGATAATCCGGATGAATGTCGAGCGCCCGCTTGTAGTGCCTGAGCGAGGCCTGTTTGTCGCCGGTCTTGGCATACAGGTCGCCCAGTTTGAGCTCGGTGTCGGCGAAACCGGGCTCGCGCTCCGCAACGGCGTGGAGCTGTTCGATCGCTTCGGCGTACAGGCCGGCCTTCTCCAGCGAGGCGACGACCTCGTTGCGGGCCTGCCAGTTGTCCGGTTCGAGGACCAGCGCATCTTCGAAGGCGCGGACCGCCTGTTCCGCACGCCCCGCCCGGAGATACAGGTTCGCCAGAAGAAGCCGCGATTCGATGTGGCCGGGATCGATCTCGATGATCCTCTCGTACGCCTCTACCGCCGGCTCGATCTGCTCGCGTCGGAGACAGATCGCCGCGATCCGCTCCTGCGCCGCGCGGAGTTGCGGATTCACCTCGAGCGCCTTGCGGTAACAGGTGATCGCCTCATCGGCTTGCTCCCGCCGTTCCTGGCAGAAGCCCAACGCCAACCAGATCGCCGCGTCGCCCGGCTCGAGCTCGGCGGCCTGATTCAACTGTTCGATGGCCTCGTCCGGGTGGCCCGTAGCATCCAGGGCACAGGCCAGCGCGACCCGCGTAGTGGGGTCCGCTTCGTCCAGACGTGCGGCCGCCTCGAGCGCCTCGCGGGCGCGCCCCGGGTCGCCGTCGGCCAGCAGGCGGATCCCCAGCTTCAGCCGGAGATCGTGCCGCCCGCCGTCACGCCGGACCTCGCGCAGAAGCTGCGAAAGGGCAGGCAGCCCCTGGCCGTTCAACTGCACCCGGAAAACATCGGAGAGCTTTGCCGGCCAGCCACGCCCCAGCACTTCAAGCAGATACGACATCGCCTTCCCCTGATCCTCTGATTCACGCGGCCAGCGCGGCGAGCGCCTGGCGGGCCGCATCGAAGCGGTCGTTGAGCTGCAGCGCTCGCTCGTAGGCCGATCGCGCCGCCTCGATACGCCCCGCGGCCTGATACATCCGTCCCAACAGGTAGTGAACATCCGGGTAGTCCGCGCCCAGCGCGATGGCCTGCTGCAGCCGCTCGATGGCCGCGGCCTGCCGGTCGGTCGCCTGGTAAAGCTGCGCCAACTGAATCAGTGCGTTTACGTAGCGCGGATTGATGGCCAAGGCCCGCTCCGCCTCGGTGACGGCCTCCTCCAGCCGGCCGAGTCGCTGGAAGACCTGGCTGTACCGGTGACGCAGATCCGCATAGTGCGGGCACCGCTCAATCGCCCGTTCGAGGGCGTGACGCAGGGCACCGAACACATCCTCGTCCGCCTCGCTGACGGGCAACGACAGGAACGCATCGAGAAAGTCCGGGTTCTCCTGAATGATTGCGGCGAGCCGGTCGATCGCGCGGCGGTCGTGAACATCGAGCACGATGGGCATGCGGAAGCTCGGCGTCCGCGCCGGCGATCGCCCCTGCACCTGTCCGTAGAGCAGACTCAACTGGAAGGCGACCATCGCGTCGTTCGGGTCGATCCGCTGTGCGTGCTGCAGGTGCTCGAGGGCGGCGTCCGTGCGCCGCACAACGCCCAGGCACTGGGCCAGCCGCAGGTGCGCCCGGCCGTGGTCCGGCGCGAGCCGCACACATCGTTCGAGCTGTTCAATGGCCTCGTCGTACCGATCCTCGCCGGCCAGCATGACCCCGAGCTGGTACAGCAGTTCAGGATCGTCAGGCCGCAGCGCGAGGCCTTCCCGGAGAATCTCCCGGGCGCGATCCGGCCGTCCGCTCTTCCACGTAGCAAGGGCATGGCGAATTCGCGTATCGACATCCTCGGGTGCGAGCTCGCCGGCCTCGGCCAGTTGCTCGGCGGCCAGATCGTCGCGGTGCAACGCAATGTAGCAGGTGGCCAGGTAACGGCAGAGACCGCCGGTGACCGGATTCACGCTGGCGGCCCGGCGGAAGTGCTCCGCCGCCGCCGCAAACCGCCGCGCGTGCATCCGCTGCATGCCCAGTCGCAGGTGGGCCAGACTCACATAGAATCGCGCGACGGTATTCTGCGGTTCGTGGCCGTCGGCAAGAGGCTCCAGGTAAGCCAGCGCATCTTCATAGCGGTGGGCGCTGAACGCGGCCATCCCGGCTTCATATTCCCTTCCGTATCCAGGTGTCCGCGACATTGGTTACATCCCCAGCAGGGTCGGTTTTCAACGCTTTCTGTCGTACATATCGGCTGACCGCGCAGCCGGCATTACGGCCAAGCCGAAGACCCCCGCAGCCCGGCGGATATGGGTCGGACCGGGTTCCTCGCGCCGGCGATTGCCGAGCCGGTTTCCGGGTCCGACGCGCCGCGTGTGTGGCGATAACCGGCTCGCCCGGCCGCGCGCGATCGGATCGGCACACGACTGCCGTGGGTGTAATCCGACGCGGACTTCACCGGGCGCACGCTGCGCGTAGAATGTCCGCGTGCCCATACGTCCGTACAAACGCTCGACCGCTCTCCTCTTTGCGGCGGCCTTCACGGTCCCGGCGCTGCTGGGGGGGTGCGAACGGGGGGAACCGACGCGTTATCGGCGGATCCCCAAGGGCGCGGGCTTTATCGCGTTCGTCGGGGCGGCCGAGCATGATCCGCTGTGGCCCATTCTCCGTGCGGGCGCCGAACGGTTCGAGCGGGACCAGGGACTCATCGAGGTCCGATACGTCGCCCCCGCCGTGGATTCGCCGGACCAGCAGGTCGCGCTGATACGCTCCCTCGCCGGTCCTTCCCTGCGGGGGCTGTGTGTGCAGGTGACCGATCCGGCCGCGCTCGAGTCCGTCTTTGACCTTGCGCGTCAGAACGGCGCGCGGATCGTTACGATGATCCGGCGGACGGACTATCCCTACATCGACGGCCACGTGGGGTACGACGAGACAGCCGTCGGCAGCGCCCTGGCCGACGCGACAATACGGTATCTTCACCGACAGGGTGCGATTGCGATTCTTTACGACGCAGGGGGTGACCGGGCGGTCCGGGATCGTTACATCGCCTTTACGGAGGCCATGAAACCGGCGATCGGCATCGAGCGATGGGCAGAGATCGAGTACGGCGGCAATCCGGTCCAGGCCCGCCGGGCGATGGTCGGTCTTGCCGCCCGGTATCCCCGCCTGTCCGCATGGGTTTCGATGTCGCCTTGGCCGATCATGGAGCTCTCGCCCCGCGCCGCCACGAACCCGGCATCGTCGTCCCTGCCGCCGGGGTGCGAGTTGATCACCTGCGGCGCTGAGCCATGGGTCTGGCCCTTCATCGAGTCGGGCATCTGCCCGGTCGTGGTGGGATTCAGCTACGCCGACGCCGGGCTCAAGGCCCTTCAATTCTGCCAGGCCGCGACCGAATCCAACACGATCGGCGGCCGCGAGTATGCCATTCCGATCCGGATCGTGACGCGGGCGAATCTGGATGAGTACAAGCGAGACTGGGCGGTCTGGTCGGAGCCCGCGACCGTCGCCGGCCGCCGTCCATAAACGTTAACCTTCTGGCTGTCAGCCCTTTGCCCCGGGCGCCGAGCGGTTCGCTGCGTCCGGAGGCGGCGACGGCAGCCCCTTCTGGCGCAAGCGGCTCGCCTGCCAAGCCCGGTTCTCGAACCACTGCTTCGCACGCGATGACCGCGCAAACAGCATGAAGCCGATCCCCGTTTCTGACGATAATACCCTCTGCCAGGCCACGCCGATTGTTCAAGGAGACAATTCCATGCAACGCCGTGTTCTCTGGAGCCTGCGGGCGTTTCAGATCTCCCTGACGGTCCTGCTGGTTGCGGGCGTGCTGGCCGCCGCGGCGTGGCGATACGAACGCGCCGATCTCGTGCGCCTCTGCAACGGCGCGATCCTCGGCGCTGCGGCGCTGGCCGCGACCGCCCGCTGCTGGCAATGGCGGCTCCAGCGGAAGTTCCGCCCGACGGCGTTCCCTACGGGCCCGGGTTACTACGGCGTCGATTCACTCCTCGACCAGCGCTTTCTCACCCGATAGCGCCGCCGTTCCGGTCGCGCCGGCCGGCTGATGTACCCCGTACGCGGCAGCGGATGGATTCGCGCCGGCTTGCGGTATAATCCTGCGCATGCCGGCCAACCTGACACCTGACTACCAGCGGGCCGAGCAGCGATACCGCGAGGCCCAGACGCCGGATGAAAAGCTTGCCGCGCTGGAGGAGATGCTCCGCACCCTGCCCAAGCACAAGGGGACGGAGAAAATCCAGGCCGAGCTCAAACGGAAGATCAGCGCGGCCCGCGAGGCGTCCGCCGCCCCCCGCAAAGGCGGCGGCAAGGATCCCTTCCACGTCCCGCGGCAGGGGGCCGGGCAGGTCGTCCTCCTCGGGCTGCCAAACGTCGGCAAGTCGGCCATCGTCCAGGCGCTGACCGACGCACCGGTAAAGGTCGCCGAGTTTCCCTTCTCCACGCATGCGCCGGTGCCGGGCATGGCCTATTACGAGGACTGCCCGATTCAACTTGTGGACATGCCCCCCCTTACGCCGGAACATGTGCCCGGCGGGATGATCGGCGCCGTCCGCAACGCGGATATCGTCGCTGTGGTCGGAAACCTGGCAGCCGAATCCGTACTCGAGGACATCGACGCCGTCCTGAGCGCGCTGCGCGCCCGTCGACTGCGGCTGGTCTCGCGGCCCGAGCCTCCGCCCGCGGACGAGGACGGGCCGGAGCCGCGGCGCGGGCTGATCATTGCGAACCAGTGCGACCGCGACGGCGCGAGAGCGAACCATGATGCGCTGCGCGAGCTGATCGATGCGGAGCTGGAGATCGTCCCGGTCTCGGCGCGAACGGGCGAGAACCTGGACGTCCTGGTAAAGACGCTCTTCGGGCTGTTGCACGTGGTCCGGGTGTATGCCAAACCACCCGGCAAGCCGCCGGACCGGAGCGCGCCGTTCCTCCTGCCGGCGGGCAGCACGGTGTATTCCCTCGCCGAGCATATCCACAAGGAGCTGGCGGCGAAGTTCAAGTTCGCGCGTCTGTGGGGCGATAACGTGTTTCCGGGCCAGCAGGTGAACCATGATCACGTCCTGCGGGACAAGGACGTGGTCGAAATCCACATCTGACCCCGCCGCGGGATCGGGCTCAGCGAGCGGAACGGGGCTGCGACGCCGCCGGCCGGGAGGAAGCGGGCCGCGTCGAGGGTTTCTCGCGATAAGGCTGATGCTTCTCGAAGAGCGCCAGCCGCTCCTGGAACTCCGCGACGACCTGCGGACGGACGAAGCGGGCCAGCTCGATAGCGCGTTTCTGCGTGCGGACGGCATCCTCAAAGCGGCCGGCCTCCGCGTACGCCGCGGCGAGCGTATCGGTGACGCCGGGATCCTCGGCAAGCGTGGCGCGATGGGCAAGCTCAGCGAACCGGACGGCCGCCTCGCCGTCTCGCTGTGTCTCATCCCGGCATGTGGCGAGCAACCAGGCGAGATTGTTGGCCAGTTCGGCGGGGTCGTCAGTGATCTTAAGCCCCATTTCGAGCGCCTTGCGCCCCTCCGCGTATTGCCCGGCGTCGATCAGTGACGTTCCCCGAAGTGTGTAGAAGATCTCCACATCGGGCCAACGACGGATACCCTCCTCATAGACGACGGCAGCCGCGTCGGGCCGCCCCTGCCTTTGCAGGACCCGGCCGATCTCGATATACACGCGGAACTCGTCCGGATTGAGCCACTGGGCCGTACGGAGCTGCTCCATCGCGGCGTCGAGGTCATTGTGCTCGGCCAGAACCCAGGCCAGCCCGCGGTAGGCGGGGGCGTTGCCCGGATCCAGCGCGATCGCTCGGCGAAAGGCCGTGCTCGCTCCGGCCAGGTCGTCGAGCTCGTACATCGCAATTCCCAGATCGCACTGGATTCGCCCGTTGCCCGGACACAGACGGGCCGCTTCGCTCAGTTCGTGCGCTGCGGTGCGCGGATCCCCGCGGTTCATCAGATACTCGCCGAGATACATCCGCGCCATTGCACAGTCGGGTTCGTGCGATACTGCATACTCCCACAGGCTCGCAGAGGTGTTCCACACCTCGCACTGACGCTGCGTGCGAAACGACAGACCGCCGACGGCCGCCACTGCGACGGCCACGGCCGCGGTAGCGGCGCCCCGGCGCCGTCGTCCATCTGCGGCGGGCTGGAAAAACCACGCCAAGACCCCGCCAAACACCATCGCCCATCCGATGCACGCCAGGTAAGTGAGGCGATCCACCTCCGTCTGTCCGCTGCGCGCAAACACACCGAGCAGCGGAAGAAGAAGAAACGCGTAGCACAGCCACCCTGCCAACGGGGCCGCCCAGCGACGCCGGAGCAGCCAGGCCAGAACCCCGGTTGCCGCCAGTACGCCGATCGCCGTGGCCGCGGATCGCGTCGAGAACGCGTATATGGGCGAGAGATACCTCGGCCAGAACGTTTTCCACATGCCGAGGGACAGGCCGAAGAGGGACTCTGCCAGCCGTCGCGTGAAAGTGCGATCCGGCAGGCCCTGCAAGACGTCGATGTGCGCGTGGGCGACCCACGCGAGGACCGCCGTCACGGCTGCAATCGCCAGGAACGGCACCTTCTCGCGCCAGACCGGCCGTGCGGCGGGGCCGAACCATCTCCCCGGTCCGCCGCCCAGTCGCCCCAGCGGATACACATCCAGAAGGAGCACAATGGCCACCGAGGTGGCCACGTTGTTCCCGGCCAGCACTGAGAGGGCCATCCCAGACAGCGAAAGGAGCAACCACGGCCTGGGGCTTGCCCCGGCCTGCCGCGCGTCGTGCGCGTGCAGGTACGCCAGTACCGCGCTCAGGTAGAACGCCGCCGAAAGGAGATCCCCTTGCGCCGCCGCCCATGCGACGGATGCCACGCGAAGCGGGTGTACGCCGAAGAAGGCGGCGGCGGCCGTCGCGCCGAGCGCGATCTCGATGCCCGCGGGTCGGGTGCGGAGGATCGTCCGGGCCAGGAGCTTGCGCGCGATCGCGTAGACAAGCACCACGTTGATGATGTGGATCGTCAGGCCGGTGAGGTGAAAGACGAATGGCTCCGGCGGGGTCAGTCGCCGCATGATCGCAAAGGCGAGCCAGTTCAGCGGCTGGTAACGGCCCGTCTGGAAGGTGGTGAACATCCACGCAAAGTGGGCGCGGCTGAAGTCGCGAACGTGGGTGTTGCGGAGGATCACATCCTCATCGCCCCGGTTGACGAAATCGTTGTATGGAGCGGGCAGGAACGCCACAATGACGAGCAAACCCAGGAGGATCGGCAGCAGGACGACGAGAGGACCGGATCGGCCGTGGCCTTGAGCAGAGGGCACGCTGTCGGACGGGTATGCTGCCGTGCCCCCCGGATCGTTCGGAATCGAAGTCATGCCGGTATTCTATACCAAGCTCAGCCGCAGAGGCAGCC
Organism: uncultured Planctomycetales bacterium; assembly: GCA_964569765.1. GTDB lineage: Bacteria > Planctomycetota > Phycisphaerae > UBA1845 > PWPN01 > CAZMVY01. The sequence continues at coordinate 15,514 of CAZMVY010000015.1, forward strand.
TCCCACGCAAGGGGCCGATTGGCCGTTCACCGGGCATTCTCGCCCCGAGCGGCGCAAACCTCGCGCCGCCCCGGCAGGCGCAGACGTTTCCCGGTCGCCTCAAGAGTCCGGTGCCGCCTTCGGTTCGAGAGCTTCGTTCGCTTCCAGTTCCGTCGGGCGCGACCGCGAGTGGCCTGCGGCGTAAGCCCTGGAGTCGGCCCTGAACAAAGGAAAAGCCCAACAGCAACGACAGCGTCGTCGCGGCGCTGCACGCCGCGCAAAACTGTCTCACTGAAAACGGCCCTAGAAACCGCCGATGAGGTTGCCGGTTCCGGTACCCCCGAAGAGGCCGGTCGTGGTTCCCGTGGTGGTGGTCGTTGTGCTCGTGTTGCTGCTCCCGCCGGGCGCGGTCGTCGGGGGCCACGGGCCGCAGAAGTAGGGGATTGTACACGTCGGATCGCGATCCCAGTCGTCTGCTGTAACGAAAAGGGCGTCCCACCCGAACGCACTACAAATCTGCGGAGAGAGGATCGTACCGCACGGGTTGACGTTCGCTCCGATGGTCTTGGCACAGCCGACCTGCAGAAGGCTGCCGCCCCCGGCGGACGCCGCGATCAGAACGAGTGCTCGAAACCACATTGGTCGCTTCATGATCGTTCCCTCAGGTTCGTCAGCCTGTTTGCTCCTTGCGTCGAACACCGCTCCGGCGCCCCCTTGCGCTCACGCCGGGCGTTGCGCTCCGCTCCGACATGCCGGGCTACCCACCAAACCCGCCCGATATAGCGCCGCCCGAACTCGTGCCGGTGCCGCTCTGCCCCGTGGTACCGCCGGTTCCGGTACCGGTCCCTGTCCCAGTCCCTGTCCCCGTCCCGGTCCCGGTGGTTGTGCCGGTCGTCGTTCCGTACGTCGGGCAGTCCAGGAGCAGATTGTTGGCCGGGTTCGTCGGATCGCAAAGGGGCACGGCCCCGCCGAATGCCCCGTTCTGGCAATCGAGCAACCAGCACGCGTCAAACGCCGTCAGGGCGTAGTTGCCGCCGAATCGGGCGCACCCGCCCTGCGTGATCGCGTACATGGTCCCGCCCGTCGCCAGGGTCGCAGCGATCGTAAGCCACTTCGATGGATGTCTCGTCATGAAATAAGCCTCCACCCGGCCGTCAAAAGGCCCGCCGACCTTTTGCAGGCAATCGCCTTTCAACCGATAGCGCTCCCCGCGGGGCCGACTGGAAGCGCAACCCGCCGGTCCGCCCCGCGATGCTCCGCGCCGGCCGGGGCTCGTTTCAGCCGACCGAACGCGCGTGCGCCCCTGCACATTGGGCCGACGCAGTATACGGGCGCCTGACTGTCCATGCAACAGGCCGGCGGAGCCGCTTCCTGAACCTGCGACGTCATGGCACTGCCTGGGTTCGTCGCGAGGCTCGTCCTCCCCGTGGCGGCAACAAGGCCTCAAGACCTGCGCATCACCGCACGCAACGGCTTGGGATTTGCCCCGCGTTCCCGAGGGTTGCCTCTGCACGAGGCTGGTGGACCCATCCCCAAAACTCATCGTTATGGGGAAGTGTTCAGCACCGTTTTCCACGCGGCAGCCCAAAGAGCGCTTGGCACGCCAAGACGCTCAGACATGCCCCCAATGGCATAGATCCCGACACCACTTGCCCCCGTGGGAAAACGGCCTGGGTGTTTTCTTGTGTCGTAAAACCCTATGGCAAAGCATGTTATAGCTAAATCAGAACAGAGTTTTTCCGGTTGACTATCGTCAAGGCGTAGGCGTCATGATCTTTCGAGAATAGGCAAAGCGACCCCGCCGTGGACGCGGCATTCACGGCGCGCAAGGCACGCGGCAACACTTGGAGTCATGCCATGATCTCCCCAGCCCTCAAAACCCTGTTCGTCGGCAGCATTCTCGCCGCCATCGTCATCACGCTCATCGGCGGCATCTACACGTATGAGGCGGCGCCGCCGTACCCCGGCCAAGTGGTGGCCGAGGGTACCGGCGAACTCCTTTTCGACAGGGAGAATATCCTCTCGGGCCAGGCCGTGTGGCAGAAATACGGGCTGATGGACCTGGGCTCCGTCTGGGGCCACGGCACATATCGCGGCACGGAGTTCACGGCGGACACGCTGCACCGCATGGGCCAATACATGCGCGACGTTCACGCGCAGGCGTTGGGGAAGGCCGACTACGCAGACCTTGCCGATCCCCAGAAGCGCGAGGTCGACTTCCAGGTCATCCGGGAGCTGAGGCAAAACCGCTACGACTCGGCCGCCGATCGACTCGTTCTCACACGGGCGCAGACGGCGGCGTTGCGGAAAACCCGCGAGCACTACGACAGGGTGTTCTCAGAGGGCATGCCGGACGCGAACATCGTCCCAGGGGTCATTGCCGATCCGACGGATCGGCGCAATCTGGCCGATTTCTTTTTCTGGACGGCCTGGTGTGCAGGCACCCCCCGCCCGGGGAAGGAGTTGAGCTACACGAACAACTGGCCGCCGGACCGAAGCGTGGGCAATGAGATCGCGCCCGCCGCCGTCGGGTGGTCCATCGGCGCCCTGTTCGGCGTGATGGTGTGCCTGGGCGTGGCCATCCTGGCGTTCTTCCGCTTCGACTTCCACAAGGACCTCGAAGGCATCGAACTGGACCACACGGTGGGCGAGCGGATCGCGCGGATGCCGATCTCACCAAGCCAGCGAAAGACGGCCAAGTTTTTCCTGGTGGTGGTCGGTCTGCTGTTCCTGCAACTGAACATGGGTGGGCTGATGGCGCACTACACGGTCCACCCGAACTCGTTCTACGGGCTGGATTGGATACCCAGGACATTCGTGTACAACTGGGTCAAGACATGGCACCTGCAAGCGGCGATCCTGTGGATCGCCGTGGCGTGGGTCGGCTCGGCGCTCTATCTCGGGCCGGTGGCCGGCGGGCGCGAGCCGCGCAAGCAGGGTCTGCTCGTGGACATCCTCTTTGTCGCCGTGCTCGTCGTTGCGGCGGGCGACTTCCTCGGGACGGCCGTCGGCACCAAGGGGCTTGCCGGCCGGTTCTGGTTCTGGATCGGCCATCAGGGCTGGGAGTTCCTGGAGCTGGGAAGGCTGTGGCAGGTCCTGCTCTTTGTCGGGCTGGTCATCTGGCTGGCGCTGGTCGTCCGGGGGGTTCTGCCGCACCTGCGGGCCGGGCGTGACCTGTGGGGGACCGTGCCGTTCTACAGCTACTCGGCGATTGCGGTCGTAGCGTTTTTCGCATTCGGGCTGTTCTACGGTCCGCGGACGAACATCACCATCGCGGATTTCTGGCGGTGGTGGGTGGTGCATACCTGGGTCGAGGGGATCTTCGAGTTTTTCGCGGCGGCCGCCATCGCTTACGTGGTGACGGCCCTGGGCCTGGCGCCGAAGAAGAAGGCGCTGCGGGCGGCCTACCTGACGGCGTGCCTGGCGATGTTCACCGGCGTGATCGGCGTCGGGCATCATTACTACTGGTTCGGCGACCCGGACCTGTGGATCGCGCTGGGCGGCGTGATCTCAACAATGGAGCCGGTGCCGATCGTGCTGCTGCTGGTGAAGGTGGCGCTGGAAGCGAAGGACTCGCCGGCCGTCCGCGAGGCCTATCCCTACAAGTGGCCGCTCATGTTCCTCGGGGCGTCGTCGATCTGGGCGTTCCTGGGCGCGGGGGTGTTCGGATTCATCATCACGACGCCGGTAATCAACTACTACGAGCACTCGACGTACCTGACGATGAATCACGGCCACGGCGCGCTGTTCGGGACGTACGGGATGCTGGCGATCGGGCTGATGCTCTTCGCTCTGCGCGGGATCGTCCGGCCGGAGAAGTGGTCAAACACCCTGTTGAAGATCGCGTTTGTGGCGACGAACGGCGGGCTGCTGGCGATGACGCTGCTGACGCTGCTGCCGGTCGGCCTGATGCAGACCCGGGCGGCCTACCTCCACGGGACGTGGTACGCCCGCAGCCCGGCTTTTTACGAGGAGCCGTGGGTGAAGTTCATCGGGCAGTGGCGGATCGTGCCCGACCTGATCATCATCGCGGGTGTGCTCGCGCTGGTTGTGTTCGTGCTGCGGGCGTTCGTGAACCTCAAGCCGGCGACGGTGGCGGACGGCGAGGCGTTGGCGATACCGCCGAAATGAGGGGCCGCCGGACCGACCTGATTCCGGGCGGTGGCGGGCGGGCATCGTGCCCGCTTGCCGGCGGGTTATGCCGCACACTCGACGCAAACGATGCTGATGTCGTCGAAGGGCCATGCATCCGGCGGGGTGTCGCGGCGAAGTTCGGCGATTTCGGCCAGGGCATCGGCCGGGCGCCGGCCCTGGAGCGACCGGAACCACGGGCAGACGGAGATATCGACCGGGTTTTCGCCGGCGCGGTGCCGACACAGGAGGGCCTCGAGCCCGTCCGTATAGAAGTACACCGCATCGCCCGGCCGTAAAGACGTCTCGACGATGTCAAAGCACGGACTCTCCACTGCGCCGAGCAGTATCCCCGTGGTGCGGACGAAGACCGGTTCCGCATCGAAACGTGCGAGCACCGGATGCGGCAGACCCCCGCGGGCCCATCGCAGCCGTCGCGCCGGCTCGTCGTAGATCGCGTGCAGGGCGGTGACGAACTGGCAGTGTGAGAGGTTCATCTCCAGAAGGTCGCGGTTCATGTTGGCCAGCACTTCGCCGGGCTCCATGATCCGGTACGCGCCGTTCTCGATCGTCTTGCCGCGGAAGGATCGCTTGATAAGGACCGTCAGCAGGGCCGCCGGCATCCCGTGGCCGGTTGCGTCCGCCAGGGACACGGCCATGTGCGATTCGTCGAGCCGAACGACATCATAGATATCGCCGCTGACGTGGTCGGCCGGCAGAAAAAGCGCATGAAAGCGCGCGGTCGGCGAGGCAGGCATCGGGTTCGGAAGCAGATCCCGCTGGACCTGGCTGGCGAGCCGAAGCTGTTCGTCAAAATGCTCGAAGCGGGCCCCGGCCCGACGGCACGCCGGACACAACGCCTCGCGCGGCGGAGGATCGTCGCACACGGCACCGACTTGGGTGGTCTCCTCGACCACGGACGGGGGCTCCGGATGAACGTGTCCGCGGCGGGCCGGACGCGGACGGTCGCTGCCGTCGGCATCCGTCAGCCGGCAGCGTTTTTTTCGGCTGTCCGGGCGCGTGACTTAACCTACGAGTGAACGGGATCGAAAATGGTTTGGGGAATGCAGGTGTTCGGGACGAAGTCGACGGGCGAACGACGCAGAGCCTCGCGAACGCGGGCCGCGATGCACAAAATCAGGGCCACAGGGCCTTCCCTTGCGGCGAGAAAGCCGATCGTTCGTGGGGCCGCGATTTCAACCGATCAGCGGGTGCGGAGGATAATCGAAACGAAAGAGGCAGCGGGCCCGGCGGATCCCGCCCCCTTCGCTGCTCCGTTTTGCCACCCCTGCCCGGGCCGCGCTACGGCGAGACGGACGTTGAGATCGCGAACTGCGACAGCACAGGATCGGCACAGCGACTGATGTCGTACACGAGGAACTCGATCGTCCCGCCGCACCGGACCTCGCCGGGCAGGCGGACGGCCGGGGCTGCCAGCCGCTCGCGGTACCTGGGGCCTTCCTGGAATTGCGGCGTCGTCAGGGCATTGCCCACGGTGCCGACGGCGACACCGAGCGTCTTGACGTCGCCGCACTGGATGCGTTCAAGCACGGCGGCACCGGGCTGAAGCACCTGCGTCTGGAGTCCCTGGATCGGATGAATGTTCTGAGCCCGGAAGATCTCCGGGCGGGTGAGCAGCATCTCGCCGATGTTCGCACCGGCGCGCTGACATACGCACCCGTTCGGATTGGACAGCCCCACCGGACAGCAGGACGGCTGCGGCGGGTCGGGATACTGGTACGTGCAGACGCCGTTGACCACCACGCAGAAGTCGTACCCGTTCTGCGTATAGAGCGCTACCTCGCACGGCACGCACGCCTGGTTGACGATCGAGACGCAGACGAAACCCGGGTTGCAGTCGGTCAGCGTCCTGGTTCCCTGAGTGTTCGTCTGAGTAGGGAAGAAGAGGACGTTTGACGGCGGCGGGCAACTGGCGCCGGTGAGGACCGGCACAAGGCCGGCGCCCGCGATCAGCAGCACAATCAGGTATCGTCGTGCGGACATCTGGCGTCTCCTCGCTGGAAAAGACCGTGTTCACCCGCCGAGCGGGATGGCCGTAATGAAGCCGTTTTGCAGAAGCAGAAGCTCGGTTATGCCGAACGGGTCGGCCCGCTGCGTGGCCCCGGCATCGGCGGCACCGTCGATGCGGCCGATCGAGACGTTCAGGTACGCAGGGCTCTGCGCGTTGCCGGTGATGACGAAGAGGATCGTGTCGCCCCGCTGGTAGTCCACGCCCGCCCGGAGGGCGGCGTGGCCGAACGGAACGGCCTGCACGGCCCCGTTGGCATACGTCGCGCTGATCGTGGGCGCGAGCGGATTGGTCAGGTCGCCGATGGCAAGCCGCAACACCGGCCAGGGGAGCACGACCCCCGTATCGTGGCTCAGCGGGTTGAGGCTCCGGATGTAGAAGGTCGGCGTAGTCACGCCGTTGTCATACACGATGGGGACATCGAGCCGGGCCTGGCTCTGGTTGACGACCTGAACCATGAGGAACGGGGTGTTCCCCGGTGCGGTCGGGTAGAACGAACCCACAGCCTGGTTGACGAGGTTCGGGTTGAGACACCCGCTCGCCAGAGGAAGTGTGCCCAACAGGGCCAGGGCCAGCCGTCGCGGCGTGAAGACAAGCGTCCGATTGCGCATCATGGTTCAATACACCGTCAGGTTTACGAACACGTTCGGGGGCGTTCCCTGGAATGTCACGGCCAGCACGCTGCCGCAGTTCAGATCCACACCGGATGTCAGTGCGGGTCGATCAAATGGCACCACCACCGGGCCGGTCGCGCTCGCATACGTGACATCCGTGAGGCCGATCGACTGGATGGAGCCGCCGTTGCCTACCGCGCAGTCCTGCGCGGCGATGGCGTAGTCGAGGTCGTTGGTCGCGTCGAAGCCCAGGGCGGTAAGCCCAAGCTGATACTGACCACCGTTGGTGTTCGTGACGACCAGGCTCGCGCGAGCCGGCACGTTTGTAAGGTTCATGAAAACGATGAGGATTACCCCCGACGGAGGCGTCGTCAGGGGAATCGCGCTGCCGCCGACGGCGGCGGCCAGCCCGGGGTTCAAGCTGCTGCATCCGGCTCCTGCCGCGAGGGCCAGGGCAGCCAAGGCGGCGGACACTCGGAGCCTGCGACGTATCATCGGGGCAGTCCTCCTCAGAAAACAAACCGCGAGTCCCGGCTCCCCGCGCCGCGGGTTCCAGGGAATCACGCTCATACTACGCCAAACCACGTGAGTCAGGCAAGTAGACGCAGGAGGGCGTCGCGCATGGCGCGAAGGGCCTGCCCGCGATGGCTGATCCGGTTCTTCTCGGCGGGCGGAAGCTCCGCCATCGTCCGGCCCATCGACGGGATCAGGAAATGGGGATCGTAGCCGAATCCGTTCGTGCCTCGCGGCTCATCGACGATGATCCCCTCGACGGCACCAGCGGTACGGGCCAACACGCGGCCGTCGCCGACCAGCACGAGAACACAGCGGAACCGTGCCGCTCGCCGCTCGGCCGGCACGCTCGCCAGCAGCTCGATGAGCCGGGCGTTGTTTCGCGCATCGGATTTCGGCTCGCCGGCAAAGCGGGCGGAGTTCACCCCGGGCCGGCCGCCGAGGGCATCGACCTCGAGCCCGGAATCGTCGGCGAGCGTCCAGAGGCCGCCGAGCCGCGCGTAATGATGGGCCTTCTTCTCCGCGTTGCCTTCAAAAGTGTCGGCATCCTCCGCGCACTCGGGCATCGGGGGAAGGTCGCCGAGCGCGATCCACTCGACGGGCAGCCCCTCCATGACCGCGGTGATCTCACGGAGCTTGCCGCGGTTCGTCGTGGCGATCAGGATGGATCGTCTGGCGGCCTGGGTCATGACTCACGGCGGGAGGAGTTCGAGGGCGTTGCCTTCGGAGCCGGGGGCGCGAGTTCGCACAAGCACGGATGGCATCGGCCGGAACTGGCCCGACGGATCGCGGACCTTCATCGCCTGGCCGTTGACGTACATGCGGCGGAAGTCCTCATTTCGCCGCATCAGGGCCTCCACCTCGGGGCTGAATTCCTCGGTGCCGTCCATGCGGCGGGTGACGGCAGACGCCGGAAAGTGGCCGACGCACACGATGCTGCGTCCGTTGTCGTAATGGTGGTACCAGGCCTCGAAGCCTTCCTTACGCAGGGCTTCGGCGTACTGCACGGCGGCCAGCTCGCGCTCCTGGAAGTCGCCTTCGTTGTAGAAGACGGCGATCTGGAGCGAGAGGTCTCCCGGGGCCTTCTGCAGATCCCACTCCGGCGGGCCGACGGGTTTCCGGTCCACCAGTTCGCACTGAGCCATGAGGAACGGCGTCTGCGAGCCCATCGTGAGCGAGCGGATCAGGACGATGTCCTGCGTCAGTTTCGGCGGGAACTTCGTGGTGTTGGTCCTGGGGTCGAACTGCTTGCGGTAGGTGCCGTAGTAGAGGATGCTCACGCCCGCCTCATGTCTGACCCGAACGGCACTCGCATCGATGCCCTGGATCTTCTTGAGCTGCTCGGCAAGGCCGTTGACGATCCGCTCATGCCCGGGGGCAGACGATTGAAAGCATCGGATCGTCCACCGCTCCCCGGTCAGATCATCCGGGCCGGGCAACAGCCTGCCCCCGTTCATCTGACATCCCGCAAGCCCGCCGGCGCACGCCAACACAACGCCGAGGAGCGGATTGACGCACGAATCCGCCAAACGACGGCGGGGGTTGCCCCGGCCGGCAGCGGGCGGCCTTCGCTGCTTCCTGGCTTCGTCGTTTCGTCGCATGAAGCGGGCGTTCATCATTTTCGTTTTCTGACGGGTTGCAGCACCCGAGCCTGCTCGGCCATCAGTTGTCGGATTCCTCGGGCGGCGAGCGCGAGCATCCGGTTGAGATCCTTGGCGGAGAACGTGGCGTTTTCGCCGGTGCCCTGGACCTCTGCAAACCGGCCGGCGGCGGTCATTGCCACATTCAGATCCACGTCCGCCCTGACGTCCTCCGCGTACGACAGGTCAAGCAGCGGCCGGCCGTCCACGATGCCGACGCTGACGGCGGCGATGGCCTCGCGCACCGGCGAGGCGGTCAGCCTCCCCTGTCGCCGGGCCCATTCCACTGCGTCGCACAAAGCCACATACGCTCCTGTAATGGCGGCCGTGCGCGTCCCGCCGTCCGCCTGAATCACATCGCAGTCGAGCCAGATGCAGTTCTCGCCCAGGACCGCGCGGTCCACCACGGCCCGCATGCAACGCCCGATAAGCCGTTGGATTTCCTGCGTCCGGCCATCGACTTTGCCGCGGTTGCGGACGCGGCGCTGTCCGGTCGAGGCGGGCAGCATGTCGTATTCCGCCGTCACCCACCCGAGGCCCTTGCCGGCGAGCCAGTCAGGCACACCATCCTCGAAGCAGGCGGTGCACAGAACACGGGTGTCGCCGGTGCAGATGAGTACGGAGCCGGGCGCAACCTTGGTGTATCCGCGGGTGATCTCCACGGGGCGAAGCTGGTCTGCTCGCCGGCCGTCGGGGCGTTTCATCGGCATGGCACCGTCGTGTTCGGGTGTCCCACCGCCTCCGGGTACGGACGTTCCGATCGTTTCCCATCCAGTCCATACAGTCTTGAACGGCGAGCGTCAAGCGGCCGGCACATACCCGCCGCTCGATCCGTCCGGGTTCCGCAGGCTTGCATAGGGGGACAGGCAGGACTCCGCGCTGACGAGCGTCACGCGAATCGTCTGCCTGGCGGTGCCGCGAAACGATATCGTGGCGTATCCCACCGCGCCGGGGACGTCGAGGATCGGATCCGCCAGCAGAGAAGCCAGGGGGCGGCTGCGGGCAGCCTTGGCGCAGGATGCTCGCCGACAATGCCGCGATCCCTGCGAGGATTCGCGGATTCGCGGTTCTCATGGTGGCGGCGCTCGCGGCGGCCTCTGCGCCGGTCACTGCAGCGTCTGGGCCGGATGAACCCAGGGGGAGCGGTACGGCCGCCGGAGCAGGCGGTTCGCTTCCTCGTCGCCCATGACGCGCCCCTGAGCCGAATCCCACGTGAGCGTCCGGCCGAGTTTCATTGCCAGGTTTGCCAGAATGCATGAGGCGCTGGAGATGTAGCCCTCCTCGATATCGGCCACCGGCCTGCCCCGCGAGGCGATGGCGGCGAGGAAGTCCCGCATATGCCGGCGCGTCGCCGGCGCGGCGAAAAGCTCCATGTCCTTCTCGGTCAGGTCCTCGGGAAACTGCTCACGCTCGTAGACGACATCCTTGTGAATCGTCGGCTCGTTCTTTCCGGCGGGGTAGAAGTCGTAACTCATCAGGCCGGCCTTGAGCGTGCCCTTGTCCCCGTAGAGCGTCAGGGACCAGGGGTACGCAGGGTCCGGGGCGTGGCCCCAGGTCCGATGGGTCCAGACGGCGGTCAGGCTGTCATATTCGAAGGTGGCGATCTGCGTGTCGCTGATGTTCGCGCTGCCGCCCTTGCGGACGCGGATGCCCCCGGCGGAGGTGATGCGTTTCGGCCAGCCGAGGCCGAGCATCCATCGGACGGTGTCGAACATGTGGATGCCCATGTCGCCGAGGATGCCGTTGCCGTATTCCATGTGCTTTCGCCACCAGCCCTTGTGCGGAAGCCCCTCGTAGGGGCGCATGGGTGCCGGGCCGGTCCACATCTCATAGTCGAGGTACTCCGGAACGGGAACGGTCCTCGGCGCGGGCTCGCGGCCCGCGTGGAAGTAGCAGCACATCTCGACATGGGCCACGGTGCCGAGCAGGCCGGCCTCCACGATGTTTTTCCTGGCATCGATCAGGTGCGGCGTGCTGCGCCGCTGCGTGCCGACCTGGACCACCCGCTTGTTCCGACGGGCGGCGGCGAGCATGGCCTGCCCCTCGGCCACATCGACGCTGATCGGCTTCTGGACATACACATCGGCGCCGGCCTCGACGGCGGCGATCATCGGCAGGGCATGCCAGTGATCGGGCGTGGCGACGAGGACGACGTCCAGGTCCTTCTCTTTGAGCATCTCGCGGTAATCGCCGTACGTGCGCGGCTTCTTCTTCGATGCCTGGCGAGCGGCGACGAGTTCGGCTGCGCCCTCCAGCATCCTCCTGTCCACGTCGCAGATCGAGACGACTTCGACCGGGGCCACCTGGATCAGGCGGCACACGTCGGACTTGCCGTACCAGCCCGTGCCGATGACTCCGACGCGAAGCGTTTTCTGCTCCGCGCCGTGGACGAAGTACCCGCCGAAGGCCGATGCAATTGTGCCGGCCGCTCCGGCCTTCAGAAACTCGCGACGGTTCATGTCCCATCCTCCGCACGACCGGACGGCCGATGGCCGGGGCGTCGGAACCGGCCTACAGCATCACTTCCAGCAGGGCCCGCTGAAAGTGGAGCCGGTTTTCCGCCTCCTGGAAGATCAGCGATTGCGGGCCGTCCATGACTTCGTCGGTGATCTCCACATTCCGGTACGCCGGCAGGCAGTGCAGAACCACCGCCTCGGGGCCGGCAGCCCTCAGCAGCTTCGCGTTGACCTGATAACCGGCGAAGTCCTTCAGCCGCTGCTGCTTCTCGGCCTCCTGGCCCATCGACGTCCACGTGTCCGTGACGACCACGTCCACCCCGCGCACGGCGTCCGTCGGATCCGTGACGACGGCGACCTGGGCGTCGGGCACAGCGCACCGGATCGCATCGAGAAACGCCTTCGGGAGCTGATACCGCGTCGGCGCCGCCTGCACGAACGGCATCCCGAGCTTCGCACAACTCCAGGCGAGCGACTTGGCCACGTTGAACCCGTCGCCGACGAAGGCCAACCGGCGCCCGGCGACCTCCCCGAAGTGCTCCATGAGCGTCATGAGGTCCGCGCCGGCCTGGCAGGGGTGCGATTCGTCCGAAAGGCCGTTGATCACCGGCACGCGGGAATACTTCGCGAGGGATTCGATGTACGAGTGCGCGAAGACGCGGGCCATGATCCCGTCGCACATGGAGGAGACGACGCGGGCGACGTCCTCGACGGCCTCGCGCCGACCCATACCCACCTGGTGGTCTTCCATGTTGATCGCGTAGCCGCCGAGCTGCCACATCGCCACCTCGAAGCTCAGCCGCGTCCGCAGCGACGCCTTCTGGAAAATCATTCCGAGCGTCTTGCCCTTCAGCGCGGGCCGGAGCGCGCCCTTCCGGAAGGTCTTCTTCCGCTCGATGGCGAAGGTCAGCAACCGTTTCAGGACGGCGGGTTCCACCTCGCTGATCGTGAGAAAATGACGGAGTCCGCGAAGCTCCGGCGGGATACCCGGCTTCCGGGGGACAGGTTCCGAGGGCCGGGGAGTCACGCGTGCCTGCGCGGCGGGTCGCGGAGCGACGGGCCGGCGCTTCGAATGTACAGGTTTCGCAGTTGCGGGTTGCAGTTTCTTCCGTTTCATGCGGACACCAGTTTCGCTTCCGCCCGGGCAAACGCCTCGGCCAGGATGCGGAGTCCTTCCTCCATCTCCTCGTTCGTGATCGTCATGGCCGGCAGCAGCCGCAGGACGGTATCCTGCGTGCAGTTGATCCGCAGGCCGAGTTCCAGCGCCGCCGAGACGATCTCGGCGCCGGGCACCGACAACTGCACGCCGATCATCACGCCGCGGTGCCGCACGCCCTCGATGAACGCGAATCGCGATTTCATTTCCGTGATGCGGTCCGCGAGGGTCTGCCCGACCCGCACGGCCCGTTCGAGCAGCCCCTCCTGCTCGATGACCTCGATCGTTGCGATCCCCGCGCTGACGACGAGCGAGTTCGCCCCGAACGTGCTCGCATGCGAGCCGGGGGTGAAGGCCTCGGCCACCTCCGGCTGCGCGATCGTCACGCCGAGCGGCGCGCCGCCGGCCGTCGCCTTGGCCAGGGTCATGATGTCCGGCTCGACGCCCGTGTGCTGGTAGCCGAACCACTTGCCCGTCCGCCCCATGCCCGTCTGCACCTCGTCGAGGATCAGCAGCAGGTTGTGGTCGTCGCAAAGGTCGCGGATCTTCGCGATGTAGTCGTCGGCGGGGATGTTCACCCCGCCCTCGCCCTGGATCGGTTCGAACATCACGCCGGCGGTCTCGTCGTCGATCGCGGCGGCGACGGCGTCCACGTCGTCGAACGGCACATGGACGAAGCCCGGCACGAGCGGCTCGAAGCCGGCCCGCGTCTTGGACTGGGCCGTCGCACTCATCCCGCCGTACGTGCGCCCGTGAAAGCTCTTCTCCATCGTGATGATCTTGTAGCGGCCCGGCCCGGCGTGCTTGCGGGTGAGCTTGATGGCGGCCTCGTTGGCCTCGGTACCGCTGTTGCAGAAGAAGACCTTCCCGCCGAAGCTCCGTTCGGACAACATCCGGGCGAGCCGTCCCTGCTCCACCGTGTAGAAGGTGTTGTCCACCTGGATGAGGCGCCCCGCCTGCTCGCGGATCGCCTCGACGATCTTCGGGTGGCAGTGGCCCAGAAGGCTGCAACCCCAGCCGGGGAAGAAGTCGATGTACTTCCGGCCGTCCAGATCCCAGAACGTGCTGCCGAGAGCCCGGGCCACTACAAGCTTCGTCCGCTTGTAGTTGTTCATCACGAACTGCGAATACTCCTCGAATACCTGTTCCTGTGTCACGTCGTGCCTGCCTCGTTCGTTCGGTGGAGGTTACGGGAGGATCTGCGTGCCGACCCCCTTGTCGGTGAAGATCTCCAGCAGCAGCGAGTGCTCCAGGCGCCCGTCGATGATGTGCGCCTTGTTCACGCCGGCGTCGATCGCACGGAGGCACGCCTCCACCTTGGGGATCATGCCTTTGTCGATGATCCGCCGGGCCATCAGGTCGTTGATCTCCGACCGGTTCAGCGAGGAGCGGAACGAGTTCTCATCCTTCGGGTCGGTGCGGATGCCGTGCGTGTCGGAGACCATCACGAGCTTCTCGGCCTTCACCGCCGCCGCCACCTCGCCCGCCGCCGTGTCCGCGTTGCAGTTCAGCGAGCCGCCCGCCGGGTCGATCGCGATCGGTGCGATCACCGGCACCGTGTCAGCCTTGCACAGCAGATCGAGCACTTTCGCATTCACGCCCGTCACCCGCCCGACGAAACCGATATCGATCCGCCGATCGCCCTCGCCGGCAAGGTACTTCCGCTCGGCAAACAGCACGCACGTCGCCAGGCTGTTCAGCCCGATCGCCGCGACGCCGAGTGATTCGAGCGTCTCCACGATCCGCCGGTTGATCCGACCGCAGAGCACGTTTTCCGCGATGGTCAGCGTTCGTTCGTCCGTGTAGCGCAACCCCTGTACCCACTGCGGTTCGAGGCCCGCCTCGTCCATCGCGGCCGTGATCTCCTTACCCCCGCCGTGAACAATGATCGGCTGCATGCCGACGTAGTTCATGAAGGCGATGTCGCGGAGGATCTCCCGCTCCGTCTCCGGGTTGTCCATGACGGACCCGCCGAGCTTCACCACTACGACGCGGCCGTAGTACCGCTCGATGTAGGGCAACGCCTCGATGAGGACGGCCGCCTTGCCGATGGCCTGTTCCACTGACGATCCTCGCCGGAAAACAAACCGCGTATCGTACGCCCGAAGGCACCGGGAATCAAGATGTCCGGCGCGGACGCAGCGCCCGTCGTCGAATGGGGCGGATTCGCCGCTTCGGCGGGACGGCGGTACAATCCCCGCCTGCCGTGGCCGTGTCAGAAACCTCGCCGCCGTCTTCGCGGCGTGGCGCGGCGGCGCCGGCGGCGTATCGCCGGGGCAAGGCGGTGTACAGACGATTGCATCGAGAGGTGCGCATGGCTGTTCGTCGATTCCTGGTTACGGCGGCATTGCCGTATTCCAACGGCCGGCTCCACGTGGGCCACATCGCCGGGGCGTATCTGCCCGCCGACATCTACGTCCGCTACCTCCGGCAGCGCGGCGACGACGTCCGCTTCATCTGCGGTTCCGATGACAACGGCGTGGCCATAGCCATCACCGCCGCGAAGGAAAACTCCACGCCGCAGGAGGTCTGCACCCGATACAACGCGCGGCAGAAGGCGGACTTCGACGGCCTCGGCATCCGCTTCGACATCTATGGCGGCACGCACCAGGGCGACTGCGTCGATCTGCACAACCGCATCAGCCAGGGCTTCTTCCTCGAGATCCACCGGAAGGGGTACTTCACCAAGAAGACCACCCGGCAGCTCTACGATGCCCAGGCAGCCAAGTTCCTGCCCGACCGCTACGTCCAGGGAACCTGCCCCTACCCCGACTGCCGGCATCCCGGCGCCTACGGCGATCAGTGTGAAAACTGCGGCCGGAGCATGGACCCCCTGGCCCTCATCGATCCCAAGAGCACGATCACCGGCACGACGCCCGAGGTCCGCGAAACGACACACTGGTACCTCCGGCTTGGCGAGTTCGAGGAGCGGCTCAAGACGTGGCTCGAGTCGAAACGCTCGCCCGCCGGCGACGAGCCGCCCTGGCGCGAGGCCACGCTGAACTTCGCCCTCGGCCAGATCAAGGGGAGCCTGCCCGAACGGGCTATGACCCGCGACCTCGACTGGGGCGTGCCGGTCCCGCTGCCCGACGACCCCGATGCCCGCGGCAAAGTCCTGTACGTCTGGTTTGACGCCCCGATCGGCTACGTCTCGTTCACCGCGAAGCACTGCGAGTTGACCGAGGGCGACTGGCGGGCCTACGAGCGATGGTGGAAGGATCCCGCGTGCAAGATCGTCCACTTCATCGGCGAGGACAACACGATCTTTCACGCCCTCACATGGCCGGCCATGCTCATGGCCGAAGGCAGCTTCCAGCTCCCCAGCACCGTCGTCGTCAACGCCTTCCTCAACGAGCGCGGATCCGACGGCCAGATGCTCAAGCTCTCCAAGAGCCGGATGGGCGAGGACTCGCCCCTGTGGATCGAGGAGTTCCTCAAGCACTACGACCCGGACCCGCTCCGCTACTACCTGACGGCCATCGCACCGGAGAACCAGCGGGGGGCGTTTGAGATGAAGGAATTCATCTCGAAGAACAACGACGAGTTGCTTTCCGTTCTGGGCAATCTCTTCAACCGGACGCTGACGTTTGCGTTCCGGTACTTCGAGGGCAAGGTCCCGCCGACCGGCGATCTCGGCGAGCCGGAGAAGGCTCAGTTGGCGCGAATCCGCGAAACGGCCGCGAAGGTCACCGCCGAACTCGAGGGCTTCCACTTCAAAGCGGCCCTCGGCGAGGTCATGGCCCTGGCGCGGGCCGGCAACGTCTATTTCGACAGCAAGCAACCCTGGTCGCAGCGCAAGACGGACATGGCCGCCTGTGGAACGACGATCCACGTCTGTGTGCAAACACTGCGGGCGCTCGTGACGCTGATGGCCCCCTTCCTTCCGCACTGCGCGGAGAAGGCCCGGGCCACGATGAATCTGCCCCCGGAGGCCCTGAGCTGGGACCAGGCAACGGCCGAGTTGCCCGCCGGCCACCCGATCCGCGAGCCGCAGATACTCGTGAAAAAGCTGGAGTCAGCGTAAGAGCGAACGAAATCCGCCGTGTTGCCGGTTGCGCGGCAGGTCTACGCCATGGATACGTCGACGGTATGCGTCATCTTCGCCGTTCACGTTATCTGCGTGGCAGCTTTGCGCAACCTCCGGGTGGCATGCCTCCTCGCCATCGGGCTCGGCGACTTGGCGGCTCGTGGCCCGTAGCTCTGGCGGGACTGGGATTTCATGATGGTCTTGCCGGTGGTCGCCCTTTCCGCGTTTCCGGCGTATGCGGCGATCATCGCGCTTCTTGCGGGAGCGGCGACGCGGGTTGTCAGGCGGTACGCCGCCGGAGACAGGTGAATCTCATAGAGACCTTCTTCGTTGGAGACGAACACAATGTGCAAGCACGTGCGCGGGCTGGTGCTCACCATTGCTCTAACTCTTGCCAGCGATCCCGCGTCTCTCTCTGCGTCCGACCCGCTCGCGGGCTGGACGTTCAGTAACGGCCGCGAGTTTCCCGGTGCCGTTGGTGAGCTGCGATGGAACGCGAGCGAGGGCCACGACAAGCCCGGCTGTGCCGAGGTGCGTTTCTCGTTCGACAAGGGCGGCAACTACGTCGCCACGATGATGCCCCTGCCGGCCGACAGCGACGCCCGCCGGGTCCGCCTCTGGCTCAGGAAACCCGGCACGAACCGGATCACCTTCCGCGCCGCCGCCCACACCGGCCAGACGTTCCAGAAGTTCGTCGATTACACGTACCCCGGCTGGCAGCAGATCGAGGTGGACTTGTTGCGATGGGTCCACTCCTGGGGCGGCGCGAAGGACGGCGTGGTCCGCTGGCCGATCACGTCCTTCGGCGTGCTTATCGAGAACAGCGGTGACGCCCGCCACGGCTCCTACTTCATCGACGACGTTGAGTTCCTTCCGGCCGGCCCCGATGCCGCGTCGGAGGGCCTCCGCCGAAGCACGTATCTCGCCACTTCCTTCCTTGCCGCCGAGGGCTGGTATTCGCACGGCCGCGCCGGCTGCCGGTTCCGCGACGGCGCGTGGACCTATGATCTGCCCGACCCGGGCGCGGCCGCCGGCATCGGCAACGACTTCACCCTCTTCGGCGACCCGAAGCGGCTTCGTGTCCGCGTCCTCTCCGACGGCTCCGGCAACGAGCTGACGATCGCGCTCGGCTCGCACTTCCAGTCATTCGAGAAGTCCCTCGGCACGCTCAGCCGAAAAGGCGAGCAGACGTTCGAGGTCTCGCTGGAGAACCTGGCCGACTGGCGCCACTTCGGCGGCGAGAACGACGGCGCCCGGCGCCTGCCGCTTCGAGTGACTCACATGGGGCTGGTGCGAAGGGGAGCACAGCCTCGCGGCGAGATCAAGCTCGTTTCGATGGAGGCCGAGACGACGTACCCTCCCGAGCGTACCGTCGTCCTCATCCCCGACGGCCGCGTCGTCGACGAAAACGCACAGTTTCAGGTGGTCCTCCGCAGCCTTGCCCCTGAGCCGCTCCGCGGCAGGCTGATCACGGAGACCCGCGATGTGGCCGGCCGGCTGTCCGTCGAGGAAACGCCGCTTACGCTTCCGCCCGCGGCCACGGCCGTCCGGCAGAGTCTCTCCCGCCCGATGAAGGGCCGCGAGTTCCTTGAAGCCGCGTTCCGGTTCATCGCGCCCGGTGTCCACACGCCCGAAGTCTCCGTCACCGTCGTCGGCGTCCCGGAAATCCAGGCGACGCCCGCCGCCAACCCGATCGGCGTCGGCATGTACCTCTACCGCCAACACGGCAACCCACAGTCGCACAAGGCGATGACAGACCTGGCCGATATGGCCCGGCGCGCCGGCGTGAAGTGGACCCGCGAGGAGATCGACTGGCACCTCACCGAACCCGAGAAGGGCCGTTACGACTGGCGCTTTTACGACGACCTCGTGAAGGTGGCCAACGACCATGGCATCCAGGTGTACGGCCTGCTCTGCTACTGGCCCGACTACCCCGGCAGCGACAAGATCATCTACACCGAGGCCGGCGTGAAGGAGTACGCCCGCTGGGCCGCCCAGGTCGTCCGCCACTACAAGGACCGCATCAAGCACTGGGAGATCTGGAACGAGCCCAACATCTTCTTCTGGTCAGGGCCGAAGGAACTCTACATCGAGGCGCTCAAGCAGGCCTCCGCCGCCATCAAGCAGGAAGACCCCGACGCGAAGGTCCTCGGCTGCTCTACGGCCGGCATCGACGCCGCGTTCATCAAGAAGGTCGTCGATGCAAACGCCCCCTTCGACATCCTCACGATTCACCCGTACCGCGGCTCGCTCGACGAGCGGGCCTTCATCGACGAACTCCGGCGGACGCAACAGTTGGTGGGCGGGCGGCCCGTCTGGATCACCGAGATGGGCTGGCCCACCTCACTCGGCGACACCTCCGAGCGGCGCCAGGCCGGTCTCGTGGCCCGAACGTATCTTTCGTCCCTCGCTTCGGGCGCTGTCGGCAGCGTCTCCTGGTACGATTTCCGCGACGACGGCAACAACCCCTTCTATAACGAACACCGCTTCGGCCTGATCCGCACCGACCTCCGCCCCAAGGCGGGCTACCGCGCCCTGGCCACGATCGGGCACCTCCTCGCCCGCCACGAGGCGGCCGGCGCGATCGACCTCGGCGAGGACCTGTTGGCCTTCCGATTCAAGACCCAGGGGGAGGATGTGATTGCGTTGTGGTCGTCAGACGAAGACCGCGCGGCGGTCATTCGCACTGATCCGCCGGCGAAGCGTGCGTACGATGCGATGGGCCAACCCTTGACGATGGCCCGTGACGGTCGCCTGACCGCGACGCTTCCCGCCGGCTTGCCCGTTTACCTCGTGGGCCCGAGCGGTCTGATGGCCACGCGCGAGTCGCTTCCCGTGAAGATCACGGTAGATCCGGCGATCGCCCGCCCGGGCGAGGAGATCCGTGTGCGCGTCGAGGCTTCGGGCCAGTGGCGGGGGCCAACCTGGCAGTGGCCGATCGATTGGCGGGCGACCGAATCGAAAGCTGTGCGGGAGTGGACGCTCCGCGTCCCCGCCGACCAGCCCCAGGGCCGTGTCGGCATGGCCGCCGAGTTCCGGCGAGGCGAGGAAACGCTTCGCATCCCGGTCAACATCAGCGTTCAGCCCGCGATAATCAGGCTTTGAATGAATCGGACGCGCCGGATGGAGGGCTACTTCAGCGCCTCGGCGCCGCCGACGATGTCGAGCAGTTCCAGCGTGATCTGCGTCTGCCGGGCGCGGTTGTAGGCCTGCGTAAGCTGCTTGAGCATCTCGCCCGCCGAATCCGTGGCGGCCTTCATCGCGACCATCCGAGCAACCTGCTCGCTCACCGCGGCATCGGTGAAGCACTGAAACAGCCGGGTCTTGACCGTCAGCGGCAGGAGCTCCGCAAGGAGTTCGCCCGCCGGCGGCGAGAAATCGTATTGGACCGCCGCTTCCATGCCCGGCGTGCCCCGCGGCTTCTCTTCTCCGACCGCCTTCGGCGGCTGCAGCGGAAGGAGCTGAAGCGTATCGGGATATTGCCTCGCCGTGGATTCAAATCGCATGTAGATCACGTGGACGCTGTCGATCTGGCCATTGGCGTAACGCCGGATGTAATCGTCTGCGATCGGCTCGACCTCGGCGAACTGGGGCTTGTCCTCGAAATGCGTGTACGTGGCCGCTATGGGCCGGCGCATAAACCGGAAGTAGCTGATCCCTTTCTTCCCGGCCACCTGCAGCTCCACGACATGCCCGGCTTGCTCCGTCGCTTCGCCCGGTTGTTCCCGCTGGCGGAGAAAGCCGGCCGCGGTACGGAGCAGGCCGGCGTTGTATCCCCCACACAATCCACGGTTACTGGTGATTACCAGCAGGATACTCCGGCCGGTTCCCGAGTTCACCTGGAGCAATGGGTGCTCGATCTCCTCCTGGGTCGCGGCGAGGTCACGAACCAGCTCCGTCAGCTTGTTCGTGTACGGCCTGGTAGCAACGGCCCGATTGAAGGCACGCTGAAACCGGGCGGTTGCTATGAGTTGCATCGTCCGAGTGATCTTACGGATGTTCTGGACCGCCTTGCGGCGCTTGACGATGCCTCGTGCCTTGGCCACGTCGGACCCTCCTGTGACTGGGGCCTTCCGGTCGTTCGGCGGGCGTATCATACGCCCGCAAGCCCGCATCGCCAAGGCCCTCGGTTTTCGGAATGATGCCGGAAAGCCCAATCTTCCGGGGTCGCAGGCGGCTTCGCACATCCGCTTCGCCCGGCAACAATACGGCGAGTTCGTTCAGTGTGCGCAACGGCTTGACGAGGTGTACAAAGCCCTGATATACTCGAAGCGACGTTGATGCGCCATCGCGCATTAACTTTTGTCCGATATGAAGTTTGCCGCTTCCGGCCACGCATCGGGTTGGTGTAGGGGCTTTGGCGGCGGCGAGAAAGGAGATTCCTGTAACAGGCTGATCCCACGACAGGCGTGGGGA
>CAZMVY010000016.1:0-1209 GCA_964569765.1 uncultured Planctomycetales bacterium
GTCCCGAACCCCAGCGCTACGACAAGATCCACCTCGTGCTCTTCGGCGAATACGTGCCGTTCCGCTATGGGCGCCTGCACCCGCTCTACCGCAAACTGAACTCGATGACCCCCTGGGGCGCAGATGGTTACGAGTATTCCCTCACCGCCGGCCGGACGCTCACCATCTTCACCATGAATGCGCCGTCGCAGAACCGACGGGAATATCGCTTCGCAGTTCCGATCTGCTACGAAGATGTGATCCCGGACCTGATCCGCCGCTTCGTCATCGGGCCTGACGGCCGCAAACGCATCGACTTCCTGCTGAATATCAGCAACGACGGCTGGTTCTCGCACAGCACCGAGTTGCCGCAGCACCTGGCCGCGTGCGCCTTCCGTGCCGTGGAAAACCGCGTCGGCGTCGCTCGCGCCGTCAACACAGGCATCAGCGGGTTCGTCGACCCGGATGGAACCATCCGCGACCTCGTGGAGGAACCCGGCAAGGAGCCGTGGGAAGGCGTAAGCGGCTTCCGCGTCAGCACGGTGAAGATCGACTCGCGCGAAGGTATATACAGCCGTTACGGAGATTGGTTTGCCGAGGGGTGCGGCCTGCTGGGCCTGTTGTGTCTCATCGACGCGGTCGTCGCGCGATTCCGGGCCAACTGGCGCCGCAACAGAAGAGCGGAGACGTAGCATGGGTGGAATCCGGCATTCGCGAATTGCCCGCGGCCGTCTCGTTCCATTGTGGGTCGTGATGGCCGCGATCATGCTCCTCGCCGGTTGTGCGCCGAAACCCGCGCTGAACCCCGAGGAGATGCAGCGGCTCGCGATGCGGTATCTCACGGCGGGTGCCACCTTCCGCGACAACCCCGTGGTTCGTGCGCAGGCCATCGAAGCCCTCGAGCAAATCGAGGGCGAGCGGGCCGCCGTATGGTTCCGCGAGGCCATCCGCGACGAACACCCCGGGGTCCGGTTCGCTGCATGCATGGCCCTCGGCGAGATCCGGCACAAGCCCTCGGAGGCGGCCGTCCGCGCCTGCCTGAACGACCCCGACCCCAACGTGCGCGTCGCCGCCATGTTTGCCCTGCGACGTCTGGGCGATCCGGGCTTCGTTCGCGAGTTCGGCGAGATCGTCCGCACGCACCCCGACGCCAACGTCCGGCGCAACGCCGTCCTGGCGCTGGCCCGCTGGGGGCACCGGGGGCCCAGCGCCGGCAGCAGGATGGCCGCC
>CAZMVY010000016.1:1219-35969 GCA_964569765.1 uncultured Planctomycetales bacterium
ACGTCTATTACCTGGAGTATGCCCGCCAGATGAGCGCGGCCGACCGGGTGCCGGGGGTGAAGGAACTGCTGGACGATTTGCAGGCCCACCGCATCGGGGTAGGGGTGGCCTCGGGCAGCAGCAACGCCGGCCTGGCGCTGGGCCGGGTGGGGGAACCGGGGGCCCTCGCCCTGCTGAAGAAGGCCCGCGACGACAAAGACGACAGTGTGCAGTTGCAGGCGCTCGAGGCGATGGCCCTGCTCGGTGACAAGCACGCGATCCAGCAGTTGATCTACTATGCCAACGGCGGGCTGGGCGATCGGCAGGCCTTCGCCCTGGGAACGCTCGGCCGCACGAAGGATCCGCGGTGCATGGACATCCTGCGGTACTCCCTGCGACAGGCGACGCACCTCGAATCGCGTCTGGCGGCGGCCCGGTCGCTCGGACTTATGGGCAGCGATGAGGGCTTTGCGCTCGCCCTGGCCTCGCTCAACTGGAACAGCCCGAACCCGAAGCTTACCGACGACCCCCCTGCCAACCAGATCATGCGAATCCGAACGATGGCGGCCTTCGCCCTGGGCGCGATCGCCAAGCCCGATGCCCTTGAGCGGCTGCGGCAGCACATGGAAGACCCCAGCGACCCCCGGTTGCAGGTAGCCGCCGCCACCGCCATCCTCCAGATCACCCGGAAACAATTGGCCGGCCCGTTCGAGGAGCCCGTCCCGGGCAATCCACCGCGCCCGCCGAAGTAGAAGATCCCTCAAGGACGCGACTCCCGGCAGGACAGGTCTGCGGAGCCTCGCCCCTCGCGGGCCACCGGCGCGCAAACAGGGGAAGGTTCGGATCGCTCGGACGGTCCACCGCACCGGCCGCATCGAGCGCCTGGTCAAGCGCGAAATCCACCTGAAAAGCCGGGTCTTCCCGGCCGAGCGAGAGATCGTACGCCCCCAGGAGAATCCATATCGTTGAATCGGGACGCATGGCCTCGCGCAGCTCCTGCGCCCGCGCGGCCGCCTCGCGCTGCAAGGCCGCACGATCCGCAAGCTGGCGCCGGGGCGATATCCAGCCTACCTGCTCTTCCAACGACGCAGGAAAACTCTCGAACGGCGGGGCGTCCGGCCACAGGGCGGCACGATAATAGCACAGATCCCACCTCGTCATGCCGAACGCAACGACCCGATCACCCGGGCGGTAATTCGCGGCCAAGTAGCGAATCAGTGCCTGCCGATATCCGGCGGATGTGCCGGCGCCGAACGGCACGAGGACGGAAATCGCAGAGCCGGCGAGCAGCGCGCACACGGCGGTGATCCATATTCCCACGGCGCCGTCGCGGACGCGCCGGCCCAGTTCCACGAGACCGACGGACAGGATGAGCATCACGGCCGGCCACGCGACCTGGTCATACCGGGCAACAACGTATACGGGAGCGCGGATCACGGAGTAGCCCCACGCCAGCGCGAGCGGCGCAATCGCGCAGCTCACGTGGAAGACCCGGCCCGGCGACGGCAACAACGACGGACGCCGCTTCCCCGGCGTGCAGAACACGACCGCCGCTGCGATCAGACTCGCCACGCCGAGAACGGAAGCTGGAACCATACTCTGCGAAACGCGGTACAGGTAGCCCATATAGGGCGGATAGAAACCCGCCGGCGCCATCGCGCCCAACGTGCGCGGGATGGCCGCAGCGGGCGGATAACCCCGAAAATACGCCGCCACCCAGTCCGCGTTGCCGCGGCCGGAAACCGGCACGACGACGGCCACGAACCACGGGGCAAACACAGCGGCGACGACGGCGTTGGTGAGGAGCCAGCGGCGCCACCGCAAGTGCGACGGCCACGCCAGCAGCGGCAGTATCAGCGCCGCCGGAGCAAGGAACAGCGTGAAGTAATGCGTCCACAGTGCCGCAAGCGCGAGCGCCGCATAGCCCGCCCAGTACCGCCACCGATCGGTCCGCACCGCGAGCCACGCGCACCAGAGCAGCCCGATCAGCTCGATCATCCACAGCGGATAGAACCTTGCCTCGCGGCTGTAGTACACGTGCAGGGGGTGAACGGCCGCAAGGGCCGCGCCAAGCGCCGCCGGCGCGTTGCCGGCCACCGACCGCAGCCACAACGCCACCAGGGGTATGGTCAGGGTTCCGAGCACGGCGGAAAAGCTCCGCAAGCCCCACGGGGTCTCGCCGAAGACCGCCGTCCACCCAGCCAGCAGCATGTAGTAGAGGCGGCTGGCATTCTCATACAAAAGGTGCGGGGTGTGGAAGTCGAAGGGCGACGCCTGGCAGGCGAAGTACCACGTGCAGCTCTCGTCTACCCAGAGCTCCGGAGACGCCAAGTACGGGAATCGCAGCCCCGCGCCGACGATGGTGGCGCTGAGAACTGCAATCACGAGTGCGCGCGGCGTGACGAGTTCGTCGGCGGGTCTCGTCTGTTCCGGGCGGGGCGATTGAGGATGCACGAGCAACGAATATACAGCCGGGACGGTCAACCTTCCACGCCGTAGAAGCATTCGATGGGAATGTCACACCGGGCACGCACAACGGACGCGACGTGGTCGAGCTGCGCGTTCGAAAGCGGAGAGACGTACGCCTCAGCCGTGTGCCGGGCGATCGTATAGAGCTGCACGAGCTTGATCCGTCCCCCTGCCGCTGTCACCTCGTTCAACCGGTCGGCGAAGGCCTCGACCTCCGCGTCGCTCGCCGGCTGGCCGTGGACCAGCATCCAGAGCGACTGGATCACGATCGGGCGGACCCGCGCCGCGTCGATGATGTTCTCCATGACGTGACGCAGCGGGACACGGGCGCGATTGATCCGCCGGTAGTACTCCTCCGTCCCCGCGTCGAGCTTCGCCCAGATCTCGCCGTTGTTGCGATCCATGACCTCCAGCGCCCCCCGCACACCAGGCCGGCTCAGGAAGCACGCGTCCGTGATGAGCACGATTTTGACGTCGTCGAGCCGGTGAGCGGCCTTGAGTTCGGCGGCGATCCGCACGCTCTCCGGAAACTGCGGGCACGCCGTCGGCTCGCCGTCGCCGGAGAAGGCGATGTCGTTGATGCGCCGCAACACCGGCGGAACATTGCGGAACGGCGGATCCTCAAACAGCCTTCCCCCTGCCGCGAGGCCAAGCATCTCGTCGAGCTCTCGGCGGAGGACGGCCAGATCGACCTTCCGCACGGTCGGGGGAACCGTGCGATCCACCTGGCAATACACGCAATCGAAGTTGCACGCCTTGTCGGGATTGAGGTTCACGCCGATCGACACGCCGCGGGCGCGCCGCGAAAGCACGGGGTACACGTAGTGATTCTGCCGCCAGTCGCGCGAGTGCGACGCGAACGCCCGCTTTGCGGCACTTCCGATGCCATCGCCTTCCGCCATCCCTACGATGTTTGCCGAACCGGACCGACAAATCAAATACGCCCGCCGGGCGCCCGCCCGTCCGCATGTAGTGGCGCCGCAGGCCGTCGGCGTTACAATGCCGTCCATGTCGCTGAGGATCGAACACGCAACCGTGGTGGTATGGTGCGGCGAGGAACCCGACGTGTTGCGCGATTGCACGATCGTGATCGCGGACGGCATGATCCGCGAGATTGGCCCATCCTCTCCCCCCCTTCATAAGGGAGGGCCGGGAACGGGGCCAGAAGAAGTTTTCGACGCCCGCAACCACGTCGTCATCCCCTGCCTGATCAACACCCACCACCACCTGTACCAGTCGCTGACGCGCGGGCTGAAGTCCGTGCAGGATGCACCCCTTTTCGGCTGGCTCACGCAACTTTACCAGCAATGGCGACATCTGACGTACGACGCCGTCCGCGACGCGGCGTCCGTCAGCCTCGCCGAACTGATGCTCTCGGGATGCACGACAACGAGCGACCACTTCTACATCTTTCCCCAGGGCGCCGACGTGCGGATCGAAGCCGTGCTGGAGGCGGCGGAGCGCCTCGGCATCCGCATCCACGCCTGCCGCGGCAGCATGAGCGTCGGGCAGTCGCGCGGCGGGCTGCCGCCGGACGACTGCGTGCAGTCCGAGCAGGAAATCCTCGATGATACGATCCGCGCGGTCGAGCGATTCCACGACCCCTCCCCCTTGGCGATGCGACGGATCGACCTCGCTCCCTGTTCGCCGTTCTCCGTGAGCCGTGAACTGCTCCGCGATACGGCGGCTCTGGCGCGCGAGCGAAACCTGCTCCTGCACACGCACGCCGCCGAGACGACGGCCGAGCAACGGTACTGTATTGAGAGATTCGGGATGCGGCCGGTGCGCTTCCTGCACGAAATGGGCTGGTTAAACCGCGACGTATACCTGGCCCACTGCGTCCACCTGTCCGACGACGAGATCGCGCTCCTGGCCGACACCGGCACGGGCGTTGCGCACTGCCCCTGTTCGAACATGCGGCTCGGGAGCGGCATCCCGCCGATCCGGCGTCTCCTCGATCGCGGCGTCAAAGTCGGCTTGGGCGTCGATGGCAGCAGCAGCAACGACGGCGGCCACCTGCTTGCCGAGGCGCGGCAGGCGCTGCTCCTGCAACGTGTGGCCGGCGGCGCCGAAGCGATGCGCGTTGTTGAAGCGTTCCGGCTCCTCACGCTCGGCGGCGCCGCCGTGTTGAACCGGCCGGCGCTCGGCAACCTGGCCGTCGGCCAGGCCGCAGACCTGGCAATGTTCCGGGCGAATGATATCGCCTTCGCCGGCGCGGTTGCCCAGGATCCGCTGGCAGCGATGATCCTGTGTCACGCGCCGCGGGTAGATCGGCTCATCGTCGGCGGCCGCACGGTGGTGAAGGACGGACAGATCCTGGGCCTGGATCTGCCGGTGCTGATCGAACGGTTTCACAGGCGCGGCGCGGAGCGGTTTCGCCAGTAGCGCCCAGGCGGCGCCGTGCGGACGACGATCGGAGTTGGTCCGCACGGCGGACCCTGCCGCCGGCGGACAATTGACCACGGACAACTGACAAACCCATGTCCGAATTGCACCCGGCGCCGTTCACCGATCTCGTCGAGCGGATTCACCTCGAATTCGCCCGGCAGCGCGCCATCTTCGACCTCCCGCAGAACAAGTGGTTCGTGCCCGACCCGAACGGCCCGGACCTCTCCGTCCTTCTGCATGGGCGGCCCGCGGCGAACCCACTGGGCCCGGCCGCCGGGCCCCACACGCAGATGGCCCAGAACATCGTGCTCGGGTGGCTGGCCGGGGCGCGGATCTTCGAGCTCAAGACGGTGCAGCAGAACGACCGGCTGCGTATCCCGCGACCCTGCATCGACGTGGCCGACGCCGGCTACAACGTGGAATGGTCGCAGGAACTGCGGCTGGAGGATTCACTGACGCAGTATGTCGCCGCCGCGATGCTCATCCACATGGTGCGGCACGGGCGGTTCTTCGGCGACCTTGATCTGCGCGGCGCCCTTGGCGCAACCCTGTACGACCTCAGCCTTGGCTACGACCTCGCTGGAATCCGCAGTGAACGCATCCGCTGGTTCATCGACCGGATGAAGTCGGCGGGCGAAACGATCGACCGGCTCCGCCAGCAGATCCCCGCGTCCTACGGCCGCCTGCGCGACCTTGACTATCCGGAAAACCTCGTCATCGGCGCGACGCTCTCGACGTTTCACGGCTGCCCGGCGGACGAGATCGAGCGGATCGGCGAGTTTCTCATCACGGAAATGGACCTCGACGTGGTGATCAAAATGAACCCGCCGATGCTGGGCAAAGAACGGCTGGAGCACCTCTTGCATGACGTGCTGGGCTACACCGATCTGATCGTCCATCCAGCGGCATACGAAGCAGGACTGCGATTCGATGAGGCCGTCGCCCTCTGTCGGCGTCTGACGGACCTCGCCCGCCGCCACGGCCGCTCCGTCGGCGCGAAGTTCTCGAATACGCTCGAGGTCCTCAACCGGCGCCGCGTGCTTCCGGGCGACGTGGTGTACCTCTCTGGCACGCCCCTGCACGTGATTACGCTCACGCTCGCCGACCTCTTCCGACAGCACATCGGGGGCGCCTTCCCCATTTCCTTCAGCGCGGGCGTGGACCGGCACAACGTCGCCGCAATCGTCGCATGCGGCTTCCGCCCCGTAACAACCTGTACGGACCTGCTCAAGACCGGCGGCTACGCGCGCCTCCCGGCCTACCTCCGCGAGCTGTCAGCGAAGATGACCGAAGCACATGCCGCGACGATCGACGAGTACATCCGTCGCGCGCGAGGCATGGCGGACCGCGCCACGCGCCTTGCCGAAGCTGACGGCGACGCGTCCCCCGCGCACGTGACCCGCATCGCCGGAATGCTGAACACGGCCGTAATCGCCGAAGAGGCCCGCCGCGACCCGCGATACCGCGCCGGGAGCAAACGCGGCGAGCTCCGACGGACCGGGTCCCGGTTAGAGCTGTTCGACTGCCTGACCTGCGAGAAGTGCGTCTCCGTATGCCCGAATGACGCCAACTTCATCTACCCCGCGGCGCCGCAGACGTTGACATGCCACGACATCCTCGTCCACCCGGACGGCACATTCCGAACCGACGGCCCGCCCAGGGCCTTCGTCGTCGAACAGCCCGAGCAGATTGCAAACTTCGCCGACTTCTGCAACGAATGCGGCAACTGCGACACATTCTGCCCCGAGTACGGCGGGCCGTTCATCCGGAAGCCGGGCTTTTTCGGTTCGAGGGAGACATGGGCGCGGCATGCGGACCGCGATGGCTTCTACGTCGAGCGCGACGGACCGGTCGACCGCATCCTCGGCCGAATGGAGGGGCGGCAATACCGACTCGAACACCGCCGGAACACGGGCCTTTTCCGGTTCGAAGACGACAGGGTTGCCGCCACCATACCCGACTCGACGCGGACGCCAACGGAGGTCGTCTGGCTGGTCCCGCCGCCCGCCACGCCCCACCGGATCGACATGCGGGTCTTCCACACACTGCGCGTCCTGTTGGCCGGGATCCTGACGTCGGAACGGGTAAACCCGGCCAACATCCGCGCGTGGAGCGACCGGATATGCGAGAACGCAAAGAGATGAAGGCGCAGCGCGACCGGTCCGGATGCGAGCCGTTCATGCCCCGTGCCGGGCCGTGCCGGGCGAAGCCTGCGGAGCCGTATGCTTCCATGCGCATCACGCCGGCCCAACCCGCAAGTTGTGAGCGGCTCGCCCTTTTGTGCCCGACCGTAATCGCTGCGGCCGTACTCCTGGCGTACGCGAACAGCCTGACAGGCCCCTTCATCTATGACGACATCGACAGCATACCCGCCAACAACCACCTTCGCGGATTGTGGCCGCTCGGCGCGGCCCTGTCAGCGCCCCCGCGAAGCACCGTCTCCGGTCGGCCCATCGTATGCCTCTCCCTGGCCCTCAACTATTCGCTCGGCGGGCTGAACGTGCGGGGCTATCATGTTTTCAACATCGCGGCCCACCTCACCTGCGCACTGCTGCTGTTCGGCATCGTTCGCCGGACACTCGTGTCCCCCGTATTCGGGGGGCGGTTCGATCGTGCCGTTCTGCCCATCGCGACGGCAACGGCCCTGATCTGGGGCGTACATCCGCTCCAGACGGAAGCCGTCACCTACATCATTCAACGAACCGAGCTGCTGATGGGGCTGTTCTACCTGCTCACGCTCTACTGCAGCATCCGCGGGTGGCGAGGCAGCCACCTGTGGTTCGGCGCTGCCGTCCTATCCTGCGCCCTCGGCATGGGCTCCAAGGAAGTGATGGTATCCGCCCCGCTGCTCGTGCTCCTGTATGATCGCACCTTCGTCTCCGGCTCGTTCCGCACGACCTTGCGCCGGCACGCCGGGTTGTACGCAGCCCTGGCCGCCACATGGGCCCTGCTGATCTGGCTCAACATCCCCGGCCCCCGCCGATACTCCGCCGGCGCGAACCTCGGCATCAGCCCGTGGGACTACCTTCTCACGCAGGCCGGCATCATCCTGTGGTATCTGCGGCTGACCGTCTGGCCCCACCCGCTGACCATCTCCTATGATGGTTGGCCCATCGCGCAGCACCTCGTACGCGCTCTGCCGCAGGGGCTCGCCGTTACGACGATGCTGGCGGCAACGGCATGGGCCCTCCGGCGTGGACGCCCGATCGGGTTTCTCGGCGCGTGGTTCTTCCTGATCCTGGCGCCGACATCGAGCTTCGTACCCATCGTCACCGAGATCGCAGCGGAGCGACGGATGTACCTTCCCTCCGCAGCAGTTGTCCTTGGAGCGGTCGTCGGCGGACACACCATGCTCCGACGGCTAGCCGCCCGCCTCGCGCTCTCTGAAGGAATCGCCTCCGGGATCGGTGCCTGCGCTGTGCTTGCCGTCACCACATCGCTGGCGGTTGCCACGGCCCTTCGCAACCGCGATTATCGCAGCGAGTCCGCCATCTGGGAAGACGCCGTCCGCAAGCGTCCGGACAATCCACAGGCGCAGTACGCCCTCGGCGACGCACTGGCGGCACAGGGGCACCGCGAGGAGGCCATCGCCCGCTACCGCCAGGCACTTCGCCTGAAACCGGAGTTTCCCGAGGCCCTGAACAATCTCGGAAACCTCCTTCTCCAAGAGGGGCGCGAGGATGAAGCCGTCGCGTGCTTTCACGAGGCGATTCGCCTCCGGTTTCCCGGAGCTTCCAACAACCTCGGCAACGTGTACCTGCGGCAGGGTCGCCTCGACGAGGCGATCGCCCGTTTTCGCGAAGCCATCCGCGGCAGGCCCGACTTCGCGGAAGCCTACAACAATCTCGGCAGCGCCCTTCACAGGCAGGGGCGACTGGACGAGGCACTCGAATGCTATCGCAAGGCCGTCACACTGAAGCGCGATTTTGTGGAGGCGTACTACAACATCGGAATTGCCCTCGTTCGTCAGGGCAATCCGGCTGATGCCATCCACGATCTGCGGAAAGCGGTCGCGCTCGCCCCCGACCTCATCGCGGCGAGGCTGACCTTGGGTGACGCCCTCCGAACGCTCGGGCGAGAAGCCGAAGCCCGCCAACAATACGCCGCCGTCCTGCGACACGATCCTGCCAATGCAGCCGCCCGTGGCCGTCTGCAGGCACTCGAACGCGCCCCGATCGTGCGCCCGACGGACACGCAACCGTGACCGCCGGGACCTCCCCGCCCGCGTGATGCCCACGCCCGGCGGTGCATCAAAGCTCTCCGGCCCGCGCGCAAAAAAAGGTCACCGGTTTGCAACCGGTGACCCTTTCCGTATATCTCGATCCTCTGTTGCCGGAAGACCCGACAACCAACCGCTCGGCGTTCACGACCGCCGACGCCGCAGGAACAAGACCCCCACCGCCATCCCGAGGACCGTGGCCGGCTCCGGAACGATGTTCCCGCCCGTCACAGAGATATCATCGATCGTCGTCCACGTACCCACGGTGAAATTGAGCGTGTAGATCGATATTCGATCGAAGTTCCCCTTGTACTGACGGGTAACGGTGTACGGACCGTCGCCGGCGTTACCAATGATCATATTGTTCGTATCGGCACTCAGTATGAACGTCTCCGGCGTGGCGTTGACGTCAAAGTAACCGGCACCTGCCCACTTCGTGCCATCGAAGAAGTAGCACGTCTTGGTTACCCCGGAGAGCGGAACCGGCTTGCAATACGCAAGGACCGGGATCGGCTCCGCCAGCGGCACACTTCCCGCTGCCTGCCACGCCTGGAGATCCGGTGCGTGCACATCACCAAGCGAGATCTCGAAGTACCAGTCCGAGTTCTTGTTCGTCTGCGCCTTGGCCGTGTACACCACGTTCAGCGGATTGGCGTCCGTTGCTTCGATCGACAGGCCCGCCCCTACCAACAGGGCCTGATCGCCCCGGTCCGCGCCAGGGTACGCTATGTCATTCTCCTTGTACGAGTACGGGGAGGTAACCACGCGCGCTGAAACCTTCGTCACCGCGTTGCTGTCGCCCGACATGTGGGGATCGGTGTACCAGGGCGACGGCGGTGCCGCGCCCGCCGTATAGCTGTCCCAGTTCTCGGTGAAATTGACCGGCGCCGCCGTTGCCGGCACCACCAGCCCCACAACGAACCCCGCCACCAATGCTTTTCTGATCATGCTTTTGCCTCCTCCAGCCGTTGATGTGGCCGCTTCTGTCGAGAAGTGCAACCTTCCGCCATCGGCGCGACCCGGACATCATCCTGCGCGCGCTCCGCAGAGGTGCCCCTCACATACATCATGTTACCCGTCTGCGGCCGCCCATGTCAACAAAAAAACCGCCATGCAGGATCCAACCGATGGGTGGGCAGGGCTACTAACGCTCGACCGGATAAACTGCATTTAGAATGGCTTTATAACGGGGTGCAGGTTTTCCCTTTTGCCGTTCAACGTTCCCAGCCCCGTAGTAGACGCGCCGACGTCGCCATGTTGTCTTTGTTGCCACACGCGACGGAGGTCGATCCTGAGGGCCTTCCCGAAACCGCGGCGCCGCCCACACCGCTTTCTCGAACCCCGTTGTGCGCTTATGCTGCGCGCTTTCGCACGGGCCTTCGGAACAAGGTCTCGTCTGCGCCCCTGCTGGAGGTCGAAATGCGCACTCCGTATGTCCTCATCACGGCCGCCTTGGTCGTCCCAGCGTCCCTGCGCGCAGCTCGCTGCGAAGAGCCCACCACCCCGGCGACGGGACGCGCCGTGCTGTCTACGTTGCGCACGGCTCATCCTCGGCTGATCATCCTCGATGACGACCTGGCTCGTGTACGCAAACTCATCGAGACGGATGCCGGCGCTCGCGAGATCCGCGACGAGTTACAACGCGCTGCCGAAACGATGCTCCAGGAGCCGCCCGTCGTCCACGAGCTCATTGGCCCGCGGCTCCTCCAACAGAGCCGCCTCTGTCTTTCGCGGATCTACACCCTCGCCACAATCTACCGTCTCACCGGCGACGCGCGATTTGCGAAACGGGCCGAGAAGGAGATGCTGACGGCGGCGGCCTTCCCCGATTGGAACCCGTCGCACTTCCTCGACACGGCCGAAATGTCGCACGCGCTGGGTATCGGTTATGACTGGCTCTATAACGAACTCCCGCCGGAGAGCCGCAAGGCGATCCGCACGGCCCTTGTTGAGAAGGGCCTCAATCCATCGCTCAAACTCTATCGCGAACAGAAGGGCTGGGTGGTCTCGCGACACAACTGGAACCAGGTCTGCAACGGCGGAATGGCGATCGGCGCGCTGGCGGTCGCCGACGAGGAGCCGAAGCTTGCCGCGTATATCGTCGCAAAGGCCGTCGAGTCGATCCGGCTTCCGACGGCGCGGCTTGCGCCGGACGGCGGCTGGGACGAGGGGCCGGGCTATTGGAACTACGCGATGTCCTACACGGCATACTACCTGGCCGCCATGCAGACCGCGCTCAAAACGGATTTCGGCCTGGCGAAGTACCCCGGCCTGGCCGAAACCGGCCTGTTCCGCATCCACTCGATCGGCCCGACCGGACTGACCTTCAACTATGCGGACGCGGGCGCGGGCACCGGCGACGCCCCACAGATGTTTTTCTTCGCCCGGCTGTTTGACCGTCCGGTGTATGCGTGGCATCAACGCCGCATGCGCCACGGGGCTTCCGCGCTGGACCTGCTCTGGTACGACCCGCGTGGCACCGACGCCGACGGAGCCGCGCTGCCGCTCGACGCCCAGTTCCGAAACGTGGACGTAGTCTTCCTCCGCAGCGAGTGGAACGACGCCGACGCGATGTTCGTCGGCTTCAAGGGCGGCAACAACGCCGCCAATCACAGCCACCTCGACCTCGGCACCTTCGTTCTCGATGCAATGGGCACGCGCTGGGCGCTCGACCTCGGCCCCGACGACTACAATCTCCCCGCCTACTTCGGCGCCAAGCGGTGGACATACTACCGGCTCCGGACCGAGGGCCAGAACACGCTCGTCATCAACGGCGAGAACCAGGATCCGAAGGCAAGGGCCCCGATCGTCGCGTTCCGCTCGTCGCCGGGCCGTTCGTTCGCCGTCGCCGATCTCAGCGAGGCGTACGCAAAGTCCGCGAAACACGTTCGGCGCGGCGTCCTGATGCTTGACCGCAAGCGGGTACTCGTGCAGGACGAGATCGAGGCGACCGCCCCGCTCGACGTCGAGTGGACGATGCACACGACGGCGAGGGTTCGCGTCTCCGGAGATGCGGCCGTGCTCTCGCTGAAGGGCAAAACACTCGGCCTCCGCGCCTTCCCCGCAGGCATCGGCACATGGGAGGTCCGCGAAGTCCTCCCGCCGTCGCCGCAGCGACCGGCGAAAGATACACGGAAGGTGGTGTTGCGCCTCCGCACCACGCCGCCGCTGACTCGATTCGGCGTGCAACTGTCCCCTGGCGATGATGAGAGCGAGCACGGTACGATCCCGCTTGAGCCGCTGGACGGCTGGGCGAAACGGGAGACGCGATAGCGCCGTCCCTGGCCGGATAATGTCCGGGGTGGCACGGGTCAAAAGTCTGAGCCGTGTTTCCACGACTCACAGGAGTAAGGAGAACATCGAATGAACAGTCCGAACGATCTCCTGTCAACAGAGAATCGGCGAGGGCTAGCGAGATGCTGTGTCGTCCTCGCCGCCGCCTCCCTCGCCGCATCCTGTGCGTCTGCGCACGCCGCCGGTGATTCGGCCGCGACGCGACCTGCCGTGCCGTTCATGGGTGCGTATGTGCACATGGAGATGGTGTACAAGAAGGGCGCGGACCCGGCCGCCCGACGGGAAGCCATTTCCCGGGCGATGGACCGCTTCAAGGCGAGCGGCCTCCGTGTGGTCATGCCCTACGCGACGACGACCGCCGGGACGGCGTGGTACGATAGCGACGTCATCCCCATCCGTCAGGCGAAAGACTGGGACCCGCTGCGGACCTTCGTCAACGAGGCCCGCAAGCGCGGCCTGGCGGTCTGGCCCGTCGTCTGCGTCGTGCCGAGCGGCGGAGAGAAGCAGCCCGGCGGAATCCTGCTCAAGCGCCCGGAGTGGGCGCTGCGCGACAAGAACGACAAGCCGATCGGCTACCTCTCCCCCTGCAATCCGCAGGCAAGGGACCACATGGTCTCCGTGGTGAAGGAAATCGTCACGAAGTATCAGACCGAAGGCGTCCTGCTCGACTACCTGCGCTTCCCGAGCGCCGTAACGCGGCCGGACCCCGACTCGGCCGCGCGGTTCGAGAAGGAGTATCCCGACGGCAGAACCGCCGACGCAGCCACGCAGAAGAAACACCTGCAGGCGTTCAAGGAGAAGAACCTCACCGAGCTGGCACGGCGGATCAGCGTCGAGCTTCGCAGGGTCAAGCCCGATGTCCGTATCGGCCTCTACACCTGGGGGCCGCAGGTGACCCGGTCGCACAACGTAGCGCAGATGTGGCCGGAGTGGGCCGCGAAGGGCTATCTCGACATGGTCAGCGTCTCGGGCTACTGCTACCGCGACAACTACGGCGAGAAGTACCTCCAGGTCTTCGAGGACCGGCTCAAGGACGCCGCCCGGCTGATGAAAGAGGCCGGCGCCCCCACCGAACTGACGCTCACGCTCGGCGTCAAGACCAGCCACGGCCAGGTGCAGAACGCCGCCGAGATCGACGACTACCTTCGCATCGCCCGCCGCCTCGGCATCCGGGGTACCGCGATCTTCACGTGGTCGTATCTCGAGCCGTACCTGGACGACGTGATGAAGGCCGGCTACCTGGAACGCTTTGCTGCCCCGCCTCCGTAGCGAGGTTTTCGGTTGGACGGTTGTGCCGGGGCGGCGGGAAGGGAAGCGGCGGAGCGACGGGGGATACTCCGCCCGTCCCCCGCCCCCGAAGAGAGTGATGCGCCTGTCGTATTCCTGCGGCACGGCTGTGTCGCCCGCCGGCCTGAAGGCGAACGAGACTGTCGAACCGAGAACAGTAGCAGTCGGGCAGCCGCCGCCGTCGGCGTGTGCGGCCGGACGAACTGGCAGGGCCTTCGGGAGCGCCCGGGCCTACGGGGCGACGCGGAACACGGCGAGCACCGGCCGATGGTCGGAAGCGACGGCCTCGGGAATGATCCGGTACTCGACGCACGTCAACGACGGCGAAGCGTTGTACAGAACGTAGTCGATCCGGGAGGCGGCGGCATCGGCCGGGAACGTGAATCTCTCCGGCCCCGCCGGATCGAACGTGTCGCGCAGGAAGCCGAAGGCCCGCCTCATCGTCTCGCTCTCGGGTACGGCATTGAAATCGCCCGCGACGATCACCGGCGTTCGACCGTACCGCTCCACGATTCCTTTGAGCACTGCGACCGAGGCGAGCCGCTCGCCTTCCTCCGGGTGATAGTCGAGATGCGTCGCGATGAAAACGATCGGACGATCCTTCACACGAATGCGGACCTCCAGCGCCCCCCGCTGTTCGCCCGGGATCGACTGCGGCAGGTGATGATTCTCGTACGACTCCACGGGAAAGCGGCTCAGTACGGCGTTGCCGTAGTCCCCCCCCTGATAGGTGATGTTCTTCTCGAAGACCGCACGCAGACCCGTCCGCCTCGCCAGTGCGGCTGGCTCATCCACCCGCCCGGTCCGCTCGACGCCTCGATCCACTTCCTGAACGGCCACGAGATCGGGCTTCGCCTCGTTGATGACCGTCGCGATACGCTCCAGGTCGAGCTTCCTGTCCATGCCCTCGCCGTGGTGGATGTTGTACGTGAGCACCCGGAGCGTTGCCGGTTCCCGGGAGGCGCAACTGGCCGCACAAAGAGCAAGAAGCGTCAGAACAACGAGGATCGAAGCGAATCGCCGGGTCATCGTGTCTTCTCCGAAGCACAAACGGCGCGGTTCCCTCCCCGTGAGTCTACCGCACGCCGGCCGGCGGGACCACCACACCACACGGGCTACCGGTTTCCACGACGCGGCAAATCGCGTGCTCGCCGCCGCGGGCTGTGACCCGCGAAGCAAGACCGTCCATCGCAGTCGGCGGCCTTCGAGCCCCGCGCGCAAGAAATCGGCCTTGAATTGCGCCGTCGTCTCGGTATCCTAACGTCGGCGAGGGAAGCCGAAAACGACTCCCGCCGGCGCTGGGAAACGAAAGAGGAGCAGGCAGTGGCGAAACGTCGAAAGCGAGGGCGCATTCGTCGCGCATTGGGCGGTCTGGTCTTCCTTGGGATTCTGGGCGGCGCCTTCTGGTGGATCCTGCCGCTGGTGCGATCCACGCCACAGGACGCTGCGACGGCGCCGACGAATCTGGCTGGCATCGCCCCATCCACGCAGCCGCCCGCCCCGGGCAGCCCTCTGCGCCCTATCGAATCGAGGCCTGCCGCCTCAGTCGCCTCGCCGCCGGTTCCCGTCAGCCGCCCGACGGTGGAGGCAGCGGATCTGCCCCGGGCACAGGCGGCCTGGCAGGCCGGCATGCGGGCGCTCGAACAGAACCCCGTCGATGCACGCCGGCTGCTCAGTGAAGCCCTGGCCAAGGGACTGGCCGGCCCGGACGCGGAGCAGGCCCGGCGCATGCTGAACGAGCTTGGCGATCGCATGATCTTCTCGCCCGTCCGAACCCCCGGCGATCCTCTCGTTGCCGTCTACACCGTCAAGGCGGGCGACACCGTCGGCAAGATTGCCGCCGCCCACAACATCTCTGAGGAGCTTCTCGCGCAGATCAACCAGCTCCGAAACAAAAACTTCGTCCGGCTCAACCAGACGCTGAAGGTTGTTCACGGGCCGTTTCACGCCGTGGTCGATAAATCGCAGCACGAAATGTACATCACCCTCGGAAACGTGTACGTGCGAGATTTCCGCGTCGCGCTCGGCATGAACGGCGGCACGCCGACGGGCAAGTGGATCGTCGCCAACCATCTGACTAACCCGAGCTGGGTGGACCCGCGGACCGGCAAGCGCTGGCATGCCGACGATCCCCAGAACCCCATCGGCGAATACTGGATCGGATTGCAGGGCATCGAGGGCGAGGCCAAAGGCCAGATCGGTTTCGGCATCCACGGGACGATCGACGAGGCCAGCATCGGGCAGGATGTGAGCATGGGCTGCGTCCGCCTGGCGGCCCGGGACATTGAGATGGTCTACAAGCTCTTGGTACCGGGAAAGTCCACGGTGGTCGTGAAGGACTGACCTCGGTACGGACCGCGAACATGTGCCGCATGCTCGGCTGGCGCGCGCCGCCCGGCCTGAACGAGGTCATCCGTGAACAACGATTCCGACACCACCGTGGCCGCCCTCCGGCAGATCGTGGCCCGCTTCGTCGACGAGCGAGACTGGCAGCAGTTTCATGATCCGAAGAACCTGGCCATGTCCATCGCCATCGAGGCAGCCGAACTGATGGAACACTTCCAGTGGCTGCGCAGCGATCAGATGCGGGAAATCACCGGGGATCCCGACGCGATGAGCCGGGTTCGGGAGGAGCTCGCTGACGTGCTGGCATTTGCCGTCGCCTTCGCCAACACGCTCGACATCGACATCACGCAGGCCATGACGGACAAGTTCCGTAAGAATGCGCAGAAATACCCTGCGGACAAGTTCCGCGGGCGGTTTAAGTGATCCCCCGCTGCGTCAGCTCCGCGGGACCACGAAGGGCCGCGGACGGGAGCGAACCACCTGCCCGTCCCGGCGCTCAAAACTGACTTCGATCTCGATTCGCTTCCCCAGCACGTCTGCGTCTCCCCACGGGCAGTGCAACTGGTAGCCGTATCCGCCGACGTAGCGCTTCTTCGTGCGGTAGGGGCGCGCCTGCTCGGGGTCGAACAGCCACTCGCGCACGAGCCGTCGCTGCGTCCGGCCCTCGCCGTCCGGCTCGATCACGAACATGGACACGTGGATGATCCCGTCGCCGAAGACGCCCTCCTCGCCCTTCTCCGTCGGCGCCACAAGGTACAGCGCCTGGATCACGAAGCCGTTCGTCTTGCCGCCGCCCCCGACGGTGCCAAACGGATTCTGCCCGTAAAACGGAATCACCTTGATGATGTTGGGATTGAGCGTCGCGTCGGCCGCGCGCTGCGTAGCCGCCCCGCCCGGCGGCATCGCGCAGCCGCCGCCCGCCGCCAGCACCAGAGCCGCAAGCCACGGCCACCCCGCGGCCCCCCGCCGGCCGCCTATCGACTTCGCCCTCGACTCACTCGTCCGTCCGCGCCGTCTCATTGCTGCCCCCGGAAGCCCCGTTCCTCGCATCGGCCACCGTCACCTCGGCGGGTTCCTCGATGACACGGCTCTCCGGGCCGTACACGTTCAGCGGCGGTCCGTAGGACTCCGGCTTCGGAGCCGCGGGCTGGCTGCTCGGGGCGACTTCCGGCAGGAGCCCGTCCTCGCCCGGCTTAACCTGGAGCTTCTCCATCAGCGGGCTGGTGCGGATCTTCTGCAGAAGCCCCGATTGATCCCGCTGCCTGACGGAAATCTCGTGTGCCTCCTCCTCGGTCCGGATGACCTTGGGCGTCAGCACGATCAGGAGCTCCGTTTTCTGCCGGTCCCGCTTCGTCGCGCGGAAGAGATTGCCCAGGATGGGAATGTCGCCGGCGATCGGCATCTTGT
The DNA here is from genome assembly GCA_964569765.1 of uncultured Planctomycetales bacterium. GTDB lineage: Bacteria > Planctomycetota > Phycisphaerae > UBA1845 > PWPN01 > CAZMVY01. The sequence goes on from CAZMVY010000016.1 coordinate 18,609, forward strand.
TCTCGCTGCTCGTGTCGCTCGTCCGGATCAGGCCGCCGATCACAATCGTCTCGCCGTCCCGCACCGTCACCACCGTCTCGGCGGAGCGTTCGAGGAAGGTCGGGAGGTTGATCCCCGAGCCGACCGAGACCGTCGAGGTGCCGAGGTCGGAGATCGTCGGCTTGACGCTGAGATTCACGTAGCCGTCCGGATTGATGTGCGGCTCCACGTCAAGCAGGATGCCGACCTTCTCATAGGTAACCGACGGGACGACAATCCCGCCCGTCGATACGGTCACGTTCTGCACCACCGGCACCCGCGTGCCCACCGTGATGTTCGCCTTCTCGTTGTCCGCCACCATGATCGACGGCCGGCTCAGCACGTCGATCCGGCTGTCGCCCTGCAGGGCATGGAAGAGGAAGTTGAAATCCTCGCCCGTGATCGTGAAGGAGAAGCCCGTGCCGCTGCCCGCCGCGCCCACATCGGTCCCGGCGACCACGTCGAATCGCCGGCCGCCCTGAATCGTGTTGTTCGGGCCGACCGTGGCATTCTCCGTGAACTCCAGGTCCTGCAACGCGAACTCCATGCCCAGTTCGAGGCTGTTGTCGAGCGTCACCTCCGCGAGCAGCACCTGGATCATCACCTGCGGCGGCTGCTGGTCGAGCTTGTTGATCATCTCGACGATCTGGGACTCCATCCGCCGGTTGTAGCTGAGGATCACCGTGTTCGAGGCCTTATCCGCCTGCACGGTCACCTGTCGCTCCAACTGCCGGATGACCGACTCCTCGGCACCCTGGACCTGTACGGCCTGCTGCTCCGCCTTGAAGTAGCTCTCCATCGTCTTGGCCACGTCCTCGGCCACGCCGTTGCGGAGCTTCACGATCCGCTGCACGCGGTCCTGGATATCGAGCGAGTCCAGCCGGTCGACGACCTGGGCGACGATCTCCAGGTACTCCGCGCTGCCCGCCGCGATGAGCGTGTTCGTCCGCTTGTCCACGCTGAAGGCAAGCTCGACCGCCGCCGTGCCCGCCGTCGCCGCCGCCACGCCGCCGATCTCCAGCCGGCGCTCGGGCTGTCCCTGCGTCCCGCCGCCGCCTTTCGTGCCCGTCTGGAACAGTTCATCGAGAAGCTTTTTGGTCTCCTCGGCGTCCGCGTTGCGCAGCAGGAACATCTGGATCTCCGCCGTGATCGGCCGCACGGAATCGAGCGTCTGAATCAGCGTCGCCAGCATGTCCGCGCTGTCCGCCGGCGCCAGAACGAGCAGCGAGTTCGTCCGAACGTCCGCGGTAATCGTGATGTCCTGCTGCACGAGCTTGCGGAGGACCTCCTTCTGCGTGGCCTCGTCGAACGACTTGAAGTTGATGATCGACGACGAGCCTGCCTTGCCGCCGCCCGCCGCGCCGCCCGCCCCGCCCCCCGTCAGGAACTCCGTGCGCCGCTTGGCCAGGTCTTCCGCCTTCGCCTGCTTGAGCGTGATCACCCGAAGCCCCAGCTCCATGACCGGCTGCGTCGTGTCGAGCTTCTCCGCAATGATGCGGATGTTGTTCATCATGTCCGGCCCGGCGAAGACGATCAGCGAGTTCGTGCGCGGCTCAGGCGCGATGGAGAACGGCATGCCCTTCGACGCACCGGTCTGCTGCTTCTCGAGCAGCTTCGTCATCGTGTCGGACAGATCCTCGGCCTTGGCCTTCTGCAGCGGGATGATCTCCATGAGCTGCGAGAGCGTGGACGGCCGGTCCAGCATCTGCAACAGGCCCGCCAGGATCGTGTGCTCCTCGAGCGGCGCCGTGACGATCAGGCTGTTGGACCCTTCGTCCGCCAGGATGTACACCGGCGTCCGAGTGCTCTGCCCGCCCGAGGGCCTTTTCTTCTCGAAGAGGTCCGTCAGCATCTGGGCGAGCTTGCCCGCCGTGGCATACTTGAGCGAGTAGACCCTCGGCTCGCCCGAGGGCGTACCCGGCTGCCGGTCGATCTTCTCCAGCCACTCCTCCGCCCGCTTCATTCCGAAGCGCGAGCCGGTCACGATCACCGTGTTGCTCCGGTCCTCGGCAATGACCGTCATGTTCATCTGGTCCTGCTCGACCTGCGGCAGGGCCTTTTTCAGTCCCTCGAAGAGCTTGGTGAGCATATCGGCGACCTTGACGGCGTCGGCATGCTGCACCTGGAAGATCCGCGACTCCGGCGTAATCACGCTCGGCTGTTCGGCCGTGTCGATCTGCTTCAAGAGGGTCTCGACGATCGCGAAATTCTCGGGGGTCGCCGAGACGATCAGGGCGTTGCTCCGCGCGTCCGTAACGATGGACACCTTCTTCTGCGCCTCGGGAACGGTCCCGGCGCCGCCGGCGCCGCGGACGATCCCCTTCGTGTTCATCAGTTCCTCGATCAGCTTCGCCGCGCGGGTGGCGTCGGCGTGCTGGAGCGGATAGAGCCGCACCGCACCGGCCACGTCGAGCGGCAGGTCCAGCCGCGAAAGCAGCCGCACGATCTCGTCGTAGTTCTCCCGGCTTGAGGCGATCAGCAGCGTGTTCGTCGTCGTGTCGGCCACGATGGCGATCCGGTCGGACGGCTGCTCCTCCTGGCCCTTCGCGAGGCGCATCTGCGCCCGCTGTTTGAAGAGGTCCTGGAGCTGCGGGCCGAGCTTGCCCGCATCGTTGTGCTGAAGCACCTGGATGTGGATCTCCGAGGAGGGAGCCAGCGGCTGGTCCTCCAACTGCTTGACCAGCGCCTCGATCGCGATGTAGTCCTCCTTGTTCGATGCGATCACCAGGGCGTTGCTCCGCGCGTCGGTCACGATCACCGGCTTGTCGGTGACCCCTTTGCCCTTCTCGCCCTTCATCTCGATCCGCCGCTGCCAGAGCTGCTCGATCTTCGGCCCGAGGTCGCTGGCCGTCAGGTTCTTCACCGCCAGAATGTGAATGTCGCCCAAATAGTTCGCCGGCGCCAGGTCGAGCTTCCGGACCAGCTCCTCCACTTCCTTGAAGTTCTCCTCCTTCGCCGAGACGATCAGCGAATCCGTCCGCGGATCGGCCACGATGAAGACCTTCTCCATCTCCGTCGACTTCACGCCGCGGTTCTTCAGCGTCTCCATCCGCGACTTGTTGAGGTCCGTGATGATGGTCGCGAGGCGATCCGGGTCGGCGTGCTCGACCCGCAGGACGCGGACGGGAAAGCTCACGCCGATTCCCTGGATGTCCATCTCGTCGATGATCTTCTGCGCGAAGGCCACCTGCTCGATGCGCCCGGCCACGACCAGCATGTTCGTCCGGGGGTCGCTGGCAATGTTCACGTTATAGACCATCGCCGAGCCGGCCGGCCCCGGCGGCACCCGCTTGATCGCCGATTCGCCCGGCACCTCCGGCAGGTCCTTGCCCTGCTTGAAGATCGTCTGGAGGACTTCCATCATATTCTGCGCGTCGGCGTTCTTCAGCGGGAAGAGACGGACGACCATCTCCTCCGACGTCGGCACGGTATCGAGCAGCGCCACAATCTCGCCGAGCGGCTTGATGTTCGATTCGATCGTGCCGATGATCACCGCATTCATCCCCTTGTCCGCGATGATCTTGATCGGCTTCTCGAGGTCGAGCGGCGCCAGTTCTTCCGCCGGCTGCGTGGTGCCGGGCTTCATCTTGAGCAACTGGAGCCGCCGGATCTGCTCCTTGGCCGCCTCCTTCTGCGTGCCCTCCAGGGCGATCATGTCCTGCAGCGTCTTCGCGAGCTTCTCCGCGTCGGACTTCATCAGCGGGAACACGGCCAGCTTCGACACGCCGCCGAACTCCGTCGTGGGCGGCTGATCGATGATCGAAATCAGCTTGTGGATCTGCTCGATGTCCTTCTGCGGAGCGATGATCAGCAGGCTGTTGTGGCGGGGATCCACCTGCACGTCGATCGGCGCCGGACCGGTGACGCCCTTCTGCTTCTGCAGCTTCTCCAGGGTCTGGCGCACGATCTCGGCCGCCTCGCTCGCCCGCATGTACTTCAGTTCGATCGGCGTCCATTCCTTGAGCTGTCCGACGATCGACGGCGCGTTGTCGATCCCCTCGATCAGCGTCCCGACGCGCTCGATGTTCGGCTCCGTACCGCTGACGATGATCGTGTTGCTGAGCTGGTCGGCGAGGATCGTAACCTTGTTTTCCGGCGTCTGCGGCAGGCCCGCCTGCATCTCGCTCCAGAGCCTCTGGAGGTTCTGGGCGACGGACGTGGACTGCGCGTTTCTCAGCGAGAAGAGCCTGATCTCCGTCTGCGGACCGCTCTCCTCCATCGCCTCGACCAGCGTCCGAATCAGGGCAAGGTCCTGCTGCGTGCCCGAGACCACGAGCTTGTTCCCAACCACCTCGATGCGCGCACTGGGGCTGAGCTCCGTCGTGCCCGGGTACGAAACGGACCCCGGTTGTGTCGTGGGGGGCGCCGACGCCGGCCGCGTCGTCGCCGGCGGACCCGCCGGACCCTGTGCCGCCCGGTGCGGGGCCACCCCCCCCAGTCCCCCCACCCCGGCCAGAAACAAACATACCCGCAAGGTCGCACGACCAGACTACGGCACTATGCCTGAGCATTCTTCCAATCTCGCTGTCCTTCCAGTCCGCCGAACTCCGGTAGCCGCTCCGCTTCTGCTGCATCTGGTCGATGACGCGTTTCACGTCGTCGGGACGCACGTTCTTCAGCGGGACGATCAGCACGCCCGTGCCGCCCGGCGGTTTCATCTTCTCGAGCTGCGCCACGAGCTTCTCCACCTCCGGGAACAGGGCCGGCGCGCCGGAGACCAGGAGGGCGTTCGTCCGCCGGTCCGCGCCAACGCCGCTCCGCATCGGTGTGCCCCCCGTCTGCTGAGCAAGGAACTCCTGCCCCGGGTTCGTCGTCGTCTCGCTCTGGCTGGCGAGGTTCACCCCGTCGATCCCCTCGGCCACCGGAATCACCTTGATGCCGCCGGCGCCCTGCATCGCCTCCGTGTCCATGTTCGCGATCATCTGCCGGATCAGGTTGTAATCGGCCGGCTTGGCCCGCACAATCACCGAGTTGGACCGCTCATCCCCGATGATCACCGGGATCGACTCCGGTGCGGTCCGCCCGCGGCGCTGTTGTGCCGGGTCGGTGAAGACCTGTTTCAGCGTCATCGCAAGCTGGGCGGCGTTCGCCACCTTCAGCGGGATGAACTGCGGCGTGCTGGCGCCTTCGACCTCCCGGTCCATCTCGGCCACGAGGGCCTCGACCTGCTTCATGCGGTCCTTCGACGCCGCCACGATCAGCGTGCCGGTCGTGTAGTCGGCCGCCGCCGTCACGAGGTCGCGCGGGTTCTGCCGGCCCGTCCGCGACTGGAAGGCCTGCTGGATCGCCGGCACGAGGTAGGCCACCTCGGTGTACTGAAGCCGGAAGGTCTTAATCTGGCGGTCGGTCTCCTCGCTCTTGGGCACATCGAGGGCGTCGATCAGCTCCTTGACGCCCGGAAACTCCGTCTGGGTGCAGGAGACGATCAGCTTGTTCGTGTTCGGCTCGGCGACCACCGTAACCGGCCGGTCGCCCTGGCGGGTCGAGCGGCGCTGCGCGTAGGCCTGCGTGAGCGCCGTCGCCACGTCATCCGCCTGCGCCGCCTTGAGCTCCACGATGTGCCGCTCGTATTTCGTGATCGAGTCCTTGTCGAGGTCTTCGACGATCCTGTCGGCCTTAACCAGGTTCTCCGGGCTGGCCGTCACCACGACCGACTGCGTCCCGTATTCCGGCACAACCGTGACGCGGTCCTTCTCACCGACCGTTCCCGGCTTGCTCAGGGCCTGGAGGATCGCCTGGCTCGCGGAGCTGACATCGGCATAGCGCAGCGGGTAGATCTTCGTCTGCCGCGCCATCGCCGAGGTCTGCTCCACGTCGATCGTGTCGATCAGCGCCTTGATCTCCTCGTAGTTCTTCTTGTTGCACGAGAGGATGAGCTGGTTCGTGTTCGTGTCACCGCTGAGACTGATGGCCAGATCCTGCGGGCGCATGTTCCGCTGCACGCCCGCCTGAGTCAACGCCGCCCGCCGCTGGTTGATGTACTGCGTCATCGTCTGCAGAACGTCATCCACCTTGGCGTACTTCAGCGCGATCCGGTACATCTGGATGTCCTGCCCGGTCTCCGGCGCGGCCTTCTCCAGCGGGTCGATCACGGTCGCCTTGATCTGATCGATCTGCGGCTGCGTCGCATACACGAAGACCGAGTTGGTCAGCGGCTCCGCGTAGGCCTTGGGCGGCGGGACCGCCTTGCCGGGAACGTTCACATACAGATTGTTGATCGTCTGCGCCACGGACGCCGCGTCGGCCTTCGTGAGCGTGAAATACTGCGTGATCTGCGACGTCGGGGTCGAGGGGGCCACGTCGATCTGTTTGATCACCGTTTCCGCGATCGCGATCGTCGCCGCCGCGCCGGTCACGAAGATCGTGTTCGTGCGCGCGTCGGCCGTTGCCGCGAACACGTCGAGCTGCATGTCCGTCCGCCCGCGCAACTGGCCGCTCAACTGCATCGTCATGTCCTTCATCTGCTCGAGTACCTCCGTCGCGTAGGCGTTCTTGAGCGTGAACGACTTGATCTGCAGAAGCTTCTGCGTGTCCAGTGCCTTGGCGGCCTCTTCGATCTGCTTGAAGATCTCGGGTGGCGCCGTCACGAACAGCACGCCGCTGGCCGAGTCGCCGGTGATTTTCACCTCGCTCCGCCCCCGGCCGGTTCGCGTGGCGAACGCCGCGTTGAGCTTCTCGGCCACCACCTGGGCGTTCGCCTGCGTCAGGGTGATCTTCTTCGTCTCACCCTTCTCCTGCGCCTTCTTGTCGAGCTCCAGCACCTGCGCGGCGATCTCCGCCCGCTTCGACGCATCGGCCCATACGAACAGCGTGTTCGTCGACGTATCCGCCGCCATGCGGATGGGCGAGCCGGTTCCCTTGCCCCCGGCCGCGCTGATGTACGTCTTCGAAAGGGCCTGTTCGATGCTCGCCGCGTCCGCGTGCTGGAGCGTGAACGTCTGGACGATCTGGCCGTCGAGCTTCTGGTCGAGGTTCTGAATCACGGGCAGAATCTTCTCAAAGTCCGGGGCCAGGGCGCGGATGATGAGCTGATTGGTCCGCGCGTCCGCCGCGATCGATACGGCGCCCAGCCGCGACGGCGTGACGTTCTCTCCGCCGGCGCCCGGGCGACCGCCCCCCCCGCCGCCTCCGCCGCGCTCAAAGAGCTTTTCCAACTGCGGCATGATGTCGCCCACGTCCGCGTTTTCCAGCTTGATGGTCTTGACCATCAGCGGGATTTCCTGCTCCTCAAGCGTGTTGATGAGCTTCTCGACGAGCTTCATGCCGTCGTCGGGGGCCGAAACGATCACGCTGTTCGTCGTTGCGTCGCTCGTGATCGTGATCTGCTCGCTCGGGTTGATCGCCAGCTTGCCCTCGCCCGCGGTCTGGAGCTCCAGCATCTGCTCCTGGAGCTGCTCGATCAGCGCCGTCTGGCCCATCCAGCTCCCCGGCATGCCCGGCATGGCGCCCCCCGTCATCATCCGCGGCATCCGCCGGCGGTCGCGCTGGTCGATCTTCAGGATCGCCTTGAGCGCCTGTTCCACCTCGGCCGCGTTGAGCTTCTTGAGCTGGAAGATACGGATATCGATCCCCGGGTTCTCGCTCGGCCGGTCGATCTTGAGCAGCAGTTCGGCAATCGCGCGGTAATCGTCCGGGTGCGCCCGGATGACCAGCGTCCGCGTCCGAATGTCCGGGAACACGCGAATCCGATCGCCACGCAGCAGCGGACGGGGCCCGGCCTTCTCTTCGGTGCCGGTCCTGTCGCTCGTGCGTTCCCGTCCCCGTTCACCGCGCCGGCCGCCTGCTTCCTCGCTGCCATGGCCACCGCGTTCGTCACCGCGTCCGCTCTCGCGCCCCCTCGTCTGCTGCTGTTGCGCGCCTTGCGGCTGACCCGGTTGCGGAGGCTGCCCCGGCTGCGGCGGCTGGCCGGGTGCGCCGGGCTGCCCCGGCGCGCCCGGGCGATTCCGTGTGCTGCCACTCTCGTTGAACATCGTCTCCAGGATCGTCGCCGCGACGTTCACATCCACGTACTCGAGCCGGAAAACGCGGATGTCCGTCGTCGCAGGCAGCGAACCCAACTGCTCCTCGAGGCTCTTCATCAGCTCCTGAAGCTCCTCCACCTGCTTCGGACGCCCGACGATCAGCATCATGCCCGTCCTGTCGTCGAACATGATCTGCGGGCGGCCCGTCTGCGCGAGGTCCGAAGCGGCGTCCACCACCTTGTTCATCACGTCCGACTCGACGGGCAGCGGAGGCACAGTGGACAAAGCGTCCGTGGCTCTGGCAGGCAGCGCCGTCGTTCCGCCGACCGGCGAAGCCGCAACGGGCGCCGGTTTCGCCTCCGCCCCGGTCGCCGCAGGAGCCGCACGCACAACGGGCGCCTCGGGCCCGCGCTCGCTCGGGGTCGATGCGGCCTGCGGTGCCGGCGGCACCGGTACGGCCGCGAGCGGCGGCGTCACCGCGGGCTGCGTCGCCGCAGTGGCCCCGGCCGGCCGTGTCGGCGGCGGCGGGGCCGCGGCCGCAACCGCCGAGGCCGGCACGCCCGCCGGCCTCGTGGCCGCAGAAGGCTGCGTAGCCGCCGGCTGATCGAGGAGGGCGACCAGCCGGCGCAGTTGCTCCAGATCCTTCGGCGGCGCGCTGACGAGCAAGCCGTTGCCGCGAGGATCCACCTGCACCTCGATCGGCGACGGGCCGGTCACGCCCGCCTGCTTCAGCAATCGGTCAACCGCTTCGCGAACGATCGTGGCCGCCTCGCCGGCCGGCATGTGTTTCAGCGCGACCGGCGTCCATTCCCGGACTCGCCCGGCGGCCGACGGCGCCGCCGCCGTCGTAGTCGGGGCGGCTCTCGCGGAGCCGGCTCCGACGCAGCCCCACTGCACCGCAGCCCTCGGCCGGGTCGTTGTAACCTGTGCAATCGAAAGGGAAGCAAGCTCGGCCCGCAGCCGTGCCAGCTCTTCCGTGGGCACGAATGGCTTGGCCGATGAGCCGGCCGTATTGGCCGCGGGGGAAGCGCTCACATTCAGCATCGACGCACTGCTGACCGACGTACCCGCCGGCTGCGTCGTGATCGGCGTATTGAACTGGATCTCTCTCTTGTGCCGCAGGATCCACTCCGGGTCATCCTCCGGCCGGGTCGCCTGCAGGGGTCGGACGTTCGGTAGCGTCTCCGCCCCGGCGTATGTAGCGAGGAAGCCCGCCAGCCTCGACGGCGGCACACCGCTCTCGACCTGCTTGACGACGATGACCGTCTTCGGCGTCCAGTTCTTCACGACCGTCGACAGGTACCCCTCGGCCACCTTGAGCTGATCGGGCTTGGCCGTCACCACCACCGAGTTCGTGTACTTCATCGCCCGGACCGTGGGGGCATCCCAGAATCCGTAGCGGTCCTCGAGCATCTTCTCGAGCTGGTCGGCCACGTCCTCGGCGTCGGCCTTACCGACTTCGTACGTCTTCATGATGCCGTCGCGCGTCACGACGGTATCCGTGCCAACGCCCTGTTCCCTGGCCTTCTGCTGCTGCTCGGCCATTGCCTCCTTCAGCTCAATGAGGCTGTCCACCTGCGCCAACTTGTCGTAGTCGGCCGCGACGAGCAGCGTATTGTTCGCGTAGTCCGTCGTCACGACGATCTGGCCGCCGCCCCGCCGACGCGATCCGGACGAACTCCGCCCGGAGGTGAACATGCTGCTGCCGCCGCCGTAACCACTGCCATAGTCGCCGAAGCCGCCGACGGACGTCCCGCCCAGAAGCCCCTCGATCGTATCCTGCACGTCGAAGACATCGGCGTATTTCAGAACATACGTCTTGATCATCGGGCCGTCCGGCCGTGCCTCGCCGTCGATCTGAAGGGCCAGCTTGACCGCCTCCTCGACCTTCTGCTCCGGACCACGCAGCAGCAGGGAGTTGCTGCTCGGGATCGCTGTCACGGTCACCTCGCCGCTCTCCGACGAACCGCCGCCCGGAGAGTACCCGCCGTACATCATCCGCCAGTAGCTGCGCCGCGGTCGATAGCCGCTCCCGCCGCCCTTGCGGACTGCGTCCTCCACGACGGGCGCAAGGTCCTCGGCCTTGCCCTTCTTGAGCTGGACGAACCGCACTACCTGCGCCCCGCCTTCGGGGGCGACATCCATCTCCCGTACAAGCTGCTCGACGAACGGCATCAGGTCTTCCGGCCCTGCGACCATAACCCGCTTCGCGTTCGGGTCGCCCGAAACCTGCGGCCGGTTTGCGTAGGAATCCCACCGGCTCCGGCCGGTCCGCCGGCTCGCGTCCGCCTGCCACTTCGCCTCCAGAACCGGCTCGATGGCGGCGGCTATGTCCTCCGCCCGCGCGTTGACGACCGGAAAGTACTTGACCGCAAATACCGTCTCCTTCGGCGAGTTCGTCTTGATCGTCTCGATGTGCTCGGCGATCTTCACCATCTGGTCGGCCGGCGCCGAAACGAAAAGCATGCTCGAGGCTTCATCCGCCGTGCAGTCGACGCGGTCTCCGCCCCCGCGGCTGCGGTAGCCACCCTGACGGAACATGCCCTCGATCGTCTGCGCGATGTTCCGCACGTCCGCGCCGGGCAGGTGCCAGCTTCGGATCTCGTTTGACCCGCCCGCGTTGGACTCGAGCGTCTGAATCATCTCCGCGATCTGATCCAGCTTCGCCTTCGGCGCGCGGACGATCACCGCGCCCCCCGCCTCCATGATCTTGACGCCACCGGTCTGGCCGCTGCGCGGACCCCCGTAATATCGCGGGCGCGACTCTCCGCTCCCGTACAGCGACTCGAGAATACCCGCCACCTCGCGCGGCTCGGCGTGCTTGAGCGCGAAGATCTTCTGCGTGTAGCCGGCCTTGGCATAGTTCGCGTCGATCTCCGCCGCCAGCTTCTTCGCCTGCTCGAACTTCTCCGGCGGCGCGGCAACCAGCAGGCGGTTGCTCATCGGCTCCGCGAGGATGCGAACCGCCGGCTCGCCGCCACGCATCCCATAGCGCCCCCCCTCGGAAACGCCCAGGAGCTCCTTGAGCTGATCCGCCACGAAATCGGCATCGGCCTTCTCCAGCGGGATCTCCTTGAGCTCGTCATAGCCGGGCTGATCGATCTTCGCGATCATCTCCTTGGCAATCTTGTGGTATTCATCCGTCGCGACCGCGAAGATCGAGTTCGTCCGGGCGTCCGCGGAAAACTGCGGCTGGCCGCCCATCATCGACCGACGGCCGGCGCCGCGACCGATCACCGCCTGCTGAAGCATTCGCACCACGTCGTCGGCGGAGGCATACGTGAGCTTGTACACCTCGCTTCGCGGTGCGACCTCGCTCTCCACATCGAGCTGCCTGATCAGATTGTCGATGTCGGGCCATTGCCGCTCCGTGGCGATCACCAGGAGATTCTTCGAGATATCGTCCGGGATGAACCTCGGCAGACCCGAGCCCCCGCCGGATCCAAAATGCCGCCCGTGGTAGCCGAACGACGAACCCCCGCCGGAGGCGAACTTCTGCTGGAGGATCTGCGCGAGCGCCTGCGGCTCGGCATTCTTGAGCTTGACGACGTAATCCTTCGCCCCGTCGCTCTGTTCCACATCGAGCTGGGCGATGAGCGCCTCGGCCCGGCTGATGTCCGTCCGGTCGCCGCTGAGGATCAGCGACGCACCGCTCGGATCGGCCGTCACCATGAAAGGCTGCCGTCCCGACGGCCCTCCCCGCGCCCCCATCGAGCCGATCACCTGCTGAATCACGCCGGCCGTCTGGTTGGCATCCAGGTAGCGGATCTTGACGATCTTCGCCCCCTCAGGGCTCGGAGCCACATCGAACCGCTCCGCGAGATCCTTGATCTTGTCGAAGTCCTTCTTCACCGCCCGCACGATCAGCACGTTGCGATTGTTGTCGGCGAAGAGCTGCGGCCCCTCGCCGCCCCCGCCGGACCGGCCGCGATGGAATGCCGCCATCTGCGCCTGCCATTGCTGTTGACGCTGCTGAAACTGCTGCGGCGGCTCGTTGGGAATCGGCTGGGGAGGCGGAGGCGGCGTCGCTACCGCGGCGGATTCCGTCACCAGCGGCCGGATCAGATTGATCGCGTCGTCCGGCCGGATGTTCTTCAGCAGGATCTCCTTGATCTCGCGCTCGTCCTCCTTGGGCTTCACGTCGATCTGCGCGAGGATCTCCTTGATCTTCTTGTGCTGCTCCGGCATGGCCCGGACAATGACCTTATCCGAGTCGTCCTGCGCCTGGATGCTCACCTGATCGAGCGGCGATTCGCCGACCGGCGCGGCCGCCGGCGCCCCCGGCGGCCGGACCACGGGCGGGCGTGACCCGCCCGCCGTCGGGCCGAAGTCGCCCAGCTCGCGGATCATCGTCGCCGCCACGCTCGGCTTGAGGTTCTCCACCGTGTAAATCGCGATCGTGCGAGGATCCTGCCCCTGCGCCTTCTCGAAGTCGTCCGCGTGCTTGATCGCCTGATCGACGAAATACGCCGGGCCCGTGAGCGCCACCTGGTTCGATCCGCTCACCGTGCCCGCGCGGATCGTGTTGTCGGGAAGCCGATCGAGCATGTACTCCACCAGCTTCGCCGGCGACGCCTTCCGGCACTCATACACCACCCCGATCACTTCCCACGAAGGCACCTTTGCCGCGCGGTACGCCTCGACCGAGGGGTAATACCGATCCTGCGGAATGTTCCGATGCCAGTCCGTGAGTTTCTTCACCGCCAGGTGTTTTTCCTGCCGGACGGCCCAGAACTGCTGCTGAACGAGAATCAGGTTGAACTCGTCCATCGCCTGGTCGAACGTCATGACCGCGGGGCTGCGGTAGGTGAGGGTCTTGGCGGCCTGGCGAACCTCGGCTCCGATCGGCGTGAGCCCCGTCATGCGCCCGAAATCCTCAATGCACTGCGTCAACGGGGTATCCTGCCAGGTGAAGAAATACGTCCGCTTCTCGGGCGGAATCTTCCACCGGTCCTTTTCCTTGCCCACGTCGTCCGGCGGCGGGGGAACGTTCGCCGTCGGCGCCTTCTTGAGACGCTCCTTCAGCTCGTTCAACTCCTTGTCGGAGACCTCCGGCAACCCCTCTGCCGACTTGCCCGACAAAAGCTCCTCCGCCACCGGTCTTGTAGCAGGCGTTAGCAGTTGGCTGACCACCGCCTCCTGCGGATTCACTTTGGCTTCCGAAGGCCGGCGTATCTCCGTCACAACGGGCGCCGCAGGCGGCGATGAAGGAATCGACGGCGGCATGACCACGGCCGGCCGGGAAGCCGCCCCGGGGCTGCCCCCCGGACCGTTCCGCGACCTATCGAGGGCCGTCGGCCCGGTTGGAGGGGCCGGAATGGACGGCTTGGCCGCCTCCGGAGAAACCGGCGGCACCGGTGTCGCCGGCCGCGTGCTCGGCGTCCTCTTCTTCAACCCGGACAGATCAGGTCGCGTTGTGGGACCCGCGGAAGAGATCCCCGGCGCCACGGATGGCCGGTGCTCGCCCGCCGATCGCGGCGGCCGCGTCCGATGCGGTTTCGGGGCAGCTTCCGGCACCTCGGCCGGCGGCGGCGAAGGCGCGGCGACCGGTTGCTTGGCCGCCTCTGCGTTCATCCGCTCCATGATCTCCGCCATCTCCTTGCGCTGTTCTTCAACCGACTTCTCGTTGCCGTTCGTCGCGGCGCCCTCGGCGGCGCAAAGCACCGTCGGCACGACTGTGCAGATCAGCACTGCGATTCCGATTGCCGTCCAGCCGCCCGTGATCAACCGATGTCCCATCGGTAATCCTCCGCGCCCCTTCCGCTCCACCCCGTCATCCGCCGCCCGGCCGGGACCTGTCCGGTCGATCTGGCCATCAACTGCCGCTGCCTTTGTCATGTGCGAACCCGCTCAAGTCGCCCTTTTCCATCAGCGAAACGATGAAGAACACTTCCGGATGTTCCTCCTCCGTGAGCACCTTCATTTCGCTCATCAGCTTCCCCAGCGGATAAAAATCCTTCTCTGTCTCTTTCTTTCCCTCTTCTTTGTACACGACGACGGCCCCGTCCGGATGCACGTAGACCAGTCTACCGCCGTCGAACTCCTCGCCCACCTTGACGGCCCGACGTCGCTTGTCATTGCCCGTCAGGATCACCTCCTGCGCCTCCGGCGTGCTCAGCAGTGCTGTTATCCGCGTTGAGCTCCGCGCCGGATCGAACTTCCGCGGCGGAGGAGGAGGCGTTCCGGGCGTCGGCTTCGGAGCCTCCTGCGTCGCCGGCGGGCCAGTCGGCTTGGGCGGATCCGGGGCACGGGCCACTGCCGGCGGCGCCTTGTACGGCTCAAACAGGTTCTTCTGCGCGATGGAGAGGTATTCCTTGACGCTGGCCAATGCCGTCCGTTGCACCTCCTTGCGCTGGCCCTCCTTCAGGTTGGCCGTCGGCATGCTCGTCGCCAGCTTGTGCGGCGGAAGCACGATCGTCTCGCCCTTGAGCGACAACTGCAGGGTTCCCTTCTGCTTGCCGCTCAACGGCGTAATCTTCATGGTACGCGTCTGGGTCACAAAGGGCAAATTCTGCAGGTCGTACAGAAACGACACCAGTTGCGACAGCGTCCCTTCGCCCTGGATCGAGAAGACCAGGGGAAGCAAACCGCTCTTGCCTGCGTTGGCTATACTCGGCCGCTCCGCCCAGTTCGCCAGCCCGTGCTTGCGGGCCAGCGCATCCAGCTCGTTGATCATCCTCGTATAGGCCGTCGGCGCGTCCGTCGCAAGCGGCTCCGAGCTGATCTGAGCCCACTGCTTCTTCTGGATCTCCGTGAGGAACCGCTGGCTGTTCAGATCCGCCACCTTCTTCGTCTTCGCGATGATCTCCCGGTCCATCGCGGCCAGCCGCTCGATCACCTGCGAGCGGATCACGCGCAGCGCGATCCCGAACGCCAGCACGCCCACCACCGTAAACAGAAGTATCTTTTCGCGACGATTCATCGAGCCTGTCCGTTACTGCCTCATTCCGCGATCCTGTCGGTCCCGGTCCTCCGCACCGGACGATTCCCGCCCGGCGGCGCATCCGTCGTTCATCCTCCGGCCTCCCGCGTTCATTTCCGACCCTTCTGACTCGTCGGCTTCGGAATCAGCCGATCAAGCTGGAGCCGCAGGTCCGTCTGCACCTTGTACTGGTCATCCCGGTTCGCCACACGCGCCCCCGGCGTCACCACGAACCGCCGCCTGCCCTTCTCGTCCTTCAACGCCGCCAGCCGATCGATCATCCGGGCGATCACGTCGCCGTCCGTCGCCACCAGCTTCAGAATGAGCTCCCCGTCGTCCGTCGTGCTCAGCTCGCGCAGGTAGGCGTCCTTCGTGTCCGGCAATGCCTCCGCCACGACCCGCAGTTCATCCAGCCAGACAATGTTGTGCTGCCGCCAGTTCTCCGCCGCCGTCACCCGATCATTGAAATCCCGGATATCGTCAAGCTCCTGCTTCGCGGCCTTGAGGCTCGCATCGAGCCGGCGGATCTCCGCCAGCTTGCTGTGCATCTTCAGTCCGACCGCCGTGCCGGCCGCCAGGAGCAACACCGCCGCCGCCCCGGCCACCACCGGCACCTTCCGCAATTGCTCCCGCCGGACGTCAACCGGCTCCTTCGGATGAAGGAAGTCGAAGTGGGCCGTGCCCGTGTATACCTGTCCCCACGCCAGCCCCAACACAGCCCCGAAACTGCTCCACTCGACCTTCGCACGCCGCCCTGCCACCCGGATCAGATCATCCGGCGGGCGGTAGATCGACGTCGGCGCCTCGAACCGCTTGACGAGCGCGTGGGAAAGCTCCGTCTCGATCCCGCTTGAACCTGCCACGATCAGCCGGTCGATCGTCGCCGCCGGGTCGGACGCCCGATACGCCGCCACGGTGCGCGTCACCTCGACCAGCAGTTCGTCGACGGCGGATGCACCACCCTGGCCGGAATCCAGGAACGGAATGACCGCCTCGTCCGGTTCGCGGCCCCGGGGCGCCGGCTTGTCCGCGGTGTCCCTGCCCGCCGGCCGGACGGCCACGGCCGCTGCGCGGGAGAACACCAGGTGCCCGTCGCGAATCACGTCGATCTCCGTCATCAGCGGCCCGACGTCGACCAGGACCACGCGGCCTTGGCGGCCGGCCGGTTCCCGCGTGATCGTCACCATGTTCGCGTGCGGACGCAGGCCGATCTGCTCGATCCTCAGCCCCGCTTCCTGCGCCACCGCCTTGTAATACTCGATAATGTGGTTGCGAACCGCCGCCACGAGGAGTTCCATTCCTCCCTGGGCGTCGCCCTCCTTCGGCAGAACGGCGAAGTCGACCACCGCCTGATCCAGCGCGAAGGGCAGCTCCTTCGCGATCTGGAAGCGGACCATGTTCGCCAGTTCGCTCTCGCTCGTCGGCGGAAGCGTCAGCGGGTTCAGCACGGCGTCCTGCCGCGGCACATTCAGGACGACGCGGTCTGTGCGAAGCCCCTCCGCACGCAGCGTGGACCGCAGGAACGCCCCGAACGAAGCCGCCTGACCCACCTCGACGGTCGGCGGCACGGGAACCTCGGCCACGCTCAGGATTCGCACGCCGCCCTTGCTCACCGCCGCGTGAACCAGACGCAGGTGCCGCGTGTCCCAATCGAGACAGACAACCCGCCGGCTACCGATTCCGGACCACAGTGACATTCTTCCATTCATCCTCGCGCAGGGGATACGGGATCCCCAGCGCACTGATATCCCGCCAGTACAAAACCTGCTCGACCTGTCCGCGCATCTCGACCACGACCTGAAGACGACGGAACGTCCCCACGTGGTCCGCGAAACCGATCGACTCGATCGTGAACTGCAACGAGCGGGCCGTGATGTACTTCCCGATCTTCGCGAACTCCTCCGGCGAAACCACGCCCTGCATCAGCAGCCACGCCGGCGTCTTCTTCGCGTCGGCGCTCAGCGCCTGCCGCGCCGCCACGATCGCGTCGGCCTGCGCCTCCGTGAGACCCGGCAACGTCAGCAGCACCTCCCGGGGCGCCGTGTTCACATTGATCAGTCCGACCTGAATCGGCGACGGATCGGCCGTCAGCCGGTCCATGATCGCCGGCATGTCCGCGGGCTGAACCGGCGTCGGGAGCACCTCGAACTGCTCCTCCGCTTCCCCTGCCTGTTCGCCCGCCTGATCCGGGTTCGCCCCGGAATCCTGCTTCGCACCGTCGGGCGAGGTTTGGTCCCCGTTGTCACCGGGCCCCCGCCGTGCGTCGTCGCCCCGATCCTGCTCGCCCGGCGCGTTCGGCGCTGCCGTCCCGGGTTCCTGAAACGCCGACGGATCCAGATCGGGCCGACCGGCCTTGAGATCTTCCACCGTCGGCACCCGCTCGTCGCCATCCGCGCCGCCCCGGCGAGCCTGCTGCCGGCGCTGAATCTTGTTGTCCCCGCCCGGCTGGCGACTGCCCCC
>CAZMVY010000017.1:0-35274 GCA_964569765.1 uncultured Planctomycetales bacterium
AGTCCCCCGGCAACAACCCCCACAGGCGGGTTCCCGGCCAAGTCCGGCGACGGCACGTCCGCTCCGTGCACAGCCGGCACGGCGTATGAGTATTCGGCGAAGCCCTGTCACAGCGGCGAGCCGTCACGCGAAATGCAGCGCCGTCACCGCAAAAGCTCGCGCACGGCCGACAGGAGGACGGCCTCCGACCCGGGCCCGACACGCGATGCCGGCCCCGTCTCATAGCCGCCCTGTTCGTAGGCGATCGCCGTGCCAATGTATCCGGGGCCGTAGTCGCCGTACGCGGCCATACACACGAAATCATCCGGCCGCATGGCCTGCGCCGCCAACTGGTACTCGACGAACAGTTCGCCCGGCATGTGCAGCACATAGGCCGGGCCGAGCTTCAGGCAGGTGATGTCGATCGGGACGTGCTGCCGGCAGCGGCGCAGCCACACGAGGTCCCGGGCGGCGGCGACACGGCGGCGCGGCGACTCCTTCGGGTCATCAAGGATGCGAAGCAGATCCGCCTCCACGAGCCCGGGGCTGGGGGGCAGCCGCACGGGCTGCGCCTTCCACGAGACATCCTCGGCCGTGATCGGATACTTCCGTACGGAATCCCATGCGGCGGCCATGGCCTGCGCCAGGCGGCCGGCCAGTTCAAACCGACGAGCGGGCAGGCCGTCGTTGTATTTCCCCGCCGTGATGTTTCCGCCGGCGCCGTTGAAATGCATGTGGAACACGTCCGGAAGCGTGGCCTCGCGCAGCCCGCGAGCCAGGCCCACGAAATCCGCGCTGACGGCGCCGCGGCCATAGAAGCTCATCGGATGGGTCGCGTAGTAGGTCATTGACACGATGGGCTGCTCGCCGTCCCACAGGCTGATCAGGCGGAGCTTCGGGTCGATCACGCCCTCGGGGGCGGCCTGTACGACGGGATCCTTGCAGCTCGAGTATCGCGTGTATTTGACCTTGCCGTCGGGGCCCAGGATTCGGCGGGCGGAGGCCACCTTTTCCACGGCGGCCTGGCCCAGGCCCACATGCGTCACGGGCGTGGGCTTCGCGACGGCTTGGCGGATCGCCGTCTGCACCGAGCGGATGGTCTTCCGGGCGAAGGCCGGGTCGAACTCGCTTCCGCTCAGGCCGCGCGCCGCCAGGAGCTTTTCCGCATCGAAGTCGCACCCCGGTGCGTCGTGCTGATGGATGCAATGCAGTGCGACGCGGGCGGGCGGCGTGCCGGCGGCGGCGGCCAGGGCTTCGCGCCAGGTGTCGTAGCCGCCGTTTCCGATGCCGGTCCAATCCAGGACGCATACGACGATCGGCGGTCCGGAATGCAGCAGGACGATCCCGCGGGCGCTGAGCGGGTCAACGACTTTCTTGGCGGGGGCGCAGAGCGCGTCGCACAGCGCCGACCCGGGCGGGGGCGTGGCGTCCACCTGGAAGGTTGCGACGGCTAGCGGCCCGGAGATACGGGGCGGCCCCAGGCAGCCGAGAACGGGTGCGATCAGGCCCACAAGGAGCAAACGGACTCGTTTCATGGAGACTCCTCCCCGGTCGCAGTCGGCGGCCCGGACTCAGACGCCGGCGTATTCTCCCCCCGGTCCGCGGCGGGTGTACGCGGCCGGCCATTGCCATTACAGCTTGGCCAGTTCCGTGCGGTGCGCCCAGACCTTCTCAAAAGCCGCCGCATACTGCTCGACCAGTTCCGGCGCCTCGGCCGTGAACAACGCAAGGTTGATCGCCCTTCGGTTCACCTCTTCCGACCCCGGCAGGGACTCGGGCACGTTCGGCGGGTGGTGCCACCACTTCGCCTCGGAGTAGACCGTGTACTTGTGCTGGCACGGGTAGTCGCCGGCGGAGGCCCGCACGCCTTCCGCCTTGAGAGCTTTGATGAGCGCCTCGCGGGAGAACCCGGCCTTGGCCTCGTCCAGGAAGATCAGGTTGCTGGAATAGTACACCCGCTGCACGTCCTTGCGGCAGTAGGGTTCGCTGATGCCGGGCAGTTGCGTGATGCGGTCGTTCAGGCGGCGGACCTGGGCGGCGATCAGGGCATTTCGCTTGTCCAGTTCCCTGAGCTGCACGCGCCCCAGGGCCGCGGAGAGCGGATGCATGCGGAGCTTGAGCCCCAGGCCCGTGCCGACGTACTTCTTGTACGGGCTGTCTTGGGGCAGTTTCGGCGGGTCCTCGTAGTGGCCGAAGACACTGGCCCGCTCGAAGTGTTCCCGCTTCTGGTACATGCCCATGCCGCCCTCCAGAATCGGCAACGGCTTGGTCGCCTGAAAGCTGAAGATGGACATCTCGCCGATCGTCCCCGTCGGCTTGCCCTGGAACTTCGCCCCGTGGGCATGGGCCGCATCCTCGCAGACCATCAGGCCGTGCTCCTTCGCGAAATCGCAGATCGCGTCCATGTCGCACGGCAGGCCCCACGAGTGCATCGGGATGACGGCCTTGGTCCTGGGCGTGAGCTGCTTCTTCATGTGCTCCACGTCCATCGTCGCCGTCCTCGGGTTGATGTCGATGAAGATCGGCACGTAGCCGAAGAAACGCATCGGCAGGATCGTGCCGAAGAACGTGTACGTCGGCACCATGATCTCGCTGCCCGGCGGGAAGTCCATCGCAAAGAACATCGAGGTCAGCGCGCTCGTGCCGTTCATGTGGCTCTTGCAGTAGGGGATCTGGTGGTATTCCTTCCACTCCTTCTCGAACAGCGGCAACTCGCGGTAGCAGGTGCTCGCGCTGAGATCCAGAATCTCGGAGACGAACTTCTTCTCGGCGTCGCCGAAACGCGGCCAGCGGCAGGCGTCGCTGTGCTCCTTCTCGGGGACGGTGACGGCCTTGCGCCCGCCTGCGACCGCGAGCGTTTCCGCGGCGCGGCCGACGGAGGGACGGCCGACCGCGCCGGCAGCCACGGCGGCGGTGACGCGAAGGAATGTCCGACGACTGCTTCGCATGCTCCTGCAACGATCCGGATGACTCATGGTTCTTCCTCCTGGAATGCTCTACGCGGCCCTGAGTATCGGGTGCATTATACCGCCGGCCCCGCCCCGTGTCTCGGCGGGCACGCTTCGCCCGTCGCAGGGGCGATGGTTCGGGCGCGCCGCGCCTGCCTCCGCTTATCCATGCGATTGCAGACCGCAAGCCGACCTGCCCTTCGGTTGCCACTTTCTCCACATCCCCGGGAACGCATTTCACGGCGGGCGGATCAGCGAAACCGGCCGAGCGTCCGGAGATAGGCCGCCGAGTCCTCGATAGCCTTCTTCGTCTCGGCCTCGCTCCACTCAACGCCCTTGATCCCCTCGATTTCCATCGTGATCGGGCCCTTGTAGCCGTGTTCCTTCAGGATGCGCAGCACGGCGGGAATGTCCACGTCGCCGCGGCCAAGCGCGGGAAAGTTCCACACGCCGGGGCCGCCTTTCTGGTCCTTGATCTCCACCGTCGCCACGTAGTCGATGATCTTCCTCAACTCCGTCGGGGCGCTTCGCCC
The DNA here is from genome assembly GCA_964569765.1 of uncultured Planctomycetales bacterium. Lineage (GTDB taxonomy): Bacteria > Planctomycetota > Phycisphaerae > UBA1845 > PWPN01 > CAZMVY01. The sequence goes on from CAZMVY010000017.1 coordinate 3,461, forward strand.
CTCGTTATAAAAGTGGATGTTGCCGCTGTCGAAGTTCACGCGCACGTTCGGGTGGTGGATCCGCTTCATCGTTTCCAGGTGGACATCGCTGTTGGTGCCGAGCTCGGGGTGCGTTTCCAGCGCGATCGTCACGCCGTGCCTCCGCGCGACGTCGCCAGCCCGCCGCAGCCGGTCGTACAGGGTCGGCTTGTCCGTTCCGGCACCCTTGCAGGACAGGAACATGTACTTCACACCCATCCGCTCGCAGATCGCGAGCTGTCCGGCCAGTTCATCGACGGCGGAGTCCTTCGCGAAGTCGGCGTTGCCTCGCATCACCATTGCGGTCAGCCCATGCTCCGCGAGGCGCTTTTGCGTCGTTTCCACCTCGTCGGGTGCCGGCACGTTCAGGAACACGTATCGGATGCCGATCGACGGCAGGTGCGTCCACGCGGCCTCCTGGTACTTGCCGTAGTTCGCCAGACGACAGACCAGCGGGTTGCCGGGGTCTTCTGTCGTTGCCGCGTTCCGCGCGGCGGCAGGGTTCGCACAACCGGTGCCGGCAAGCGGCATGGCCACGGCCGCAAAGACGATGCGCCATAGGGAAAAGCGTCTGAACATGGATGTCATCCTCCGAGTCGAATCCGTCGCTATACGCCTGCCGCGCGGGTGTGTTGTTTGCCTGGCGGATCAGAGCCGGGCGACTTCCTCCCGGTGCGCCCAGACCTTCCGGAATGCCTTGACGTACTGCTCCACGAGTTCCGGCACCGCGGACGTGAAGTAGGGCAGTCCGACGGCCGTGCGGTTCGCCTGCTCCGAGCCGGGCAGATCGGGAATCTCCGGTTTGTGATGCCACCACTCGGCTTCGGCGTAGATCGCGCACTTGTGCTGGAGGCGGTAGTTGTAGGCCGTCGCCTGCACCCCTTCGGCCCGCAGCGCCTTGATCAGCGCCGCGCGGGAAAAGCCGGCCTTGGCCTCGTCGAGGAAGAGCATGTTGTGAGCGTAATAGAGGCGCTTCATGTCCGCCCGCGGCGCCTGCTCGTACAGCCCGGGCAGGTCGAGGATCTGATCGTTGAGCGAGCGGACCTGCGCGGCACCCTCGGCGTTACGTTTCTCCAGGTTCTTCAACTGCACGCGGGCCAGGGCGGCCGCGAGCGGATGCATGCGGAACTTCAGGCCGAGGCCGGTGCCCTCGTACTTCCGATAGGCGCTGTCTTCGGGGAAGGTCTTGGGCAGATCGTAATGGCCGAAGGTGGATGCCCGCTCAAAGTACTCGCGGGTCTGGTACATGCCCATGCCGCCCTCGATGGCGGGCAGCGGCTTGGTCTGCTGAAAACTGAAAATCGACATGACCCCCCACGTACCCATGTACCGGCCCTTCAGCGAGGCGCCGTGTGCGTGGGCCGCGTCTTCGAGAACGATCAGCCCCTTCTCCCTGGCGAAATCGCAGATGTGGTCCATCTCGCACGGCAGGCCGAACCAGTGCACGGGCAGCACGGCCTTCGTGTTCTTTGTGAGCCGTTTCCTGGCGTCTTCGACGTCGAAGTTCAGCGTGCGGGGGTTGATGTCAACGAAGACGGGCACCAGGCCGAAGAGCCGCATCGGCACGATCGTCGCGAAGAAGGTATGACTGGGCACCATGATCTCGCTGCCGGGCGGAAGGTTGAGCGCGAAGAACATCGTGGCCAAGGCGCTGGTGCCGTTGCAGTACGCCTTGACGTACGGAACCTTGAAATACTCCTTCCAGTCCTTCTCCAACTCCTGATTGGGGGCGTACGTCGGCTTTCGCAGGACCTCGATGACCGCTCGTTCTTCCTCGGGACCGTAGAGCGGCCAGCGGTCGGCGTCGGCCTGCGGGTGCGTGACGGCCCTCGGGCCGCCGAAGACGGCCAGCGTCTCGGTCTTCGTGCCGGCGAGCGATCGGTTCGTCAGCGAAAGGCCGACCGCCATCGCGCCGGTGGACTTGAGGAATCGCCGCCGCGTGCTATGTGATGACTCGCTGCGCTGTTGAGGTTTCATGACGTTCTCCTTCCGGGGTGTTGACTGGAGCTTATCGAGCGGAGCGCTACTGTCAAGCGGTGGTGCCGCCACGAAGTTGCTGCGGCACGGTGTTGTGTCCCGGCGCGATCGTGATAAACTCGCGGACCTGTCGGCAGGATCGAGTAAGGTCGTTTTCCGGAAAGGACAACCGGCGCATGAATCGTTCAGTTCCTGTCCTTGTCACGGGCCTGTGCATACTGATTACGGGCGTTCGCTCGCCGGGGCAGGCTCCGCCGCCGGCCTCGTGGCCCGCCTTCTCCGGCGACTCGGCAAGCATCCAACAGGCCCTTGATCGTGCCGCCGCGCGGGGCGCAGCCCGCGTGGAACTGGGCGCTGGGCGATTCCGGCTCGATCGGCCCATTCGCGTCCCCGAGGGTGTTACGCTCGCCGGCGTCTGGGAGGCGCCGCATCATGCGCAGGTGAAGAGAGGAACAGTTTTCGAGGTCTTCGCCGATCACGGCCGGGAGGACGGCCCGGCGCTGATCACGCTCGAGCCGTCCGGCACGATCCGTGGCATCACGTTCTTCTATCCGCTGCAGCGGATTCCCGGCACCATCGCCTATCCCTGGACGGTTCAGGGCCGGGGCATGCACAACAACATCATCGACTGCACGTTCGTCAATCCGTACAAGGCCATTGACGTCGGCACGCACGCCAACGAACTGCACTACATCCGCAATTGCTTCGGGTGCCCGCTCAGGATCGGCGTTTACGTGGACCGGTGCACGGACATCGGGCGGATCGAGAACGTGCACTTCAACCCGCACTATTGGAGCGAACGGACCGAGGCGGCGAACGTGCCGGCCTGGGCGGAACTGGGCAAGTACCTTTGGGAGAACCTAATTGCGTTCGACTTCGCCCGCACGGACTGGGAGTACGTCCACAACACGTTCTGCTACGGCGCGAAGATCGGCTACCGGTTTCGCGCCTCGCCGCACGGTCCGGCGAACGGCAACTTTCTTGGCATCGGCGCGGACTGGTGCCACCGGGCGGTCGTCGTGGAGCAGTCGCAGCCGCCGGGCCTGCTGATTACCAACGGCGAATTCGTCGGCGGCACGGGCGGCCGGGCGATCCTGGAGGTGGCCGACACGCACACCGGCGTCGTGCAACTGGCTAACTGCGCCTTCTGGGGGCCATGCGAGGTTGCCGCGATCCTCGGCGGACGCGGCACGACGAGCCTGAATCAGTGCAACTTCCTGAACTCCGTGCCCGCGCCGACGGGCGCGTACCTGATCCAGGCCCGCGGTGGCGATCTGACCGTGCAGGCGTGCCGCTTCGGCATCGACGGCCCGGCGATTCAGCTCGGCAAGGACGTGGCGACGGCCGTGATCGTCGGCAACCGGTTCACGGGCAGCAAACGGATCGACAACGCAAGCACCGGTGATGTGCAGGAAGGCCTGAATGTGGTCTCTCGGCCGGTGAAATAGTCCCCGGGGCTGCACGGCTCGCCAGTCGCCGACACGAAGCCTCGGGCGCGCGGCGGGTCGGCGAGAGGACCGACCGTACGTTTGGTATCATGCGAACATCAGCACCGCCTACGTTCAACGTGATTATCGCCCTGGCAGCGAGCCTCTCCGGCTGCGCCGCCACCGGCGGGCTGAAAAACGCCGACGATCCGCCGATGATCCCCGTCGGGCTGGATGCCTATCGCATGTGGGACCGATGGGCGTACCTGCGGATCGGGATGCGAGCGTACATGACCAGCACGTACGATCGCACCGGCGGCAACGAGGGGGCGGACGCGAGCCACTTCCTCTACCAGTTGGCTGACGACCGGAACGTCACGCTTGACGTGATGGGGCCGGGGGTCCTGGAGTTCGCCCGGTACAACCACTGGCACGGCAGCCCCTGGCACTACATTGTCGACGGGTGCGACTACATTGTGAAGGAGACGAGCACGGCCGACCCTGAACACCCGCGCGAGGACTCCGTGTTCATCCCCGAGAGGCCGTTTCCCAACCCGCTCACGTGGACCTGGTCGCAGACGAAGGGCGCCGACCTGATGTGGGTGCCGCTGCCGTTCGAGCGGTCGTTCACGATGGCGTACGAGCGGACCCGCTACGGCACGGGCTACTACATCTATCACAAGTTTGCCCCCGGGATGACGAATCTCAGCCGGTCGATCAAGGGCTGGACGCCCGACGATGTGCCGCCGCGGGATGTGCTCGATCTGATCGCCAGGGCGGGAACGGATATTGCGCCTGCCGCGGACAATTCCCCCTCTCCTTTCGAGGGAGAGGGATGGGGTGAGTGTGGCCGCGTGCAAACTGGAACGTCCCGACCCTACCCGGACCCCTCCCTTCCGGGGAGGGGGGCTGGCGCGGCCGAGACCCGAGACCCGGAACCCGGACCCCGGAACCCGGTTCCCGCGACTCGTTCCCTCGATGGTCGCTTGACCCTGCAGGCGTATGAGGCGAGGACACTTGCGCAGATTAACGCTGCGCCTTCCACGATCCGCGCGATCAAGTTCCGCATCCCCGAGGCGCAGGCGATGGCGTTCTCGAAGGCGTGGCTGCGGATCTACTGGGACGGCAGAGCGGTCGCGTCGGTCGATGCGCCGGTGAATCTGCTCTTCGGCGCGGGGACGATCTACAACCGCGACGACCGGGAATACCTGGTCAAGGCCTTCCCGGTGAGCATCCGGTTTGCGGAGAGGACCGTGCACTTCGCGATGTACTTCCCCATGCCGTTCATGCGGAGCGCCCGTTTCGAGCTGGCGGAGACGGAAGGCTCGCCGGTCACCGATCTCGACTGGAGCATCCGCTATCAGCCCTACACAGACCCCGCCAACTGGGTCGGCGAGTTTCATGCGACGTACGTCGATCACGGCGAGCCGATGCCGGGCAGGGATCTTGTCCTGCTCGACACGACGAAGGTCGAGGGCGGCGGCGAGTGGTGCGGCCACTTCGTCGGCACGTCGTTCATCTTCTCCGACCGCGCCGTGCTCAACACGCTCGAAGGCGACCCCCGCTTCTTCTTCGACGACAGCAATACGCCGCAGGCTCAGGGCCCCGGCCCGGAGGAGTGGGGGGGAGGCGGCGACTACTGGGGTGGCCGGCCGATGACGCTTCCGTTCGCCGGGCATCCGGTTGGGGCCAGGGATGCCAGGTCGGCCCGGTGCGACGAGGACAAGATCGAGTCGGCCTACCGCTTTCTCCTCGCGGACCTGATGCCGTTCGGCCGTAACGCCCGCATCCAGCTCGAGCATGGCGGCGAGAACCGATCGATCGAACACTATCGCAGCGTGACGTACTGGTACGGCCTGCACCAGCCGTGTCTGAGACTCACTGACGCGTTCCATGTCGGCGACGCAGAGGATGAGGCGGCGCACGAGTACGTCTCGCCTACAGCCTCGCCCGTGCAGACGCTCACGTCGCGATACGAGTGGGGGCCCGACCACCTCGACGGCAAGGAGATCTGCCCCGCTACAACCGATACCGGGCGTTACATGAAGGGCGAATCCGTGTTCACACTCAAGCTGGACCCGAAGAATGTCGGCGTTCTCCTTCGGCGGAAGATGGACTACGCTTTTCCGAACCAGTGCGCGAGGGTCTGGATTGCGGATGTGGGAGCGACTTCCATCGGCTGGCACGAGGTCGGCTACTGGTACGCCGCCGGCTCGAATACGGTGGTTTACAGCAACCCGAAGGGCGAACTCGGGGCGACGCAGCACAACGTCCAGACATCCAATCGCCGTTGGCGCGAGGACGAGTTTCTCCTGCCGCGGGAATTGACGCGCGGTCGATCGGTCATCCGTCTGAAGATCGAGTTCGTGCCGCGGGATATTCCCCTCATGCCGGGCAATACCCTGTCGGAGCAGGCTTGGAGCGAGTACCGCTACTGGGCCTATTGCTATGTGATGCCCAGGCTCTGACGGGCGTCGGAAGCCTCTGGCGGATTTGAGGTTAGCTTTGATTGTGTCCTTCAGTTGACATCTTCGGCCGATGCAGCTACAGTGTGCGGATTCTGTAGGGCGTACGCCCGATCGACCGGCGGTCGCGGGTGTGCGCGGCTAAAAGGATTGACGCCAAACCGACGGAGCAGGTTGACGGCTTCGTTCGGGATGCGTGCCGGCGTCCAGTTCAGACGGGCGCATCGAAGGTCTTGGAGATATCCGGGAGCTTCGAGGGGTACGAAATGGACGTCGTCGCCTCGTGGCTCCCCCAATTTCAGCGCCTCTGCGGCCGGAAAGCGGGCGCGGTCGGTCGCGGTGGGCGGCTGGATGGATTGGCCGGGTCTCTCGCCCGGGATCATGGGTGTCTTGAGAAGGTCAGGTTACTGAACCTCTGAAGCGGGCGCCGGGCGGGCCCGGATCGCCGGGCTGACGTCCGAAATCCGCTGAGCCGAGATCCTGCCGTGCACCTACTTACGGAACGCCTCATTGTCATCGTCTTTCTCACGTGCAGCCTCGTGCTGGCCGTCTATGGGCTGCACCTGTATGTGCTGGTCTTTCTCTTCCGTCGGCGCTCCACGAGCCAGGTGGCTGAACAGCGGGCGACGATCGAGAAGTACCGCCGCGAAACGCCGGACGACGCGTGGCCTGTCGTGACCAGCCAGATCCCCATCTACAACGAGGCGGACGTCGCTGTCCGCGTGATGAACGCCGTCGCCGCGATGGAGTACCCGGCCGGCAAACACGAAATACAGGTTCTCGACGACAGTACGGACGAGACGAGGCTCCTGGTGGATCACGCCGCCCGCCGTTTGCGGCTTCAGGGTGTGGATATTCAGGTGATCCGTCGCGACAATCGCGAAGGCTTCAAAGCCGGGGCGCTGGCGGAGGGCCTGAAACGGTGTCGCGGGGAGTTCGCCGCCGTCTTCGACGCCGACTTCATTCCCCCGGTCGACTTCCTCCGCCGCGCCGTCCCGCTTATCGCGACGGACCCCAAGCTCGCGTGCATTCAGGGGCGATGGGCCCATCTGAACGCGGACGAATCCTGGCTCACCCACGCGCAGTCGCTCGGCATCGACGGGCACTTCGCCATTGAGCAGGGTGCACGCGCATGGAACGGGCTGCTCATGAACTTTAACGGAACGGCGGGGATGTGGCGGATCGCGGCGATCCTCGATCCGGCCGTCGGCGGCTGGCAGGGCGACACGCTTACCGAAGACCTCGACCTTTCCTACCGGGCGCAGCTCGGCGGCTGGAAGATGGGCTACTGCCTCGATCTGGCGTGCCCGGCCGAGTTGCCCAACCAGGTCAATGCCCTCAAGAGCCAGCAGCGCCGCTGGGCGAAGGGCTCCATTCAGACGGCCGTCAAGCTGCTGCCGCGGATCTGGCGGGCGCCGCTGACGATCGGGCAGAAGCTCGAGGCGACGCTGCACCTGACCCACTACTCCATCGCGATCTTCATGGTGATCCTGGCGGTGCTGGCGCGGCCGATGGTGGGGATGATCGATCCGGGATCCTATCTCACGTGGCTCCTGCTGGGCTGGGGGATCATCTTCGCCAGCGCCGTGGCGCCGCCGCTCTGTTACGGCTACGCTCGTTACAGCCTCGGAGGCGGTTTCAGCGGGTTGCGGATCATCCCGCTGCTGATGGTGCTGGGGACGGGACTGTGCGTGAACAACATGATCGCGGTGTTGCAGGGGCTGTTCCAGCGGGGCGGGGTCTTCGAGCGAACGCCCAAGTCCGGCAGTGTCGGACGCAAGGCTGCGTATGCGAGCCGCTATAAGCCGATTCACACGCGCCTCTGGTACGTCGAGATGATGCTCGGCGCATACTGTCTGGCGTACTGGGCGATCTACGTGGCGGCCGGCCGGTATGGGTTCAGCTTCTTCCTGTTCGTGTATGCGGCGGGTTTCCTCGTCGTGGGATGGCTCTCGCGTCCGCGCAGCCCGGCCGTTGCCGACAGCCGGCGGTTAGCGCCGGCGCCCGAGTTCGCATCCTCCCCGAAGCCCTCGTACCGCGACGTCGCGGGTGTTCCCTCGGTCCTGTCCCAGGCACGCGGTTGAACGCCAGAGCGGGGCCGACGTTTCCGCAGGACGGCACGCGCACCGCCAACGCGCCTCGGCCTCGCGCGATCGCTCCGGTTCTCCGCGGGTTTCGGGTTCAGGGCGCCGACCGGCCGGCAGGGCGGCTTGTGGGTCGGCGGGCGCAAGTCCAGTCGTCCACCACTTGGCCGAGGCGGTTGATCTGCCGCAGGTGCAGGGCCTCCGGCAAAAGATCGACGACCGTGAAGCCGTAACCGGCGTCATCGTCCTTCGTAAAGACGGCGATGTAGTCCGGGCGGTCATCCCGTTCGGCGTACAACCCGCCACCCCCGGCGCCGGTTACGATATAGCAGATGCCTTCGCCGTCGGGCACGACGCGCCCGCCCCGGATCGGTTTCGTTCGTTCGTACAGATGGTTGTGGCCGCAGAACACGACATCCACTCCGTTTTGTTCCATGACGGGCACGAGGGCTTCTTCCACGCGGGCGTCCGGATGATGCCTGGACCCGGTGGAGGGCGGATTGGGGACGATGACGAATCGCCACCGGGCCCCGGCCGACGCGAGGACGTTTTCGAGCCACGGGGCAATGCGCTCCTTGAGCGTCCATGGGGGCTCGCACGAGTTGATAGCCACGAATCGCGCGGGGCCGCAGTCGAACCAGTAGTTCGATCCGTGCGGCAGATCGGTCGGCCCGTTGGCCGGAAGCTCGAAGGTGGACAGCAGCGGCTTGCCCCCGTCCGTCTTGAGGTCGTGATTGCCGAGGCACGGGTAAAACGGGGCGTCCTGGATCAGCTCACGGTAGGGGAGGAAGAAGCGCGGACCGTAGTCGCTCCACCGGCCGGCCGGGTAAACCAGGTCGCCGGTATGGATCACCAGGTCGGGCTTGAAGTCGGGCATCGCGGCGCCGAGTTCGTATTGCGGCGCCTTGCCCGAGCCGCTGTCGCCAAAGGCGATGAAGCGGAGGGGTTCCTCCGGCCGCTTCGCCAGCCTGCCACGACCCGCGGCCATGGTATGCCGCCGCCCGATCCAGGACCGATGCACGATTCGATACGCAAGATCGTCGGAACGATCGAGGCCGGTCACCGTCGCGAGCATTCGCCGGTTTGCCTGCGCCGCCCCGGGGACCCGTCGGACAATGCGCCCGCCCTGGACGACCTCAAGCGCGCCGTCGGAGGGACGTGTGGTCCACCACACGACCGTGAAGCCGTCCGTTTCGACCTTTTGGAGCAGAGGACCGGCGAGCAGGGCGGGCCGGGTCGCATAGTCGGCCGCGAGGAGAAGCCCGCCGGCCAGCAGCATCAGCAGCACGATGAGGAGCGCAACGCGGTGCGCGGGAATACTCATAGAGGAGGACCGTAGCGGCTGCAAAGGCCTGCGTCAATCCGGCAGATGGTCGTCGGTTGCCGGGTCGCCTGTTCTGCCGTACAATGCGCCGTTCAGTTTGGACTTTATCGTCGTGCAGTTTCCGCGGCGATTCCGTACTTCGATGCGTATGGACCTTCTTGACGCAACCTGCGCGTCCAAGGCGATCGAATCTGCGAACAGCCTCCCGGCCGTTTGCGGCGGCTCCTCGTTTGTGGCTCTCGGGACGGACGCCCGCGGCCGAACCATCGTTCGCGGCGACGTCGGGAATTGCCGCTGGCACGTCCGCGAGGATTACGCATCGGTTCTCGACGAGATTCCCCCGGCGCGATGGAGCGAGCTGGCGCAGTGCCGGTCGGCCTCACTGGTCAAGGAGAACGACGGCCGTCAGGTGTGGCGCGTCCGCTGCCGTGACCGGGAGATATACGCGAAGGTTTACACGACCGACGATCTCGTCGCGCGGATCAAACGTTGGGTTCGCGGCCCGGCGTGCCTGTCGGAGTGGCGGGTGGCCGAGTACGCGCAGCGGTATGACCTGCCGGCAGTGGAGCCGGTCGCGTGCGGCTATCGACGCTCGTTTCGGGGCGGAGCGTCGTGCGTTCTGCTGACGGCCGCCCTTCCGAATGCCGTGCCGCTCAACCAGTACTGGACCGAGCTGAACACGATCGCTGATCCGGTCCTCCGCTACCGCCGCGCGAACGCGATCATTCGCGCGGTCGCCGGCCTGATCGCGGCGGCGCACCAGTCCGGGTTCCGCCATGTCGATCTTCACGCCGGCAACCTCCTCGTCGCCAACGACGCTTCGCACGAGAATCAACCGAAGGTCTACTTCGTTGACCTTCACGGCGTCCGCATCGGCCGTTCTGTGTCGGATCGCGCCGTGATCCGTAACCTCGCGCAACTGAACCAATGGTTCCGCCGCCATGCCGGGCTCACGCAGCGGATCCGGTTCCTGCACCGATACCTGGAAGCTCGCGCCGCCCTGGGCGATCGCTCGCCGTATGCGCGGAAACTCGGATTGGACTGTCGGCAACTGGTGGCGGCGCTTGATCGCCGCGCGTGGCGGCATGCACAGGAGCTTTATGCCCAGCGCGATCGCCGGGTGATGCGCACGAACCGGTACTTCACGCGGATTCGCGTGCCGGGCGGCTGGCGGGGGCACGCGTTCCTGTGCGCGAAGCACGCGGTGGCCGGTTCGCGCGCCTCGACGACGGTATTCGAGCGGCGGCAATGGGAAACGTGGCTGCGGGATCCGCTGGCGTGGCTGCGTCCGCAGGAGGCATGGCAGATGCTCAAGGCCTCGCACTCCGCGACGGTCTGCCTGCGGAGCCTGCCCGTTGAGCCGGAGCCGTTGCCCGTGGTGTGCAAGAGGTCGCTGGCCCGCAGCCTGCGGCGGAGGATCTCGCTGATGTTTCGCGAGTCGCGCAACCTCCGCACGTGGCGGCGAGGCTACGCACTGATCCACCGCGACATGCCGACCGCCCGCCCGTTGGCCGTCCTGGAACGTCGGCGGTTCGGTTTCCTTCTGGACAGCATCGTGATTACCGAGGCGCTGCCGGATGCGCACGACCTCGACGCCGTCATCGCAACCCGGCTGTCGCGGCTGGATCCCCGGCGTCTGCGCCGCGCCAAGGATGTGTTGATCGAGGCGCTTTGCGATCTCGCCAGGCGGCTCGATGCCCGCGGATTCATCCACAAGGATTTCAAGGCGCCCAACGTGATGATCCAGTGGGACGACGAGTTCGCGACGCGGCCGCGGCTGAGCCTCGTGGATCTCGACGGGCTGGTCATCCGGCGGCGTGCCGTGAGGCCGCCGACCGCGGCGCTGTACGGCGCCCTCGCCCGCCTGAGCGTGAGTCTGGAGCATTGTGCGGTCGTCACGCGGACCGACCGCGCGCGTTTCCTGCGTCGGGTTCTCTCCGGCTGGGGCCGCGACGGGGCCGAGTGGAAGCAACTCTGGCGCCGGATCGAGGTCCTCTCCGCACGCAAACGCCGGCAGTACGCCCGTCACCAGGCCTGGAAGCTCCGTCACTACGGACGGCTTTAGTGAACCTGCCGCTCGATCCACGCGGCGATATCCGCCACCACCTGCCTGTCCACGTGTCCCGCCTTGTCATACTCGGCCGGTGTTGACTGGCCCTCGCCGGAGATGAACAGGTGGTTCAGTCCGTCGTAGAGCCTGAACGTGACGTTCCCGCGGTCGCCGAGCGACTTCTTCCAGATCGCGAACTCCTTCGGGGTGACCTGGTAATCGCGCCCGCCCTGGAGGATGAGGATGGGCAGCTTCAGCTTGGCCGCCTCCTGTATCGGGTTCAGCCTGTCGAGCTGCTGCACATAGGCGCCATAGGCGGCGGGCATGCCGAGCTTCTCGCAGGCGCCCTCCAGCTTTCCCGCGCGGATCGCCGCAATGGCCTCCCTGGCCTCGCGAAGCTGCTTCTTCGCGTTCTCGTCGGGGGCGCCGTTGAGCCCGGCGAGGTATTCGAGCTGGTCCTGGAGTACGTCGAGGAACGGGCGGGCGGTGGCGGCCAGAAGAATGATGCCCGCAAGTCTTTGGTCGCGCGCTGCGATAAACGGCGCGGCGAACGCGCCGAGGCTGTGACCGGCGATGAAAACCCGCTTCGGGTCGATCTCGGGGCGCTTTCGCAGGAGGTCGGCCGCGGCGAGGGCGTCATCGATCGTCTCCGTATCGAGCGTCCAGCCCGAGGGCATCGTCGCCGTCGGGTGCTTGTGTGTCCGCTTTTCGTAACGGAGCACGGCGACGTCGCGGCTCGCCAGGCCGAAGGCCAGATCGCGGAACGGCTTGTTGGCGCCGACAGTCTCATCCTCGTCGTGCGGGCCGGAGCCGTGGACCAGCACGACGGCCGGGTGCGGGCCGGCGGCCTTCGGGAGCGTCAGCGTGCCGGGCAACGGGAACCGTCCGGCCGAGACGGTGACCTTCTCCTCACGGAAGGCATTGGCATTGGCGTAGTCGGGCGGCGACCAGACGACATCGCGCTCGACGCCGTCGAGCCAAAGGCCGCTGAGGCGATCCGCTTGATCGACGACGATCCGCAGCGTGATCTTGCCACGTTCACAGCGGCACACGAATTGAACCGAGTAGAACCCCTGGACCTTGGTGAGCCGGGCGGAGACCTCGGACCGGTACGGACCGACTTGTGACGTGATCCCCGTCCAGATCTGTTCGGCTTCCTCCGGGCTCAGTGCCGCCTTCATCTCCTTCGAGCCGGCGTCGGCAAAGTCCTTGTACTTGCCGTCGATGAGGAAGTGAAGGAGTTCGCGTGCGCGAGCGGTCTTCGCCTCGTTCTGGGCGTCTGCCGCGCCGCCCTTTCCGATGGAGAGTATCACCACCAGCGTGGGGATCATCCATACGTGCACGTGCCACATGATTCACCTCTCCTGTCGCATCCAGATCGGGTCCAGCACCCACCTGCGCGTTGCGCCTGCGGGCGCCTGCACCGTGGGGCGTAGAGATGTTGTCGCGGCCGGCGCGGGTACCGCCACCGTCGTCGACGGTAACGCGTCTGCCAGCCAATCCGCTTTCCACCTGCCAAGTTCCGTGCCGCCGCCCTTCTTCTTGAACCACACGCCGGAGATCCGGGACAGGTCGCGCCGCCAACCCACGGCGACCACAGTCTTCGGCAGCACATCCGCTGCGTTCCACGCGACGGTCCCGCCGCACAGGCCGGCCAGGCCGAGTTCGATCAGCCCGGACGGATCGAAGAGCCAGAGCGGCTCGCCGGTGACGACCCGTTGCGACGTCGCGCGCGGGATGTCCACCCGGACGGCGCGCAACCACGGCACGTATACCAGGCCCGGCTGCCAATCGAATACCCAGCACTCCCGCGTCCGCGCGGACAGCATCGCGACCCTGACCGTGACGCCTCGCGCGTCAAAGAGCGGCATCACAGCGCAGTTCTCAAGCGACGCATCACGGAGCCGAACGGGGCGGTTCGTCAGCCGTTTCATGAACACCCCGAACGGGCTCGCGCCGACGCTCCGGGCCTTCAGCGGGATCGTCGGGATCATGGGGACTTCCCATTCTGCGCCGAGGACGCATTACGGAAGCCCAAGGCGGCCATTCCGATTACCCCGGTGTTCATCGAGTCGGCCATTCCCGACGGAATCACCATTAGGGCCCCGCGCTCCTTGACGGATTCGTACGTCATGTTCATCGCTCGCAACTGCATCGCATGAGCCTTCTTCTCGTACACCGCTGCCGCCTTCTCCATCTGCTCGGCAACGAGGACTTCGCTCTCGGCGAGGATGACCCGGGCGAGCTTCTCTCGCTCCGCCTGGGCCTTGCGGCTCATAGCATCTTCCAGCCCCGGCGGGATCCGAACATCCCGAATCTCGACCGATTGGACGGTGATACCCCAATCGCTCGTCTTGGCGTCGATAGCCGTCTGGAGTTCCTTGTCCAGACCCTCGCGGTCCGAGATCATCCGGACCAGCTCGGTCCGTCCGATCACATCCCGCAGGGTCGTCTGCGCCGCCCATGTCACGGTCGGCTGATACTCCTTCACCTCCAGGACCGAGCGCTTCGCATCGGTGACGACCCAGAAGAGCACTGCATCCACGTCGACGGGAACGGTATCGCGGGTGAGCGTCTTCTCTGCCGAAAACGAGGTCGAACGAATACGCATGTCCACCACGGAGGTCACCTGGTCCATGCCGGGGATGACCCAGGCCACACCGGGCGCGAGCACGCGGCGAAACTTCCCGAGCCGCAGCAGGACACCGCGCTCCCACTCGAGGATGACGCGCGGCGAGGCGGAGAGCACCACGCCGGGTACTACCACGAGGCCGATCAGCCACGGATGCGCGGAGAGGCCGTATCCCAGGCCGAGCGCGATTCCAGCGGTCAACACCAGGATGATCACGGTCACGACGTTCGGGCTACCTTTCATGTTCAATCTCCTGCCAGCGTGCCTCGATCAACTGCGACAGTTCTCCGCAACGCATGCCGGCCTGCCGCGCCAGCCGGATCAGCTCCAATGCCTTGTGTTCCATCTCGCGAAAGCGGTCGGCGTCCAGCGTCCGGTTGCCGGTCTGGGCCACCGACGTCCCGCCGCCCCTCTCAAGCCGGAGGACGCCGTCGGCCTGCAACTCGCGATAGACCCGCGCGACCGTATTGGCGTTGATGCCAAGCTCCACGGCCAGTTCGCGGACAGTGGGCAAGGGGTCACCCGCCCGTAGCAAGCCCTGCCGGATCAGGAGGCGGATACGTTCCCCGAGTTGAATGTAAACGGGGATGCCGCTTTGCCTGTCGAGCGTGATGGGTAGCTTATCCACCATATCCAACACCTACGGAAAAGTGTAATGTACTAGTGTGCTATGTCAATAGGTTTTTCTCGGTTTTCTTGTTGGGGCATCGGACCGCAATTGTTCCGAGCCATAATGGCGGACTTATCAATATGTAAGAAAAGGACTTACAGAAGTCCGTTCCGTGGAAGGGTAGTCGCGGTTTGCCTTCTTCAATCGCTCCGCCACGGGTCGGATCGCATCCGCTGCTACGTGGGCCCTGAGCAGTGTGGGCGTCGGTTTACTGTGGATACGGCAGGGGCGCACCAATCGAGGCGGCATCCCTGGATCCCGAGCGCAGGCTGTAACCATCCTCCAAATAGTAAGTTACGGCAAACTCGTTGTGACGGGTCTTACTGTTCTTGTGGCGTGGAAGTCCCGCCCCAGCCGGCTTGGCCCACAAGCGGAACGAAGCGGCATCCCATCAGAGGGCGTTCGATCGTCTTGTCGCCGTAGCGCTCCACGGCGACGAGCGTCTGGCTCTCGGCCGAGCCGACGGGGATAACGAGACGGCCGCCTTCGGCGAGTTGATCGACCAGCGGTGAAGGTATCCGCGGCGCACCGGCGGTGACGAGGATGCGATCGAACGGGGCGGCGTCAGGCCAGCCAAGCGTCCCATCGCCGACGCGATAGTGGATGTTCACGAGGTCCAATTCGCCCAGCAGCCGTGCAGCTTCGCGCGACAGGCTTTCGATCCGCTCGATGGTGTACACCTCCCTGGCAAGCCTGGCGAGGATGGCCGTCTGGTATCCGGAGCCGGTGCCGATCTCGAGCACGCGGTGAGTTGCTGCCGGTTGGAGGGCGGCGGTCATGGCGGCAACCATGTACGGCTGGGAGATGGTCTGACCTTCGGCGATGGGCAAAGCACGGTCTTCGTAGGCCGCCGCGAGGTTCGCGGCGCCGACGAATCGCTCGCGGGGGATATGACTCATGACGGCCAGCACCCGCTCGTCCCGGATGCCCCGGTTCCGGAGCTGTTCCTGGACCATGCGCCTTCGCAGGGGGGCATAGATGTTCTCGGCGGCGGCGGGGAGCGGCTCACTCATGTGCGTTCTCGTTTCGCATTTCTGCGTACGCGGGGCGGGTTCTTCCTCGCCGCCAGTTGCTCGGCGAGCCGCACGATCCGCTCGGCCACCTGCCGCTTTGTCCCCTGCCAGGGACCGGTCCAGCCTTCGCCGGCGACGAGCACCTCGACCGTCGCGCGGTCGGCGCCGATGTTTTCCGGGCCGTTCAGGATGATCGCATCGCAGCGCTTGCGGACGAGCTTGTACGCCGCGTGACGATGGTGGTTGTAGTCCTCCATTGCGAACGCAATGGTGACGCGCCGCCCCTTGGTCCGGCCGAGCGATGCGGCGATGTCTTCCGTCGGCTCGAGCGTGACGGTGCGCGGCCGCGCCTGTTTCTTGAGCTTGCGGGTGAGGGGTTCGCGCGGGCGGTAGTCACAGACGGCCGCCGTGAGAATCGCCGCGTCTGCCCGGCGAAAGGCCCGCTTCGCGGCGGCGGCCATTTGGGCAGCCGTCGTGACGTTTACCGTCCGGACGGTCCTTGGCGGGTTGATCGCGACCGGTCCCGAGAGGAGCACCACGTCATGCCCCCGCCGCGCCGCTGCCGCCGCGAGGGCGTAGCCCATCTTTCCCGACGACGGATTGGAAATGAACCGCACCGTGTCGAAGAATTCCCGCGTCGGCCCGGCGGTGATCAGAATACGCACGTTCGACCTCGCATGCTCACGGAGAGTTGATCTTCCGGGACACCGCCATTTGCGAACTCCCCGCGAGACGGTCAACGCGCCTTGGCGGACTTGCTCTTCGGCGGTTTGGCACGAAGTCGCTCGATGACTTCTGCGAGGATGACCTGCGGCTCGGCCATCCGGCCGGGGCCGACGGTACGGCATGCGAGCCAGCCGGAGACCGGCTCGATGATGGGGTGGCCCGTGCCACGAAGCTTTGTCACGTTCGCCTGCACGATCGGGTTCTGCCACATCCGCGTGTTCATGGCCGGCGCGAGCAACACGGGACAGTCGGCCGTCATCACGAGCGTGCTGAGCAGGTCGTCGGCGATGCCGCAGGCGATCTTACCAATGATGTTCGCGGTGGCCGGGGCGATCAGGAACAGATCCGCCGCCTCGGTAAGGCGGATATGCTGCGGATCGTAGTAGGCCTCGGCCGACCAGAGGGTCGTGAACACCTGCCTCGCCGTCAGCGACTGGAAGGTCAGCGGGCCGACGAACTTTGTCGCGGCCTCGGTCATGGCCACCGTTACGCCCGCGCCACGCTGCACCAGGGTAGAAACGACGGTGCAGACCTTGTATGCGGAGATCCCGCCGCACACCCCTACCAGAACCTCGTAGCCCGTGAGGTCGGCGTGAGGCGCCTCGATGTTGTGCTGAACGGATGCCATCTCGTGTTCCCGCCGCCGTCCGGTCCCCTGTCACCGCCGGCGTACGACGGCGCCGTAACGCGCGGCCGCAGGGGCCGGATGTCTCGGTGTCTGCCTACGACTTCGCCGTGCCCGGATCGGTATCGCTCTGTCCGAAGTCGATCGCGATCTTTCCTTCGAGAATCTCCTGTGCGATGATCTCGAGCGTCGTCTTGCCTTCGGGCTCGACCATCGGACGGCTGCCCTGCATGAGCTCCAGCCACCGTTTCTGCATCAGCGCGGTCAGCTTGAACCGTCCGCCGATCTTCTGGATGATCTCGTCGCTCTTGAGTGCTTCGATCATACGCTGATACTCTCCTTCGCCTTCTGCCGGTGCGCCCGGATAATCGACTCGATTCGTTCTACGGTCTCGTCGAGGACCGCGTTCACCACGAAGTACTTGTAAACGCCGCACTCCTTCGCATAGCGGATTTCGCCGTCCGCCTTTGCGAGCCGTTCCTGGATGGCCTGTTCGCTGTCTTCATGGCGGCCAACGAGCCGCCGCTGTTGATCGTCCGCCGAGGGCGCCAGCACGTAGATCGTCACGGCCTCGGGAAACCGCCGCGCGACCTGAATGGTGCCCTCAATCTCGATTTCGAGAATCACGATCCGGCCGGCGGACAACGCCTCCAGGACCGGTTCCGCCGGCGTTCCGTAGTATTGCCCGCCGTACACGCGAGCATATTCCAGGAAGCCGCCTGCTTCAAGGCGACGCTCGAATTCCTCCCGCGTGATGAAGTAGTAATGCTTGCCGTGAACCTCGTTTTCCCGACGCGGACGCGTGGTCGCCGAGACGCTCAGGAAGGCATCCAGGCGCTGCGTCAGCCGTTGGCAGATCGTGCTCTTGCCGACGCCGCTCGGTCCGCTGATGCATACCAGCACGCCGCCGTGCGAGACGGGGGCGGCCGCCCGGGGGAATACCGTGCTCCGCAGCCGCCGCACATCATCGCGCAGGGCGCTGAGTTGTTCCCAGCTCACCCGGTCGTCGAGGAATCCGTACCGGGCGGCGGGGTAGAGCTCCGCCAGCGTCTTGGCCGTCGGGGCGAAGAAGGATACCGGCGCGCCGGCCTGCTGCGCCCGTGCGAGAAGCGCGGGGAGGTCGACGGATTCCACAGGCGGCAGGGACCGGGCCACGAGCGCGCCATTGAGAAGCCGCTCCGCCGCGAGAACCAGACCGATGACGGCGGGCTCGCGCGAGCCCGGCTCGTGCCAGCGGGCCTCCGCCTGCTGCAACTGCTGCTCCGCAACAAGGAGCCAGTCCCGGGAGGTTTTTTCTGCGGGCGTTGTCACGGTGCGATGTATCCTGATGCCGAGCGGCGGCCGGCGCGGGGGCGCAGGTGGCCGCCTCTCATTCCACGTTCTGTACCTGCTCCTTCAGCCGATCGATCAGGGCCTTGATCTCGACGATGTGGCGGGCGATTTCCGTGTCGTTCGACTTGCTGCCGATCGTGTTCGCCTCGCGGAGCATCTCCTGCGCGAGGAAGTCGAGCTTGCGCCCGGCGTGCTGTTTGCCGTCGCACAGGCGGTCGAACTGGTCGAGGTGGCTCCGCAGCCGCGAGATCTCTTCGCTCACATCGCATCGTTCCGCGAAGAGGGCGACTTCCTTGGCCAGGTCCTGCTCGGCCAGTTGAAGCTTCGCCTGGCCGACGAGCTCGTTGACCCGCTGGGTCAGCCGCTTGAGGTATTCGGCGACGACCAGAGGGCAGCGTTCCGCGATGGCCGTCAGTTCCGACCGCACGGCGGCCGTATGCCGGAGCAGGTCATCGCGCAGCGCGCGGCCTTCTTCGGCCCGCATGGCGATCATCTTGTCCAGCGCCTCACTGGTGAGGGTCGAGACGATCTTCCACTGCCGCTCACGCTGGGCCTCATTCATTTCCGGCGGCTGGCACACGCCCGGCAGGGCCAGCACTGTCGCGAGATCGACCGAGACCGGACCGGTGGAGCGGACCGAGTTGAGCTGGTCGAGATAGGCCTGGAGCGCCGCCACGTTGATCTCGTAGGCCGCCTGGGCGCTCGTATCCCGCACGCGGAGCGTGTAGTTCACCGTGCCGCGCGTGAGCCGGCTCCGCAGGAGCTTGTCCACCTCAGCCTCCAGGAACTGGAGGTGCTCCGGAAGCTTGATGGTCGGTTTGAAGTACCGATTGTTCAGGCTGCGGATCTCGAGCGTATAACCCACGCCGTCCTGCACGAGCTGCGCATCGCCGTAACCCGTCATGGAGAGGATCATTGGGCAGGTTTCTCAGAGGCTGGTGTGCCGGACGCGGGACCCGCCGGGGCTGGCGAGGGCGAATTGACAGGCGGCGGGGTCGCCGGCCCCGCTGGCCTTGCCGGCGCCTGGCTCACCGGGGCGTCGGAGCCTGCCGGCGGTTGTGCCCGGGGAGCGGCGCCTTCCTGCCCCGAGGGGGATTGCGTCGTTCCCGTCTGCGTCGCGTTGCCGACGGTCGACGGGAGCTTGACAAAGACGAAGTTCAGGAGAACGGCCAGCAGCAGGAAGCAGGTGGCCAGGCCCACGGTGATCCACGTGAAGACGTCGCCGGTCTTGGCGCCGAAGGCGCTGTGCCCGCCGACGCCACCGAACGCACCGCTCAGGCCTCCGCCGCGCCCCTTCTGGATCAGGACGATGAGCATCGTCAGGATGCAGACGAGAATGAAGAGCGTCGCGGTAACGTAATTCAACAGGGGCATCGCCAGAATACTCATCCGACTGTCCTCACTTGCTCAGCACCGGCAACCTGCCGGCCAGCGTCCGCTCCTGCGGACGCGATCATGGATGGCGGTCCGCCCGGCGGACCCTACCGGAGCCCTTTGGCCGCCATCGTTGCCTCGATGATCTTCGCGAAGTCGTCGACCTTCAGACTCGCTCCGCCCACCAGCGCCCCGTCGACATCCGCCTGCGACATCAATTCGCGGGCGTTGGCAGCGGTGACGCTGCCGCCGTACTGAATCCGCAGCTCGGCGGCGAGCCCCTTATTATACATTGTTGCCAATCGATTGCGAATGAACGCATGGGCCTCCTGCGCCTGGGCGGGCGTGGCCGTGTGCCCCGTGCCGATCGCCCAGACCGGCTCGTAGGCTATCGTGACCCCCGCAAGGTCCACATCCGGACCGAAGACCTCGTCAATCTGGCGGGCCAGCACCGCCTCCGTCTGCCCCGTCTCGCGCTCGTCAAGCTTCTCGCCCACACAGTAGATCACATGCAGGCCCGCCTTCTGAGCCGCCCGTACCTTCCGGGCAAGGGCCTCGCCACTCTCGCCGAGGATGTGTCGCCGCTCGCTATGTCCGATAATCACATAGGTGCAGCCCGTGTCCGTAAGCATGCCGGGCGAGATCTCGCCAGTGAACGCGCCCTTCTCCTGGAAGTACACGTTCTGGGCCCCGAGCTTGAACGCGGAGCCTTGGATGCTCTGGCCTACAGCGAGGAGGTAGACGAACGGCGGGCACAGGGCTAAGTCGACGGGCACGCCCGGTGGAATGCGTTGCTTGAGGCCGGTGGCCAGGGCCTGCGCCTCGGCCAGGTTCAGGTTCATCTTCCAGTTGCCGGCTACGAACGGTCGTCGCATCGAAATCTCCGTTATTCCGTTGATCCGTATTCCGTAAATCCCTCGTCTCGCCTCGGCCGCGGCCTGACGGGGCCTCCGGCACCTCTGGCGTTCCGATGCCTTGCAAGGCCGCAGCCTGCTGCGATCCGCATCCGCAATCTGTCAAATCGCTTCCTGTGCCTGCGGGTACGAACCGAGTACGTTGAGCCGCAGGCAATGATCCTTGGCCTTGAGCAGGGCCCGTTTCATGTTCTCGTCTTCGGCATGCCCCTTGGCGTCGGCGAAGAAGTAGTACTCCCAGTTGCGCTTCTTGCTGGGGCGCGACTGGATGAACGAGAGATTGATGTTCTCGCTCCGGAATGCGTCCAGTACATCTACGAGGGCCCCCGGCTTGTCGGCCGTGATAAAAAGGACCGACGTCTTGTCGTCGCCGGTCGGTCTGCTGCTTTCCCGGCCGATCACGAAGAACCGCGTCACGTTTCGCGGGTTGTCCTCAATGTTCTCGCAGACGATCTTCAGCTCGTACAACTCGGCGGCGAGCGTGCTGCCGATCGCGCCGGAGCCGGTGTCCTTCTTGGCCATTTCGGCTGCCTTGCTGGTGCTGGCGACGGGAATCGTCTTGCCTACCAGTTGCGTGTCGGAGAGCCATCGCTGGCACTGCGCAAAGACCTCGGGCTTCGAGTATACCCGTTCGATCTGCTCGAGGGGGCAGTTCGCCAGGAGGTTGTGGTGGATCACGCGGTTGATCTCGGCGCAGACCTTCACGTCCGTGTCCATCAGGGCGTCCAGCGTGTCGATGACGCCGCCGCCGGTCGAGTTTTCGATGGGCACGATCCCGAAGTCCGCGTGTCCCCGCGTGATCTCCTCGAAGACGCCGCGGATGTCCACGACGGCTTCGTATTCCACCGAGCTGCCGAACTTGCCGAGCGCCGCGAGGTGGGAGTAACTGCCCTCGGGCCCCAGGAACGCGATTCGCAGGGGCCTCTCCAGTGCGAACGAACCGCTCATCAACTCGCGATAGATCGCCTCGATCGTGCTGGCGGGCAGCGGGCCGCGGTTGGCCCTGCGGACCTTGTCCAAAACCGCCCGCTCCCGATCGGGGGCGTAAATGGGCGCGCCCTGAGCCGCCTTGATCTTGCCGATCTCGACGACGATTTCCGCCCGTTGATTGAGCAGGTGGACGATCTGTTCGTCCAAGGCGTCGATCTGTTTGCGAAGCTCGTCTAAGTTCATTGCTGTCGGCCGCTTACTGGAGAATCGCCCGGCGGGCGGGACGAGTAGTTCAGAATAGGCCATTCCAGTCGCGGCGTCAAGAGCGTTCCGGCGCGCGGCGCTCGGGCGGGTGCGAGAGAGTCGGCGGCCCGCAAGCGTTCCGGCGGACCGGTCCCGTCCGGACGGCCGGGAGCCTTCGCCGGGCGGATGACCGCGTTCCGCGTTTCATCCGTTGTTGACAATGTAATACAAGCCTCTATCATACCGATAGCCCGGCTGCGGTCATCGGGTATCGAGATGCGAAGATCCGCGCGAAACGCGATCCTTTTTGTGACCGCCGTCGCATGGCTCGTTGCGGTCGGCTGTCGGCGGGAGGCCGCGCCCACAAGCCGCGGGGCCGGCGAGTTGAACATCGTCTGCACGTTCCTGCCGGTTTACGTCTTTGCGCTCAATGTCGTCGGCGACACGCCGGGCGTCCGGGTGGAGATGCTTGTCTCGCGCGACGCCGGCTGTCCGCACCACTACACCCTGCGGCCGGCGGACCTGAGGCGCGTCGCCCACGCCGACGTGATCATCGCCAACGGCATCGGGGCGGAGCCGTTCCTCGATGACCTGACGAAGAGCAACCCGAAGGCCAGGCTCATCACGATCGCCGACGAGTGCGACCTGCTGGCGGAGGCGGGCGGGCCGGCCGCCGGGCACGGGGACGGCGAGACACGCGAGTCGCACGAACACGTTCGCGGCCCCGTAAACCCGCACGTATGGGTTTCCCCGGTGGAGGCCATCAAGGAAGTCCGCACGCTCGCCCGCAAGCTTTCCGAGGCTGACCCGGCCCGTGCCGCGCAGTACCGGTCAAATGCCGAGACGTACGTGACGCGGCTTGAGGCGCTCGACCGGCGGATGCGCGAGGCGGCGAAAGGCTTTGCCCATCGTAAGATCGTCACGTTCCACAGCGCCTTCGCGTACCTGGCCCGCGACCTCGGTCTGGATGTGGTCGCCACGCTCGAGGTTGAGCCCGGCCAGGAGCCTTCCGCTCACCGGATGGCCGAGATCATCGACATCGTACGCAAGACGCATGCCCCGATCTTTTCCGAGCCGGCCTCCTCGGATGCGGTGGCCCGCGCCATTGCCCGCGATGCCGGCGTGCCGGTCTTCCCGCTCAACCCGTTCAACAGTCTGGATGTCGCTCCCCGCGCCGATTCGTACGAACGGGTGATGACCGCGAATCTCGAGGCGCTCCGGCAGGCCCTGGAGGTCGTACGATGACGGGCACGGCGCCGGCGCTTGCGACCGGTTTCGCCCTGCGGTTGCGGAACGTTTCCGTGACGCTGGGCGGGGCTGTGATCCTCTCCGACATCTCTTTTGAGCCGGCGGTCGGAAAGCTCAATGCGATCATCGGCCCGAACGGCGCGGGCAAGACGACGCTCCTGCGCGCCATCCTCGGGCTGGTGCCGTACACGGGAACGATCGAGCGCGGGCGCACGGCCGGAGGCCGCCCCGTGCGGATCGGTTACGTCCCGCAGCGACTCGATTTCGACCGCGCCATACCGATTTCGGTGATCGACTTCCTCTGCTGCGGATTGCAGCGGCGACCGCTCTGGCTCGGGCATCGGCGAAAGGCGCGGCGGATGGCCGCGCGGGTGCTCGAACGTGTCGGCGGTGCCGGATGGGAGGGCCGCATGATCGGCAAGCTGTCCGGCGGCGAACTCCAGCGGGGGCTCCTGGCGATGGCGCTGGCCGACGAGCCCGACGTCCTGCTTCTCGACGAGCCCGTGGCCGGCGTGGACATCGCGGGTGAAGAGCTCTTCTGCGACCTGCTCGGCTCGCTCCAGCGGGAGGGGCACTACACGATGCTGCTCGTTTCGCACGACCTCAGCATCGTCACCCGGCACGCGGAATACACGGTCTGCCTGAACCAGACGATTCACTGTCAGGGCGCTACTGTGGAGACGCTGACGGCGGAGAACCTTCGCGTCCTGTACAGCCAGGACGCGGCGCTCTACGGCCACGCGCATGCGCACGAGGGGCACGAACATCATCGGGGGAAGCGGGACGGTGCTGCAGGGGAGGACGGACACAGGGATGTGCCGGCGTTCCTGGCGGTTGCCGGCATGCGGCGACACGGCGGTGTGAATGATGATGGATCCGTTTTCAGGACTTCACTGGTGGACTTCGGAGGGCCTGCCGGCGGTGCAGGGGGTGCTGCGTTCCATCCTGCCGTTTCGCTGGGCGCAGTACGACTTCGCGTTGAATGCCCTGATCGAGTGCATCCTCCTCGCCCCCATCTGCGCGATCATGGGCGTGAAGATCGTGAACTTCCGGATGGCCTTTTTCTCCGATGCGATCTCCCACTCCGCCTTCACCGGCGTGGCGCTCGGCTTTCTGTTCAACGAGATGTTTGAACGCGTCGGCCGCCGGTTTGACCCGCGTGTGGCGCTGGTGCTTTTCGGCCTGCTCGTCGGACTGGGCATCGCGGTCGTCCGCCGCAAGACCGATCTCTCCACAGACACCGTCATCGGCGTGTTCTTCAGTGCCGCGGTCGCCCTGGGGCTTGCCATCGTGACGACCAGCGCCGCGCGCACGACCGAGTTCAACCGCTACCTCTACGGGGACATCCTCACGCTCGACGCGGCCGACCTTGCCCTCTCGGCGCTGCTGGCCCTGGTGGTTTTGATCTTCATGGTCGTCAGTTTCAACCGCCTGACGCTGATCGGCCTGAATGACGAACTGGCCCACAGCCGGGGCGTGTCCGTGCGGGCCTACGATTACGCCTTCTCGCTGCTGCTTGCGCTGGTGGTCACGGTTTCCATCCGCACGTCGGGCATCCTGCTCGTGACGGCGATGCTCGTGGTTCCGGCGGCGACAGCCCGGAACCTCGCCCGCAGCGCCGGCGGCATGTTCTGGTGGGCCGTGCTGTTCGGCCTGCTCAGCAGCCTTGCCGGGACGGTGGTCTCGTTTTACGTGGAGAGCATCGGCACGGGCGCGGCAATCGTTATCGCGGCAACGGTCCTTTTCGTGGTCAGCCTCTTCCTTCGCCGTCGTTGAGCGGCATTTTCCACGGCGGGCGGCGGGGCGCGTGCAGCACGGGCCCCCGCGGCCGCGGCATCGACGGCGGCGCGCGGCGCGCCGCCCTATACTTCGACGGCGGGCGGGCGTTTACCCGCATTTCGGCGGGCGGTTCGGCCCGTTGAAACAGCTTTGCAGGCGCGCGAAATCGCTCAGGTCCACGTCCGCGTCCCCGTCGAGGTCGGCCCAATCGCAGTTCGGCTGGGCTGGCGGCCGATTCGGCCCGGCGAAGCACAACTGGAGGTAGCTGAAATCAGACAGGTCCACGTCGCCATCCCAGTCGAAGTCTGCGGGGGCGAACGCGGGGAGGTTGACCGTCAGGGTCGCGGCATTCGATGTCGCGCTGCCGCAACCGGCCGTCACCACGCAACGGTAGCTGCCCGCATCGTCGCCGGTCACGTTCGAGATGGTCAACACGGCCGTCGTGGCGCCCGTAAAGTGGCCGTCGTCGCCGATGTCGGAGCCGTTCTTCTGCCATGCATAGCTCAGGGCGCCGTCGCCCGTCGCCGCCACGCTGAAGACTGCCGTGCTGCCCGCGTCCACGGTGGCCGGCTGCGGGTGCTGCGTGAGGGCCGTGGCTGCCTTAAGCGACAACGCAGCCACGGCGGAGGTGGCGCTGCCGCAGCCGCCCGTACCGACGCACCGGTCGCCGGCGGCGTCGCCGGCGGCCTCCGCCGATACCGTCAGCGTCGCGGTGGTGGCGCCGGAATATTGTCCGCCGTCGCTCAGATTGGCACCGTTCTTCTGCCACTGATAGGCCAGCGCGCCGTCGCCCGCCGCGGTTACTGTGAACGTGGTCGTTCCACCCGGGCAGACGCTCCGTGCTGCCGGCGACTGTATAATGGTCGTGGCCGCCTTCAGCGAGAGTGCGGCCGCGTTGGAACTTGTGCTGCCGCCGTCACCCGTCACGACGCAGGCATAACTGGCCGCATCGCCCGCATCGGCGCTCGACACGGTGAGCGTAGCGGTGGTGACGCCGGAGTAGTGTCCGCCGTTGCTCAGATTGGCGCCGTTCTTCTGCCACTGGTAGCTGAGCGTTCCGGCGCCGCTGGCCGCGACGGTAAACACAGCCGTTCCGCCCGGGCAGACGCTTTGCGCCGCCGGCTGCTGCGTGATCGTCGGCGGCGGATTGATGGCGCTCTTGAAGACGAACTTCGCCGCGTCGGCGCTGATGTAACCGGCGTCGGCGGAGTTGTTGGCGCACCGCACATAGCCGGAGGTTCCGACGGCGAACGGCAGGTCCGCGCCGATCAGGAACCAGCCGCCCTGGTTCGGCGTGCTGGAGTATTGGTTCTGGATGCTGGTCACGGAGCCGCCGTTGTAGAAGACTTTGTAGGGCGCGGACGGGTTGCGGTTGGCGCCGATCTGATAATAGACGTACACGTCATAGTAACCGGCCTGCTCGATGGTCGGCGTCCAGGTGCAGCTCACGGTGATGCTCGATTCCGATGTGCTGCCCGAGGGGCTGGCATAGAGGTAGTTTGTGCCGATCTTCGGGACGACCGAACTGCTTCCGACGCTCCAGTTTCCGCTCGGGGAGGTGTTTGCCCAGCCGGGGTCGGTGTTGTCGATCACGATCTCGGGGGCGAAGGCGGTGGTCGTGAACGTGTAGTCTCCGGAGTAGGCGGCGCCTGCGGCGTTGGCCGAGCGGACCCGGTAGTGGTACAGCGTGCTTGCGGCCAATCCCGAGAGGGCGACGCTGTGGGACGTTACGGCGGTTGCGTCCAGCGGGGTCGTCGAGCCGTAACTCACCGTGGTGCCATATTCCACCTGGCTGTCGGAGGCCGTGTCCGTCGTCCAGACGATCGTGGCGCTGTTCGATCCGATCGCGGTTGCTGACACGCCGGAGATCACGGGCGGCCCGGCCGTCGTAAACGTATAGTCGGCCGACTGCGCCGTGCCGTACGCGTTCGCCGAGACGGCCTGGTAATGATAAAGCGTGTTCGGCGACAGGCCGCTGATCGTTACGGTGTGGGACGTTACGTTCGCCGGATCCAGCGCGGTTTGGCTGCCGTAGCTGCTCGTCAGGCCGTATCGCACCTGGCTGTTGGCCGGGGCGTTGGTGGTCCACGTGATCGTCGCGCCGCTGGCTGTTACGGTGGTTGCCTGGACGTTGGAGATCGTCGGCGGGCCGGCGGTCGTGAACGTGTAGTCGGCCGAGTTCGTCGTACCGTAGGCGTTGGAGGAGATTACCCGGTAGTGGTAGAGCGTGTTGGCGCTCAGGCCGGAGATCGTGACGGAGTGCGACGTCACCGGCGTGTTGTCCAGCGGCGAGGAACTGCCGTACGAGGTCGTCAAGCCGTACTCCACCCGTGACGAAGAGGCGGTGTCAGTCGTCCAGGTGATGGTGGCGGCGCTGTTCGTGATACCGGTTGCCTGCACGTTGGAGATCACCGGCGGCGTGCTGCCGCCCAGAACGAAGTTCTGCTCGTACATGTTCCCGGTGACCTGGCCGATCGCGACGGTAACGGGCGCCTGCACGCTGGGATAGCCGGTCTTCGAGGCCGTGACCGTGTACGTGCCCGGCGGCAGGTCGATGAAGGCGTAGAACCCGGTACCGTCCACCATCATGCTGCGGCTGACGGGGCCGCTGACGCTGACCGTGGTGAAGTCGGCCCACGCGCCGGTACCGGCGATCGTGACGGTTCCCATGATGTGGCCGGTGGTCGGGTTGGTCTTCCAGGGCATGGCGGGCGGGTCGTCCCACGTCGGGGTGACCTGCGAAACGAGTGAGGGGCTGAACCCGGCCCAGGTGCCGCTGCTGTACGGGACGCGATACGAATAGCCGCAGAATCCGTCGGCGTAGTTGCCGGCCGGCGAAGGATCACGCGTCATCAGCAGTTCGAGGATGGCGTTGGAAAGCGAATTCAGGTAGATGCCCGGCCCGATGATCATGTGGCGGTTGCCGTGGCGGTCCTTCTCGAAGTTCATCCACCGGGTGTAATCCGAGGGCAGGCTGGCCCAGTTGTAGTAGGTCATGGGCACGGCCATATCGACGATGCCCTCCTGGAGCCAGCTATCCCAGTCGGAGTAGACGTCGTAGTACGGGCGGGTCGCCTGAAATGCAGCGCGCGTGGATGAGGTGGGCGAGGGGTGCCACGTGACGAACGAGCCGGACTGCTTGACCCACGGCTTGCTCTTCTGAATCCTTGCATACACCTGTCGGACCACAGCGGTGACCTGGTCCCGTCGCCACTGTTTGAACTGTTCGTCCGAGGCTGCCGGCTGGCCGGTCAGGCCATACCGGGCGTTGTACCGCGCGATACTGGTAGGGTTGTAGCCCTGGTTGTTCGCCGTGAAACGGATGTAGTCGTAGTGGATGCCGTCAATGTCGAAGTTGTTGACGAGATCCATGCAGACGTTGACCAGGTATTGCAGCACGAGCGGGTGCCCGGGGTCGAAGGCCTTGTCGCTGGTTTCCGCGCCGGCGTCATCCCGGGTCGGCCAGTAGTTGTCGAAGTTCGTCAGGCTGCCCGTGGGGGTGCCGATGTGCTGGGTATACACCTGTCCGCCGGCGGTGGCGAACGCCACAAGCCAGCAATGGACCTCGATGCGTTTCTTGCCACCCGTCGTGTCGTGGGCGGCGTTGATCATCGCCTGTAGCGCGTTGAAGTCCGCCGGCGACAGTCCCGACATGTACGGCTCGCCGACGCCGGACGGATAGGCGGTGTCATACCGCCGCCGGACCTGAACGAACACTGCGTTGCAGTTCGCGTCGCGGATCTGCCCCTTGGTGCTCGTGCCGGGTACACCGAGCAGCGTATCGACCTGACTCTGGTTCAGGAAGCCCGCGCCCCAGGCATCCACCCAGAACGCCCGCCATTCGGCGGCATTCGCAGCCGCTGCGTCGATGCTCATCACCGCAATGGTCAGAAGGGCCAGACGGCCCGGTCGGAGTGCGATCCGCTCAAGCACGGTGTTCATAGGAAACCTCACGAGACGGGGTTGATGCGTGTGCAACTTTCCACCTGATCCGGAGGCAGTACGTATGCCGCGCGGGGCACGCACGGGCTCCATCCAGATGATTCTACCCGGTTGCTACAGGATTTGCGAGAGCCTATTCGATCTCGTATCGGTCGCCGGCGGAGCGACGATCCCGTCGGCAGCCGGCCGAGGTCTGTTACGTCGTCGCGCATGCGCCGCTGCGCGCGAGCGAGGCAGTCAAACTGGATCCGATGCAGTCGGCATGTATTTGCCGTTGCCGCACGTGGGACAACCGGCAGGATGTGTCGTCTGTGCGGCGAGGCGCTTGTCGGCCGATGTACCCGGGTTGTGCCGCAGATCGCACGTGTCAGCTCCTTGAAGGGTTTTTGTCGCGGCGATAGAGTCACGTTACCGGTCGTGTCCGGCGCGACTCGCTGTGGCCGATCGACGGATGAGCGGAGGAAATCGCCCGGAGATCGCTGCAGGGCGAAGGAGCGATTCGGCGGTTGCCGGGTGCGCGTCCGTTGCGGCGGCCGACGGCTTGCCTGTGTTGCCGGTCTCTGGCGGAATGCGAGCAGGAGACAGTATGAGCGGCAGGCGGAACGGACGAAGTCTTCGCATGAGATATGCCGGTTATGTGCGGCTTGGTACGGTGCTGGCGCTGTTGGGCGGGGTTGCTTGCGCGAGGCCGGCGGGCGGTACGGGGGATCAACGTCCGTTCTCGATTGTGATGCTTCCGGACACACAGCGGTACAGCGAGAAGCGGCCGGATCTGTTCTTTGCCCAGACGAACTGGATCAAACGGAACCGCGACAAGGAAAACATCGTCTTCGTCACGCATGTGGGCGATCTGGTTCAGAATCGGAGCAAGGCGCCCTCGGAGTGGAAGGTGGCCGACGAGGCGATGGCGGTTCTTGACGGCGTGGTGCCCTACGGGATAGCCATCGGCAATCACGATTACGACAGCGACGATGGGGTGCGGAAGGGCGTCGCGACGATGTTTCTCCGGCATTTCGACCCCGGGCGGCGGTTCCGGGGCCGACCGTGGTACGGCGGGGCGTCGTCGAACGGCCTCAACTCGTACCAGTTGTTCTCGGGCGGCGGGGTGGACTTCGTCATCCTGCATCTGGAGGTGGATGCGCCGGACGACGCGTTGGAATGGGCAAAGGGCGTGCTCGATCAATACCCGGCGCGTTCGGCGATCGTCACGACGCACGTTTATCTGCGGGGCCGGCACGGCGTCGGCCGCGACACCCGACGGGAGTACCGAAAAGACGGCAACTCCGGCGAACAGATCTGGCAGAAGCTCATTCGCGGCCGGTCTCAGATCTTCCTGGTACTCTGCGGCCACGTGGCGACCGAATACCATCAGGTGTCGGAAAACGACGCCGGGGCCCGCGTGCTGGAGGTGCTGGCCGACTATCAGGAGCGGGAGAACGGCGGCGACGGCTGGCTGCGGATTATTCGTTTCGTGCCGTCCCGCCGGGAGATCCAGGTGCGGACGTATTCTCCGTCCCTGGATCGGTTCGAGGCCGACCCCGACAGTCAATTTACGTTTCCCTGGAGCTTCCCGACCGCGCATGGCAGGCCGCACGGCGGGGCGCCCGTTGCGTGGGGATCCAAATGCGATGCGGTAAGATTGCCCTGCTGACCGTGCTCGTTGCGGCGCTGCCGGTTGCAGCGCACGACGTCGAGGATGCGCCCGTCGTTGTCATCGACAGCGACATGGGTATCGATGACGCCGTTACTCTGGCGCTGGCCCTTCAGTGCCCGCACATCCGCGTGGCTGCTGTCGTGGCGTGCGAGGGAGCTGCCGGGCGTGAGGCGGGCGCGCGGATGCTCGGCCGCATGCTCGATGAGTTCAACCGCGCCGATGTCCCGCTGTACGCAGCGGCCCCCGACGCGGCGAACAGGCCCGCGCCGCCGTTCCGGCGTTTTGCGGAGCAGACGATCGCCGGCGCCCTTCGCGGCACGGCGAGGCCCCCGCTGCCATTCACGGGAAAGGCCTACATCGACCCGCGGGGCGACGGCACGATTGTGCTGGCGCTGGGTCCCCTGACGAACATCGCGGCAGCTCTGAAAGACGGCGCGGTCCGAAAGGGCATCGCCCGCATCATGATCCAGGGGCCGCCGGAGGCATCGGGGAACTGGAACCTCGCGTACGATCCGGAGGCCTTTGCCGCCGTCCGCGAGAGCGGTGTTCCGTTGCAGTTCGTCGAGTCCGGGCCGACCGCGGCGAAGCCGGAGGACTGGCGTCAAGGAAAGGGGCCGCGCGGTCAGGGCACGTCGATCGGCGAGGGCTTTGTCGGTTGCCTGTTCCGCGATGCGGCCTTTCGCGAGCACTACACGCAGGGAACGTTCGCCTCGTTTACCGATGAGCTGCTGCTGATCGCGTGCGTGGATCGCAATCTGTTCGAAACCGTTGCGACCGCACCGGGCCGGGTCGCATCCCTGCGCCCGAGGGATCGCGACGGGGTCGCCGCCGTTTTCCTCCGTGTTCTTTCGGAGGGGCGGCAGGCGAAGAACCGTGTCGTGTTCACGCGCGGCTCGCTTCCCGACGCGATTCTTCAGCCGGATGTCCGGCTGCGCAAGGCGGGCATTCTTGCACGCAACGGCGAGACCGAATGGTTCGCCCAGCTTCTGATGAACGAATTGCACGAGCACCTGGGCTCCTATTCGATCCTCGGCGTGAAGATGGGCATCCGCGCCGCGGAGCTGCTCAACGCGCCGCCTCACGGGATGCGCGTCGTGTCGTATTCTGCAGCCGAGCCGCCGGTGAGCTGCCTGAATGACGGCATCATCGTCGCGACCGGTTCGACGCCCGGTCGGGCGCTCTTTCGGCATGAGCCGGGGCCGGCCGCTTCCACGCGCGTGTCCTTCCGCTACAACGGCCGTGAGGTCGTGCTCAGTGTGAAGGATGAGTATCGCAGGAAGGTGCAGGCCGGCATCGACGAGTTGCGCAAGACGCACACGCTGGAGGATGCGGAGTATTGGGAGGGCGTGCGGAAGGCGTCGCTCGATATCTGGGAGAACTGGCACCG
>CAZMVY010000018.1:0-34290 GCA_964569765.1 uncultured Planctomycetales bacterium
CAGCGGATCCGCCGCTGGATGTGGAGGACATTCGCCGCCTTTCTCCTGCTCTATGCGCTGACCACGATCTACACGCTGACGCAGGTGCCCCGCGCGACGCAACACTTCCGGGAGGCTTCCTGGCCGTGGGGGGTTGTCGTGCTCAGCATCCTGGCCGTCGCGGGCATTCCCTGGATGATTCGCCGTGATCCTCCGGGCCTGGCCTTTCTCTCGTCCTGCGT
The DNA here is from genome assembly GCA_964569765.1 of uncultured Planctomycetales bacterium. Taxonomy (GTDB): domain Bacteria; phylum Planctomycetota; class Phycisphaerae; order UBA1845; family PWPN01; genus CAZMVY01. Next base: position 222 of record CAZMVY010000018.1, read on the forward strand.
GGCAATCGCAGCGTTCGTCTGCCTCTTCAGCCTGGCCCTCTATCCGAACCTGGTCACGAGCACGGACCCCGCGCACGACCTGACGATCTACGCCGCGGCATCGTCGACCAGGACGCTGACGATCATGCTGATCATCGCCGCGCTGGGCATGCCGTTCGTCCTCGCCTACACGAGCGTGGTCTACTGGGTCTTCCGCGGAAAGGTGCGGATCGGGCAGCACAGCTACTGATTGCGGAGTGCGGGTTCTGGATAGCGGGTGTTCGGCGCGCCCGGCCGCCGGTCCGCCAGCCGAGCTTCCCGTTCCGCCATCGGCTTACGGCTCGATCGTGACGGCCCGTGTGGCGTACGCGGTGTTGCCGGGTTCGTCCTGGGCCTGTATGACCAGCCGGTGTTCGCCCACCTCAATGTCCTCGATGGTGAACTCGAGTACCTCCTCAGGTGCGTCGAAGATGTCGTCGGCCGGCGCGAGCGCAATCCACTCTTCGTTGCTGTCGAGGGCGTACTTCGCCGACGCGATGGGCGAGAGGGCGTCCTTGACCACCGCGCGGACGCGAACCTTGCGTCCTTCGGTCGTCAGCCGCTCGACGGTGATCCCGGGCGGCGTGTTGTCCACCACCACCGGGTCGCTGACGCGCGCGTACGAGAGGGCCCACCCGGACGGGTTGTCGGGCGTATCCCGGGCGACCACCTTGATTTCGTAATCCCCGTCGGAGACCGTATTGGTATTCCACACCTTGAGCGTTTCCTTGAAGTCCTTCTCGAGGCGGATCCACGGGGCTTGCCCCGCGCTGCGGTAGAAGACGTCGTAGATCATCGTGTCGCCGTTGGGATCCTCGGCGTTCCACGCGATGGCGAAGAGGCCCGGCGGGGGTTCTCCGCCGCCGCCCACGCCGGCGGCCATGAGCTTCGCCTTCAGCATCGCCATGCTCGGGTCCTGCGCCAGCTTACGGGCGGCGCCGACTCGCAGGGAGGCGATTTTGGGCGGCCGATTGTCCTCCTGCCGCGTGATGTTGATCTCCGTGAGGACGGCCGTGAGCGTGTCCCGGGTCGTCTCGAACGTCAGCCGGTACTGGAGGAATCGCGCACTGGGCGAGGCCACCTGCACATAGGCGGATGCGTCGGCCTCCTCGGACCAGTCGTCCCACGGTCCTTCGTCGGGTTCCTTCACGTTGCCGCTGCGGGTCGCGAGCGTGAGCTTCGTGCCCTCGGGGATTCGTGCCTCCCAGTGTGCCCGGCCGAAACGGCAGATCTGCCGGGCGTCCAGGGCCGGGGAGATATACGTGCCTCTCTTCGCAAACCCCGTGCCGACGCGCACGATCGAACCCTCGTTGGCCGTTCCCGCGATCAGGCTGCCATCCTCCAGCCGCAGCAGGCAGACGGCCTGCGAGGCCTTGAGCTTCGCGATGTTCGTCCAGATCTCGTTCGCCGGGTCGATCTCGTACAGCCGCCCCTCGTTGCCGGTGGCGGCATAGAGCTTTCCGTCCGCCTCGGCAAGGGCGAGGATCATCACCGGCTCGCGGAACACCTCCGTCACGAAGCCGTCCCGGTCGATCCGGTAGATGGCGTTGCCTGATGCGCCACCGCCGGGCGTCGGCGCTTTGCCGGCCATGGCGTGCGCCAGCATCTCCGCCACTCGCTTGGTGGCCGTCGCCTCCACTGCCGGCGTCGCACCTTCCCTGGCGCGCATCGCCGGGGTCGCCGCTTCTTTCGCGGGTCTGGGCCGCGTCGTGGGTTGGCCGCCGGGGAGCGTCTCCGGCTTGCCGCCGGGCTTCTCGCCGGCCTCCTGCCCCGGTCGGGCCGCCGCCGCGGCGGCCGTGGCCGCATATACGGCGTGCTCGCTGTCAATCGCCAGGGCGCTGATCTCTGGTTCCTCCGCATCGTACAGCACGTACGCCTTGCCATCCTTCGGATCGATGCGGTAGACGAGTCCCTCTGTGTCCGTGCCTGCGTAGAGCAGCCCGGTGTCGTCGATCGCGAGGCACAGCACGCTCTTCTGCTTCACCTTCGTCAGCGTCTTGCCGGTTCTGCCGGTCGGATCGATCCGGAGAATGCGGCCATCCGTGCCGGTCGCGGCATAGATTTCTCCGTCGCTTCCGCGGACCATCGCCCAGACGTACTTCACATCCTCCGGCTCGAAGAAGGGCTTGGACTTGCCATCCGCACCGATTCGGACGATGCGTCCCCGCTCGCCGCCCGTGCCCGCCAGAAGCGAGCCGTCCTGCGCGAAGAGGAGCGAGAACACGTTGCGGTCGGGCAGCCGCGCAAAGACCTTCGCCTCGCCGCCGACGATACGGTAGATCACCCCCTCGGTGCTCGTTGCCGCGTAGATGGCGCCGTCCGGCCCGCGGGCGAGGGCGTTGACGACGTCGGCCTCCGCTTTCGTCTCATGGATGACCTTCACTTCGCGCCCGAGCATCACCTCGCCGCGCGAACTCACGACGGTCTGTTCGAGCGTCCCCTCGCTGAAGTCCTTCGGGCTGCGATGTTGCCAAGTGGCGGGCTTCACGCCCAGCGCCGGGGCTGCGGCGGCCAGAAGGAATCCGCACCCGATGATTCGTCCGAAGATGGCGTTCATTCGCAGGTATCCTCGTTTCGAATTGTCCGCGGCCTGGCCGGGAGCGCCGCTCCCTGCGCCGCCTACTGATCCGCCCGCTTGTCGACCTTCACCGTGAAGCTGCGGGCTCCGGAGACGACGAACCGCTCCGGGTGCTCCGCCACCAGCGCATCCGCGTACCGGACGACGTCGGTACGCCGCGAATCCGCCAGAATCCGCTGGCGGTACGAAGGCAGGTCCGGCAGGTTGTCCCGCCCCAGGCTCACGCCGCCCGTCGGAAGGCTCAGCCGCAGGTACACATGATCGTCCTGGAACTGCGCCAGGAAGTTCAGGGCTTCGAGCATCTGCGGAAGGCTCCGCACATGGAAGAAGTAGGGTCGCTCGGCCCGCAGGGCCCGCAGGTGTTCCTGTGCCGAACAGATCGTCAGTTCGTAGGAGCCTTCGGGAATGTCGTCCGGAAGCTTGAGGGTGTATGTGCCGGTCTCCGGCGCGGCCCGGTACGGCCGCCACCACGCGAGGACCTCAAGGGTCGCTCCGGGCTTCACGCGGTCGCGGAGCAGTTCCGCCCGTTCGAGCGACGCCGTCCGCGCCACCGGCTCTACGCGGATTTCCACGTTCACGCGTTCGGGCCGGGCCTTTCCGAGGGGATTTTCCATCAGCGAGCTCGTCGGGACGAGCACGTCCGTGGCAATGGGGGACTCGCCCTCCTGGCTTGTGATATTGGCGGAGCGGAACGTACCGAGATCCTGGAACGCCACCTCGATCGCATACCGCAGCGTGTGCTCCCGCGGCAGGCTCACGTGCGCATTCAGGCTGTCGAGGACGGCGCTGCTGAACAGCATCGGCGTGAAGAAGGGATGCCGCACGCATTCGTAATGATACTCGGCGGTTTCCTGCGGGCCGTGGACCGTGATCCGGCAGGGGATCATCGGCGGCGACGGACCGACCCGGCCGAAGATCCCGCTCTGTTCGTCGGCCAGCAGGGTGCCGACGAGGTTCAGGGCGGAGCCGAGCTTGGTGGCTCGCATGACCGACGGGATGACCGTGTGGACGGCCCCGGCCGCCATCGGCAGTTCGACCGGCCCCTCCGCGAAGAACGCGTGGCCGAACCCGAGGGCCTTCTCTCCGATGACCTCGGTGCATGTGCCGAGCGCCGTCATCTGCATATCGCCCCGCATGAGCGGGACGCAGAGGACCGAGCCCGGTTCGAGCCGGGTGTTCTGCGCCTCGGCGCCGTCGGCGAATCCGCCCGACGGCACGGGCTCGAAACCGCTCGTCTCGAGCCGCTCGCGGAGGTAGGCGAGCGTCCGCGGCGACGCGCCCGCCACCATGACCGGGGTAGCCAGCGGCCGCAGGCTTGCCTCCTCCGCGATCCTTTCCGTCCCGGCCGCGAGGGACGCACCTGCGCCCGGGGCCGCCGGGATGGCGAAGCGGCTTTGCTCCCACGGCAGGAGGCCGTGAAGCGGCGGCCGGATGCCCGATGTTCGCGCTGTCGCCGCCCGGGAGGCCGCCCGTTGAGAGGCGCACGGCCGCGTCGCCGGTCGTGTCGAGCTCACTCCTTCGATGGCGAGCATCTGGTAAATGGGCTGCACGCCGCAGATTGGATCTTTGTTGAAGGTCCATCCGAAGGCGACCGCCCCAACCATCCGCGGATTCTGTCCGTTTTCGTCGGTGATGTACACCGGCGAACCGCTCATGCCGCCGATGATGCCGGTGTGCTCGAGGCCGGCCCCTTTGCATCGGACCAGGATGACGTCCTGGCCGGCAAAGAAGGCGTTTCGCATCACGCTGACGACTTCGACGTCGAACGTGACGATTTGCGTTCCCGACAGGACCGTTCGGCCGAAGCCCTTCATGCCGGGGCGCAGTTCCTCGACGCCCATGTAGCGGTCGCGGTCCGGCGACTCCGAGGCGCGCACCACACCGGGTGCGGCGAGAGCGACCCACGCCGCCAGGAAACGCCAGACTCTCCGGTTCGTCATGTCCGCAAGGCTCCCGGGGTTCAGGATGTCCCGCATATGTTATCGGGAGGACCGGCGCGCGGCAACAATTTGCAACTCGGGCGTCCACGAAAACGTCAATTTGACCGGGCGGGCGGCCGATGATATACTTTAGAGGACGCCACTGAGTGCGCGCCGTTCGCGGTGAAAGGCTGCACTGGCCCATCGCGAAATCCGCCCCGCGCGGCGATGCGGAGCGGCTTTCGCCATCGGCCCGGCGAGAGTTTCAGGTTTACGTCGTGGCTGAGACGGACATTTTTGAACGTGCGGAACGGGCCGTCGGCTACCGCTTCCGCGATCGATCCCTCCTTTCGGCGGCATTGACGCACGCCTCGATTGCGGACTCGCGACTCCGAAGCAACGAGCGGATGGAGTTTCTCGGCGATGCGATCCTCGGCATGATCGTCTGTCAGGAGCTTTACAGCCGGTTTCCCGAGCTTCTCGAAGGCGAGCTGACCAAGATCAAATCTTCCGTCGTGTCGCGGAAGACGTGTGCCGAGGTGTCGCGCCGGCTGGGTCTGCCCGAACTGCTCTTTCTCGGCAAGGGCATGTCCGGTCGCAGCCATCTGCCCAACTCCCTGGCCGCCGCCGTGCTCGAGTCGCTCATTGCCGCCATGTATCTTGACAGCGGCAGCATCGACGAGGCCCGGCGATTCATCCTCGAAGTGATGGGCCCCCAGATCACCGAGGCGGCGGAGTCCGAGTATCAGCGGAACTACAAGTCGCAGCTCCAGCAGCACGCGCAGAAGGTGCTCAACGGCACGCCGATGTACGAGTTGCTCGACGAGCAGGGTCCGGACCACAGCAAGTGCTTTGAGGTCTGCGTTGTGATCCACGGACGCCGGTTCCCGAGCGCCTGGGGCCCTTCGAAGAAAGAGGCTGAGCAGATGGCCGCCTACAATGCCCTCGCGGAACTCAAGCTCATCCGCCAGCCCTGGGTCCGCGAGGAGGCGGAACTGCCCGTCGGCGAACGGGAGGATCTGAAGGTTCCCGCCCCCCACGCCGGCGGGGAGTGAACGGTCCGGTGTGCGTTGCCCGGCTGTGCATTCCGTCGGTCGGATTGCGCTGCGCTTCAAGATGCCCCGGTGGAATCCGCCGGGGGTGCCGGCTCCGGTTCCTCGGGTTCGTGCAGCGGGTTGCCAAAGCCCTTCCGTTCGCAGATCGCGTTGACGATTTCCCTGAAGGCCTTGACCTTGTAATTGTCGAGACGCAATGTGCAGGTCTCCTCGCCGTCCTTGTATTCCAGATCCACCCATCCCTTCTCGCGGTACCGCTCGGCGTTCAGGCCGCACATGGCGTCCCAGGTCACCAGCCGCCCGTTGTAGTTCAGTCCTTCATCGTCCAGGATGACCCGCGTGGTGAGGATCCGCACGAGCTGGATCAGCGCAATCAACGCGACCACCGCCAGAATCACGGAGAGACGTTTCTGGTTGGTGATCTCCCCCTCGCCGTGCTCACGACTCTCTTTGGCCTGCACGTCGGACGGGCGCCGGACGGCGTCGCCCTCCAGCTTGATCTGCGCGAACACGGCGGGGCCGATGAAATACAGCTCGCCTTTTTCCGGATTCTCGCCGGCCGGCTCGCCCAGAATGCTGATCAACTGACTTCGGGAGAGACTCGCGCCCGGTTCCGCCAGGCGTGCCCGGATCTGGACGATGTTCTTCACGGTCACGTTGGGGTCCGTCGTCGCTTTCGGCGGGGGCGAACCCGGCGGTTGCGGGGGCATCTCCTGCATCGCCCATTGCAGGTTCTTTGCGGGGTAGTTGACCCATCCGTCGTAGGCAAACCAGGCGCCGAAGACGACGCACAGCCCCACGAATACCAGGCACCGTATCCACCGCTCGCCCGTCGTCCCGGTTTCAATACGATTCATGAAGGTTCATCCTGATGAAGAGAGACTCCACAAAGCCTCCGGGAAGCCCCGCGTTTTCCGCCGGGCCGCTCATATGATTCCATCCTGTCGTCCGGATTGCAAGCGACGATTCTTCTCCGATCCCACCCTCGCCGGGTTGTCGGCCGGTGCCGTTTCCCGGCCGCCGGTCCGCCGTTCATCGGGAGGTGGCGCAACCCTATTGAACTCGCAGCGCGGATTCCTCATAATAACAGAGGGCGGCGGTCAGAAGCGTTGGAGACGACGGGACAGCAAACCCATGAAATCCCTTTTCGGCGCACTGTGTGACGATTTCTACATCAGTACCCGGCTGCACCTCAAGCTCGATCTCTCGCTCGAGCGGGAGGCGGTGCTGCACTTCTGCGAGCGGATTCGCCGGAAGTATCCCGCGATGCGGAAGTTCCGCCGGCGCCGCGGCGGCGGCATCGTACTGGAGGAGGACAGCCGGGAGGGCGAGCCGTACCGCTGGCTGCGGTTGGAACCGTCGTGCCTGCGTTTCGGCTACTTCGCGCCGCCCGGTCCGCCGGCGTACCGCCAGTATGCCCAGTTTCTGCTCGAACAGGCCCCGTATCACCTGACGATCAGCGACCTCGACATCGACCAGCTCGAGGTCGTCTACGGGTTCGACATGGAGTACCGCGGCAACCACGACCAGCTCGTCGCCGAAACCCTCTTTGCCGATCATCCGGTTTCCGCGTTCATCCTCGGCGATGAGGCGGTACACGCGATCGACTGCCAGCCGTACCTCGGGGTGAGCCTCACGCCCGCCTGCGATATTCAGGCGTATGTCGAGGTGAAGGGGCGGACCAGCACGTACGAGGTGCGCACGGCTGATTACGAGCAGCAGTTCCTCAGCGTCTTCCTGATCGTGCGCAAGTACTGGGGCTTCGGCGAATCGATGGATCTGGTCCGGGCCCACAATGAGCTTTGCGGCTATGCCGATCCGCTCGCCGCGGGCAAGGTCGTGCCGATCTTCGTGAACCCGCTCGCCCAGGCCATCGCCAGCCGGCCGTGACCGCCTCGCCCGTTCGCGCGCTTTGCCCGTTTTCGTCCGGGAAGGGTCGAGCGCCCTCCGCGACCGCGCGGTTCAAAGCCGCAAGCCGCGATGTGTCGCATAATATCGCCGGTGAAACGGGTGAGAGACGGGGCTCGAACCCGCGACCCCGAGGACCACAACCTCGTGCTCTAGCCAACTGAGCTACTCTCACCAGCTCAAGCCTCACGATCCTATCATCCGCCGCGGTCCTTTTCAATACCCGCCGCCGTTGCACCCGTGCGGCGCGAACGGGACGCGGCGCTCACGCACCCAGCTTCCGATGGGCACATCGAAGGAGTTCCTCGGTCTTCTCCCAGCCGATGCATTCGTCCGTGATGGACACGCCGTACCGCAGTTGAGCGGGATCATCCGGCAGCGGCTGGTTGCCCTCCACGAGGTTGCTTTCGAGCATGAGCCCGATGATCGCCGAATTGCCGGCGACACGCTGCTCCAGGGCGCTGTTCCAGACGGCCTCCTGGTTCTCGAACTGCTTGCCCGAGTTCGCGTGGCACCAGTCGATCATGATGTTGGCAGGCAGCCCGGCGGCGCGAAGTGCCTCCGTCGCCTCGGCGACGCTCCCCGGGTCGTAGTTGGGGCCGGTTCGGCCGCCGCGGAGGATCAGGTGGCCCCACGGGTTGCCGCGGGTCTTGATGATCGCGGTGCGGCCGTTGTGGTCGATTCCCAAGAAGCTTTGTGCCGACCGGGCCGCCCGCATGGCATCGATCGCCGGTTGCAGGTTGCCCTCCGTGCCGTTCTTGAAGCCGACGGGCATGGACAGGCCGCTGGCCATCTGGCGGTGGGTCTGCGATTCGGTCGTGCGGGCGCCGATCGAGCTCCAGGTGATGAGATCCGCGATGTACTGCGGGACGATCGGATCCAGCATCTCGGTGGCCGCCGGCATGCCCATCTCGGTGATTGCCAGAAGGAGCCGGCGGGCCTTTCGGATGCCCTCGGCCATCGCAAACGATCCGTCGAGGTAGGGGTCATAGATCAGCCCCTTCCAGCCGATGGTGGTCCGCGGCTTCTCGAAGTAGACCCGCATGACGATACACAGCCGCCCGGCCAGCTCCCGGCGAAGCTCGGCCAGGCGGGTCGCATATTCCATGGCGGCGTTCTCGTCGTGGATGGAGCACGGGCCGACGATGACGAGCAGACGCTGATCCGACCCGCCGAGAATCTCTTTGATGCTCTGGCGACTTTCGACAATGGTGAGGTGGGCCTTCGGGGTCACCGGCAGATCGCGGCAGACCTCCCGCGGCGAGACGAGGGAGATCGTTTCCTGGACGTTGACGTCGCGGGTCGGATGCCGGGCGAGCCAGCCCGCCGTTGCGCGCGGGGTATCGGCCCCGGGGGCCGAGGCGCCCCATCCGACCGCTTTGGTTCGACCCGTTCGCTTCATCGTGTACTCGATCTCCCGTCTGCGCCTCTCACGGCGCGCCGGTGCGGGCCGGCGACCCGGCCGCTGCGCCTGCACGCCGGCTTTGATCCTCTTCAAACCTCTGCGGTGTCGCGCGTCCTGCCCCTCCTGTTGTCGTCCAGGAACCTCGTTGTCCGCGACGATCCGCCGGGCGCTGGCCGTGTCGCGGGCGTGCGGCCTGCATGCCCGACGGGCGAAGGCTGCCCCATGCGTGGTCCATTATGTCCCGGCAGCCCGGTGCGGACAATCACGGCTGCCGGCGGCGGGGCGCGCGCGGTTGCGCTCGTGCGACGCAGCCGGCGGCTTGACGTCCGTCGGGCGGCCCGTCTACGCTGTCTGCCCGGGGTTCCAATCGGGCCGCGGGCCCTGCAACGATTGCCCGGCGGGAGAGACCGGCCAGAAACCAGGAAGCCACGATGAGCACCGCGGACATCGAACTGATCGACGTGCGAAAGGCGTACTATAAGGACCGCTTGGAAATCCCGGTCCTTGACGGGTTGAACCTGGAGATTTCCGCGGGGGAGTTCGTCGCCCTTATGGGGCCCAGCGGCTCGGGCAAATCGACGCTGCTTCACCTGATCGGCGGCCTGGATCAACCGACCGGCGGGAGCGTTCGCGTGGGCGATGCGCACCTGGAGAGGATGTCCGAGCGTGAGTTGACGGCGTGGCGGAGCCGGCACGTCGGATTCATATTCCAGATGTACCATTTGGTTCCGGTGCTGACGGCGGCGCAGAACGTCGAGCTGCCGTTGCTGCTGTTCCGGATGTCCTCGGCGGAGCGCAAAGTGCGGGTGGCCACGGCCCTGAACGTGGTGGGCCTCGGCGACCGGATGGACCACCGGCCGAATCAGCTCTCCGGCGGACAAGAGCAGCGCGTCGCGATCGCCCGGGCGATCGTCACGGACCCGGACGTCATCCTTGCGGACGAGCCTACGGGCGATCTGGACGCCAAGACGTCGGAGGAGATTCTCGACCTCCTGGGCCACATGAACTCCGACTTCGGCAAGACGATCCTCATGGTCACGCACGACCCCCGGGCGGCCCGACATGCGAAGCGGATCCTCCACCTGGACAAGGGCGTGCTGCACCGCGACGAGACGAACGCCTCGCACGTCCCCGTCCGGACGACGGCGTGAGCCGGAGGCGGGGCCTTGACGATTACCTACGTGCTCATGCAGAACCTGCGGCGAAACCCCCTGCGCTCGGCGCTGACGGCGATCGCGTTCGCGCTGCCGATGGCGGTGTTCGTCGCCGCGATCTCGTTCGTTGTCGCCCTGGGCCGTATTGCGAGGGAGAACGAGCGACAACTGCGGCTGGGCGTGCATCACAAGGTTTCCATCATCAACATGCTTCCCGAGGGCATGCGCCGCAAGATCGAGGCGATCGACCCGAACCGCGAGCGCATGGTGGCGGTGTGCGGGATGCGGTGGTTCGGCGGGCGCGTGCCGGGCACGCCGAACACGCTGCAGAGCCTCGCCGCGGATGCGGACACGTTCCGGGTCATCTACAGCAACCTGGCCCTGAGCGACGAGGAGGCCGCGCAGTGGCAACGCGAACGCCGGGCCGCCGTTGTGGGGCGGGGCACGGCGGAACGGTACGGATGGAAACTCGGCGACCGGGTCGTGTTGGAGAGCACGATCCCGCCGTACCTGTCGCTCGAGTTCCGGATCGTCAAGATCATGTCGGATCCGGCCCAGGCGACGTTCTTCTTCTTCCGACGCGACTACCTCGAGGAATCGCTGCGGGAGAAGGGCATCGACAGCCCACGGTGCAACATCTTCTGGGTGAAGTGCCGTTCCGCGGCCGCGATGCGGTCCCTGCAGAAAGACATCGACGCCCTGTTTGCCAACAGCCCCGACGAGACGAAGTCCGAAGACGAAAACGCCCTCGTCGCCGGCTTCACGCAGGCCGCAGGAGACATTCCCGGGCTCATGCGGGCCATGGCCGTCGTGGTCGTCTTCGTCGTCGCGCTCGTGGCCGGCAACACGATGATGATGAGCTTCCGCGAGCGCACGCGGGAGCTGGCCGTCTTCAAGGCGATCGGCTTTCAGTCACGGAGGATCTTCGTGATCGTGCTGGCCGAGAGCCTCATGCTGTCGATGATCGGAGCGGTGGCGGGCATCGTGCCGACGGCCGTGGTTCTGGCGGTGTTTCCGACGCGGGCGCTGAGCTACACTCCGATCAGCGCGTTGGAGGTTTCCCCGGTCGCGGTCGTCGGCTCGCTGACGATCGCCCTGGCGGTGGGTCTCGCGGCGGGGTTCTGGCCTGCGTATCAGGCCATGCGGCTGCGGACGGCGGACGCGTTGCGGAAGGTGGCGTAACCCGGGCAGGCCGTCACGGCCTGGCCCGTCGTCGTCCGTCGCCCCGCGTCCGGCGTTCGCCCCGGGGGAGGGCGGAACGAACCCGGCCGCCGATGACCGCGGGCGGGCGGAATCAGGGCGGCCGCTGCGTGCAGGCACGGAGCCTCCGGCAACGGACGACTGACAACGGATAACGAACGAATGGCCTTGCCCTTTTCCTATCACTGGCGAAACCTGTTCGTGCGCAAGAGCACGACGCTGCTTACGGTGCTCGTCATTGCGTCCGTGGTCGGCGTCTTCGCCTGGATGCTCAGCTTTGCCGTCGCGATGCGCAACTCGCTTGCCCGGGCGAGCGATACGCACAAGCTTATCGTGCTGAAGCCCGGGGCCACGTCCGAGAGCAACAGCGCGATCGCCGTGGACGATTACAACAAGCTCAGCCAGGTGGCCGGCGCGGCCCGCGACCCCGCGACCGGCGGCATCCTTCTCAGCCCGGAGATGACCGTCCAGGTCTCTCTGCCCAGGCTGCGCGACCGTGGGAAGACGTCCGCCAACGTGGCCGTTCGTGGCGTGACCGACGCGGCGTTTCGCGTTCATCGCAACGTCGCCGTGTGCGAGGGCCGGAGCTTTCGGATCGGGGCGGCCGAAGTCATCGTCGGCGCCGCCGCGGCAAGGCAGTTCGGCGGGCTGGAGATCGGCCGGACAATCGACCTCGGATACGGAGGAAACCGCGGCTTCACGATCGTCGGGCATTTCACGGCCGGGGGCGGACCGATGGAGAGCGAGATCTGGGGCTATCTGCCCTTGCTGATGAACGCGTACAATCGGACGATGTACTCGTCGGCGAATCTGCGGCTGCGCGACGACGTGGAGCCGGCCGCCGCGATCGCGCAGATCAAGGGGCCGGCGATCCAGCTTTTCGCGCAGACCGAGCCCCAATACTGGGAAGGGCAGTCGCGATTCATCCGGATCTACCTCGCGATTGCGTACGTCCTGGTGGGGATCATGAGCCTGGCGGCGGTTTTCTCGATCGCCAATACGATGTTCTCCGCCGTTGCCGGCCGGACCCGCGAGGTCGCCATGCTGCGAACGATCGGTTATGCGCCGAGGCAGATTCTCCTGGGTTTCCTGCTGGAGGCCGTGCTCCTGTCGCTCCTGGGCGGCGTAGTGGGGTGTGTGGCGTGTGCGGGCTGGCTGGCCTTCGTCAGCGATACCAAGGACATGTTCGGAGCGAATACGTTTACCACGCTGGCGTTCGCGATACGGATTACGCCGGCGATCGTCGGGATTTCGCTGCTTCTGGTGTCGCTCGTGGGCGTGGCAGGGGCGCTCGTGCCGGCGATTCGCGCCGGGCGCATCCAGGTGATCGCCGCGCTGCGCGAGCCGTAGGATACCTGCGGAAGGCCGTCATGCTCCGCCTGATCTATCTCCGCAACAACCTGATCCGCAACCGGCTGCGGACGCTGCTGACCTGCGCCGCCGTTGCGCTGCCGATCATGATTTACGTCCTGTCGATGGCGGTGGTGGACGGGGTGGAGCGTTTTCTCGACAACTCCGCCCGGCAGCTCCGGCTGGCCGTCACCCACAAGACTTCGCTGGTGAATCCGCTGCCGGAGGGGTACCGGAGGAAGATCGAGTCGCTCGACCCCGAGCGGAAGGGGATTACGTCCGTCTGCGGCATGCGCTGGCTCGGCGGGAAGATCGCGAACGATCCCCGGCCGCTGCAGACGATGGCGATTGACGCCGACACGTTCGTGGCGACGTTCCCGGAATACCGGCTGAGCCCGGAGGAGGTCGCCGCGTGGCAGCGGGACCGGCAGGCCCTGGTCGTGGGTCGGGCGACGGCCGCGCAGTTCGGCTGGAAGGTCGGCGACCGCGTGACGATCCGCGGCTCGGTGCCGCCCTACGCGCCGATGGAGTTTCACATCATCTCAACGGCGGAGCAGGCGGAGGACCCGATCACGCTTGGATGCCGCCGCGATTACCTCGAGGAGAAGCTCAAGGAGTGCGGGTATCCGTACGGGCTGGTGAGTTTCTTCTTCGTCAAGTGCGCGACCAGGGCCGACGTGGACCGTTATCGCGTCGCGATCGACCAGCTCTTCGCCCGTTCGCCGGACGAGACCAGGACGCAGGACGAAAAGGCGTTCATGAGCGAGTTCGTCACCCAGCAGTTCGATCTTCCGCGTCGGTTGACCATCCTCGCGGCGGTCACGGTGTTTGTGGCCGTCATGGCGGCGGCCAATACCATGAGCATGAACTTCCGCGACCGCATCAGCGAGATTGCGACGCTCAAGTCGATGGGCTTCGGCGGCACCTTCGTGTTTACCCAGGTTCAGGCGGAGAGTCTTCTGCTGTGTCTGCTCGGCGGTACGGTGGGCGCGTGGGCACCCTACTTCGCCTTCACCTATACGCCGCTCAAGGACTACACCGTGCCGGTCATCCAGGTTCTTCTGATTCGTCCCACCGTGTGTATGCAGGCGCTGCTGATCTCCCTGCTGATCGGAATCGTAGCGGGGATCTGGCCCTCCTGGGCGGCGCTGCGTCTGAAGGTCGTGGCGGCCATGCGCAGCCTGGAATAGAATGAGAAGCCGTGGCACTGCCCCTGCGTTATAACTGGCGCAATCTCTTCGTGCGGAAGCTGAGCACGACGCTCACGTTCATCGTCGTGGCGGCCGTGGTGCTCGTCCTGGCCGTGCTCTTGTCGTTTGCCGCAGGCATCCGGGCGTCGCTGGCGGTCAGCGGCTGCCCGGAGAACGTGATCGTTCTCAAGCCCGGCGCCACATCGGAGAGCACGAGTGTCATCTTTCCCGACGAGGTCAACCGGGTCGTGCAGGCACCCGGCATCGCACGCGACGCCTCCGGGCGGCTGCTCGTGAGTCAGGAGCTGTGCGTGCAGGCTACCCTGCCGCGCCGCGACAACCCCGGCGCGGTCGCCAATGTCGCCGTTCGCGGCGTCGATGATATCGGTTTCGAGCTGCACAAGGGCGTGCGGCTCGTGCAGGGCCGCCGGTTTCAGGCGGGCGCCCTCGAGGTAATCGTCGGCAAGGCCGCTCACGATCGGTACGCCGGTCTCGGCCTCGGCGAAGAAGTCTTTCTCGGACGCCTCCGCAACCGCCGCTTCAAGGTCGTCGGCGTGTTCGAGAGCGGCGGCAGCGCACTGGAGAGCGAAATCTGGGCCCCCCGCACGAGCGTGGCGGATTCCTATCTTCGCGTGTTCAGCTCCAGCGCACTGGTCCGCCTGGCCGACGCCGGCTTCGTCCCGGCCGCGATTGCCTACATCAACGGCCCGGCCGTAAACCTCGACGCCAGGCGGGAGACCGATTACTACAAGGATCTTTCCACCAAGACACGCGAGATCGTCGTGCTGACGACGATCCTGGTCGGCATCATGGCGGTCGGCGCCGCGTTTGCCGTGGCGAACACCATGTATGCGGCCGTGGACGGACGGCGGCGCGAGATTGCGATGTTGCGCACCATCGGGTTTTCCCGCGGGGCGATCGTCGGTGCATTCCTGGTGGAGTCGCTGCTGATCTGCACGGCGGCGTGTCTGTTCGGACTGCTCCTGAGCCTGTTGATTCACGGCTCCCGGCAGGATTACTTATCAGACGCGACGTGGACGGTATTGGCGTTCGAGTTGAAGGTTACGCCGACGACGATGGTGGTCTCGCTGTCGCTGGCGGTGTTCGTGGCCCTCGCAGGGGCGTTGGCCCCGGCCGTGCGGGCCTCGAAGACGAATGTAATTGAAGCCCTTCGGAAGGCATAACGATGATCTAAGGTATGGAGATGGCCACCGACGTCCGAAGCCAACTGGAGAGCCTCCGTATCCCGAAGGACCAGCGCCCCGCGGCAGCCGTGCCCGGGCGTGCGGGCGGACGGGGCGCGACCAGGGTTCGCGTGACCGGGCTGGTCCTCGTCGCTCTGGCCGCGGGCGGGTATGTCGGGCGGGGCTGGATCGCCGCTTTGCTGGCCGGTTCCGCATCGGCGGCTGATGTCCGCCTGCTCAGTGTGGTAGCCCAGCGCGAGCCCGAGGCCGCGTCCGTGCTGACGGCCACCGGCAAGATCGTTTCGGATCACAAGGTGCAGGTCACGACGAAGGTCTCCGGCCAGATCGTCGCGCTCTACTTCGAGCAGGGCGACCGCGTGAAGCAAGGCCAGCTTCTTGCGCGGATCGAGGACGTGAGCTACCGCGCCCGCCGCAACGAGGCGGCCGCGCGGCTGGAGAAGGCGAAGGCGAATCTGGCTTTTCAGAAGGTCAACTTCGCGCGAATCGAGCGACTGTACCGCGAAGGCAGTGCGCCGGATATCGAATACGCCGACGCCCGCCGACTGCTCCAGGAAGCCGAGGCCCAGGTGGCGGCCGATCAGGCCGCTCTCGATTTCGCGCAGAAGGCGCTGAGCGATTGCGAGGTCCGCGCGCCGATCGACGGCGTGATCCTCGAGCGGAATGTCGAGGTGGGCGACTTTGTGGCGGCCGAGGGCGGCCTCGGGGCGCACGCGAACGCCCAGTTCGGCACGATCGCCGATATGAACGCCGTGCGGGTCGAGGTGGACGTCAGCGAGCTGGATATCAACCGCATCTATAAGGGCATGCCGTGCACCGTGGCGCCCGATGCGTACAAGGATCGCCGCTACCGGGGGCATGTGCTCTGGCTCGATCCGGGCGCGAACTATTCGAAGGCTACCGTGCAGGTGAAGGTGCGGGTCGAGGATCCCGACGACTACCTTCGTTACGAAGGCTCGGCGCAGGTGGTGTTCCTTCCGGCCGACGAGCGCGCCCGCCTGTCCGCGGCCACACAGCCGGCGCCCGCGATCTGGATTCCGGCGTCCGCGTGTCTCCGCGATCCGGCGGGCAGCACGGCGAGCGTCTATGTGGTCGCCGACGGCCGGCTTCGCAAGACCAGCGTGAGGCTGGGGCGGCAGAGCGGCAATCAGCTCGAAGTCCTCGCGGGCCTGACCGAGGGACAGACGATTGCGGCGGAGGGCGTCGAGAAGCTCAAGGACGGGCAGCGGGTTCGTTCCTGACGTTTTCCCGAAGGAGGGTAGACGCATCCGGTGGCGGCGGGGATACTATGCGCCGTCTCGCCGCCGGGGGTGCTCCCCGCGGTAGCGGTTTGTGGACGGTGCCGCTTCGTGCGGCCGCGATCAGCCGCGATGGCCGGCGGCCGACGTGCCTTACGTATCGGGTGCGAACCTCATGAAGACGCGATCCCTTGTCCTGTTCCTGGCGATTTCCGTAGCGGGCGCGTTCGCGACGGCGGGTTGCCGAAGCGGCGCGTCCTCCGATTCGCCGTCGGCGACGGTTTCCGAATACGAGTACGCGGAGCCTAACCTGATCATCGACCTCAAGGTGGCCGAGCCGTTCGATGACGTCGCCGTCGCCCAACAGCCGGTTCCCGGCGTGCCCTGGTACGTGACCCGTATGGACGTCGCCGGGGACGAGGCGGATGGCAAGCGCCTCGCGAGGGTTTCGCTGACGTTGCGGAAGGAAGACGGAGGCGATCTTCGCGGGCAGGAGACGACCCGTGTGGACCTGCCTGTCTTCAGTGCGACCGGGCATGGCGTTGTGCGGATCTCGATTGACAACCGGAAGCTTGCCGACGGCTCCCCCGGGGCGGTGACGGCCGGGCTTGTGGATGTGCGGGAGGGGGCGGTCGCGCCGGAGGCCCGCGCGAAACTGCGCCGGGAGACGTGGGCGGGACATCTCGAATCGTGGGTGAAGCACGGTCACTACATCGGCGACGAGGTGGCGCGCGTCGCGGGACTGGTGAAGGAGCTTCGCGCCGCCACCGGACCCGTACCGCCGCGGATTCTGCGGGCGGAGATGTGGGCGGACGAGCAGCACAACCTGGCGATCGAGTTCTTTGATGACTCGTTGAGCGTGGCGGCTTTTCGCATCCGTGAATCCGTCGGGAGCGAGGCTCCCCTTGTCGAGGACTACGAGTATCCGAAGGGGGCGTGGTCTTGCCACAGCTTGCGGTTTTCGACCTTCCAGCCGCGGACGGATGGCCGGCGCAAGGATCCCGTCGTGTGGAAGCGATGGGCGGCCGGCGAGTGCGGGCAGGGGGATGCTGACCCTGTCATGTGGATCAGCCTGCCTACGGATTCGCGGCGGGTGGAAGTCTCGTTGGTGGACAGCGCCGGCGTGGAGAGCGAGCGGTTGCCGCTGCGTCTCCTGACGAAGGACGAATGGCTGGCCCTGCGCGCGGGCGGCCGGCACCCCGCGGGCGGGAAGTAGTCGCAGACGTTCCGCCCGACGGAGCGGGCGCGCCGGGCGCGGCCCCGCCGGGTTCAACGTGCTGGTTTCCGCCGGGAGCCGGAACCGGGCCAGCCGGGCCGCCCTGCCGGTTTCTCGCCGTTTTTGTCTCGCCCGCCAGCATTCTGGGGGTGCGTGACAATTCCCGCGGCGTTGGGTGCCATGCCCAAGTCCCCGGTTTACCGGGGCGCGGGCATGTAGAGCGCGGCCCAACCCGGGTTCATCATGCCCGCGCCCGCCTGAAGGCGAGCTTGGGCATGGCGCCCGCGCGTTCTCCGTTCCCGCCGATGCTGTCACGGACCCGCATTCCGGGGCGCGCCAATCTGCGGATTGACTCGCCGGGGCGGTTCGGCTAGGATACCCCTTTCGGCTGTCGGCCGAGTGGACCGATGGCCGCGCGCTCTTTCGGTTGGGGCGGTCCCATGCGGACAGTGGGCCTTCGCTTCGCGGCAGAGGGTTCAGGCCTCGGAAGGAGCCTTGCGACGCCGCGACCACTCTGGTGGCCCTCGTCGCGATACAGAAAGGACTTCGGCGCCGGCCGGCCGACGTTACCCGGTGGTGTAATCGGTAACACACCAGGTTTTGGTCCTGGCATTCCTGGTTCGAGTCCAGGCCGGGTAGATCATGCCTCGACGGCTCGGACCGGGGCCTGCGGGGCGCGTGCGTGCGGAAGGGACGAATGGTATGACCGATGCGGGCGGAAACGGCGGCAAGACGGAGCGTAAGCCCTGTGCCGCGGTGATCCTGGCGGCGGGCAAGTCCACGCGGATGGTGACGGACCTGCCGAAGGTGCTGCACGAGGTGTGCGGGCGCCCCATGCTCGCCTACGTGGTGGATGCCTGCCGTGGGGCGGGGATCGATCGCATCGTCGTCGTCGTCGGATACCGCAAGGACGACGTGATCGCGGCGTTCGCCGGGGAGCCGGGCCTCCAGTTCGTCGAGCAGACCGAGCAGAAGGGCACCGGGCATGCGGTTCAGATCTGCCGCGAGGCCCTGGCGGACTTCGACGGCAACGTGATCGTGATCGCCGGCGACATGCCGCTCGTGCGGACGGAGACTCTCACACTGCTCCGCGAGACGCACGACCGCGAACATTCCGCCGTGACCCTGGCCACCGCGATCCTGGAAGACCCGACCGGCTACGGCCGGATCGTCCGCGACGCGTATGGCAACCTCCAGGGTATTGTCGAACACGCCGACTGCACGCCCGAGCAGCTTCGGATCAAGGAAGTCAACCCGAGCTACTACTGCTTTGACAAGAAGCTGCTGTTCGAGGCGCTGGACAGCATCCAGCCGAACAACGTCAAGGGCGAATACTATCTGACGAGCGTGCTGCACATCCTCATCCGCCGCGGGTATCGGGCCGTGGCCGTGACCGCCGTCGCTGCGGAGGACGCGATGGGCGTCAACTCCCGGCAGCAACTGGCGGAAGTCGGCAAGATCATGCAGGCGCGCATCCAGGACCGCTTCATGACCAGCGGGGTGACGATCGTGGACCCGCCGAACACCTGGATCGACGCCCGCGCCCGCATCGGACGCGACACCGTGATCCATCCGTTCACATACATCCACGGCCGGGTGCAGATCGGCGCGCGGTGCAGCATCGGGCCGTTCGCCTACATCCGCGACGGCACGCACCTGGCCGACGACGTGGTGGTGGGCGTCTTCGCGGAACTCAAGAACGCGGTGCTCGGCGAGGGCAGCCGCGTGCGGCACCTGACCTATATCGGGGACGCGACGATCGGCGAGCGCGTGAACGTCGGCGCCGGCACGATCGTGGCGAACTTCGACGGATCGCACGTCCACCCGACCGTGGTGGACAAGGACGTGTTCATCGGGAGCGGATCGATCCTCGTGGCGCCCCTGAAACTGCCCGCAGGAGCACACGTGGCGCCGGGGTCGGTCATTACCAACGATTCGAGCGGGAACCGAGATGGCCACCACCGCTAAACCCAAACGGTCTGTGGAGGCGTGCGCCCACATCACGGAGAACAACGCCGTGGAGGGCGGGCTTCGTCTGTTCGGCGGCACGAGCAATCCGGACCTCGCCGCGAAGATCGCCGGTCACATCGGCATCGCGCTCGGGCGGGCGCGGATCGAGCGATTCCCGGACGGCGAAACCCTCGTCAAGCTCGAGGACGACGTTCGCGGGCGCGACTGCTTCGTCGTCCAGTCGACATGCCCACCGGTGAACGAGCACCTGATGGAACTGCTGATCTTCATCGACTGCCTTCGGCGGGCGTCGGCGCGGCGGATCACCGCAGTGATCCCGTATTTCGGCTATGCCCGGCAGGATCGCAAGGCGGAAGGCCGCACGCCGATCACCGCGAAACTGGTCGCGAACCTGCTGACCGAGGCGGGGGCGAACCGCATTATTGCGATGGACCTGCATGCGGATCAGATCCAGGGCTTTTTCGACATCCCGGTGGATCATCTGACGGCCTTGCCGGTCATCTGCGAGTTCATCAAGGCGAAGAAGCTGAGCAACACCGTGACGGTCTCGCCGGACGTGGGTAATCTCAAGACGGCCAACGCGTACGCGGCACGGCTTGGCGGGGACCTGGCGGTGATCGACAAGCGCCGCATCACGGGCGACTGCACCGAGGCCACCCGCATCATCGGTGACGTGAAGGGTAAGACCGTGCTGCTGTTCGATGACATGATCACCACCGGCGGAACGGTTTCCAAGGCGGTGAGCATTCTTCGCGATCACGGGGCCGGACGTTTCTTCGTGTGCGCGACCCACCCCGTCTTCGCGGGCCAGGCCGCCGACCGGCTCGTCGCCGCCCGCGTGGATCAGGTGGTCGTGACGGACACGATTCCGATTTCCGATGAGGTGCGCCGGAAGCTGCCGAACATCGAAATCCGGTCGGTATCCGGGCTGATCGCCCAGGCCATCGAGCGGATTCACCTGAATCAGTCGGTTAGTGCGTTGTTTGACCAGAATTGCTCCCGTCGGCGCAAGCACGCGGCGGGCGACAAGGTGCAGGAGTAAGCCAACATGGAACTAGCGCATTTGATGGGGGAAGCGCGGACGGCGGCCGGCTCCAAGGCGGCAGCCCGGCTGCGAAAGACCGGAAAGGTCCCCGGCATTGTGTACGGGCACGGGGAGACGCCGGTGCCCGTCGCGTTGCCGCAGCACGATCTGGAGCTGTTGCTCCAGCACGGCACGATGCTGCTCGAGCTCGATCTGGACGGCGGCCGGCAGCGGGTGCTGGTCAAGGATGTGCAGTACGACCATCTGGGAACGACGCCGATCCATGTGGATCTGGCGCGCGTGAGCCTCGACGAGCGCGTCCGCGTCAGCGTCGCCGTCGAACTCCGCGGTACGCCCAAGGGCGTCAAGGAGGGCGGCGTTCTCGACCAGGTGATTTCCGACCTGGAGGTCGAGTGCCTGGTGACGGAGATTCCCGAGCGCCTTCGCGTCGACGTCAGCGAAGTGGGGCTGGGCGGCATGCTGAAGGTCGGCGACATTCCGCTGCCGGCGGGTGTGCGGGCGGTGGGCTCGCCGGAGCTGGTGGTGTGTACGGTTCGGCAGCCGGTGGCCGAGGAGGAGGTTGCGGCGCCGGCGGCGGCTACGGAAGGGGCGGCGGCGGAACCCGAGGTCATCGGCCGCAAGGAGAAGGCCGAGGCCGAGGAGGAAGCGGAGGAGAAGCCCAAAGAGAAAGAGAAGAAGTGACCGCCCGGTTCGCGTGATCTATGAAACTCGTGGTAGGGCTCGGCAACCCGGGGAGTCGCTACGAGAAAACGCGGCACAACCTCGGTTTCCGGGTAGTGGATGTGCTGGCCGGGCGATGGCGGATCGAGGTGAACCGGCAGAAGTTCAACGCGTGGGGCGGCGAGGGTCTGGTGGCCGGGCAGCGGACCCTGCTGCTCAAGCCGACGACGTTCATGAACCTCAGCGGGCAGGCCGTCCAGCCGGCGGTGGCCTTCTACAACGTGCCCCTGGAGGAACTGCTGGTGCTCAGCGACGACCTCGCCCTGCCGATCGGTGCGTTGCGGATCCGGGCGTCGGGTTCGTCGGGCGGGCATCGCGGCCTGGAGAGTGTCATCGGGCTGCTCGGCAGCGACGGATTTGCCCGCGTTCGGATCGGCATCGGCCGTGCCGAACGGACGGATGCCGTTTCGCACGTGCTCGGTGGCTTCTCGCCGGAGGAGGAGGCCGAGGTCGATGCCGCGGTGCAGCGCGCGGCGGACGCCGTCGAGTGCTGGATTGCCGACGGAGTGACCGCGGCGATGAACAGGTTCAATCGGACCGAGCGCCCGAATCACGGGGCCGGCCCTGGGAAGTCGGATAAAGGAGTCGCATCTTGAGAGCCTATGAAGGGATGTTCTTGTTCGACCCGGCCGCGGCAGTGGACTGGTCGAACGTCGAAGCCGAGGTGAACCGGCTGATCAGCCGGGCGGACGGCCAGCTTATCGCGTGCAAGCGATGGGATGAGCGTCGGCTGGCGTACGAGATCCGCGGGCGCAAGCGCGCGTGCTATGTGTTGACATACTTCCGCGCGCCGGGCGACCGGATTGCGGGGATCGAGCGAGATGTTCAACTCTCCGAGAACATTCTCCGCTGTCTCGTCCTGCGGGCAGATCACTTGACGGAAGAGGAGATGAAGCAGGCGGTGGAGAAGACGCCCGAGCCGCCGTCGGAGGATCGCGGGGACCGCTCGTACCGCTCGCGAGGCCGCGAGGAGGAGGGCGGGCGGCCGCACGGCGGGCGAGAGGAATCGGCGGCGGCCGCGCATGAGCCGGAGGTGCCGACGGCCGAACTTGAGGTGCCGGAGGAGGAAGGCGAGGACGAAGAGGCGGGCGGCGAGACGGCGTAAGAAGGCGTAGCAGGGCATAACCGAGGCGACGCGAAGGAGCTTCGACCATGGCCAATTACAACAGGGTGATTCTGGCGGGGAATCTGACGCGGGATCCGCAACTGACGTACTTGCCGAGCAATACCCCGGTGGCCGAGTTCGGCATGGCCATCAACCGGAAGTGGCGCGATCCGCAGGGCAACCCGAAGGACGAAGTCTGCTTTGTGGACCTTCGAGCCTATGGGAAGGCGGCCGAACTGATCAACCAGTACATGAGCAAAGGCCGCTCCCTGCTCGTCGAGGGCCGGTTGCAGTACCAGCAGTGGACGGGCCAGGACGGCAGCAAGCGAAGCCGACACATGGTGATCGTCGAGAATTTCCAGTTTCTTGGCGGCGGGCGGCCCGGCGAGGGCGCGTCCCCGCAGGCCGCCGAGCCTGCCGGCGGGGCTCAGCGGTATCGGTCGGCGTCGCCGGCGACGGCGTTCGGGGCGGGCGATCCGTCCGCCCCGCCGGAGATGGACGTACCGCCGCCGGTCGCGGAGGAGCCGCCCGCCGACGGACCGGCAATTCCGTTCTGAGGGGTCGCGGAGCGGAAGTCCGGGGCCATGTGAGTGTTTTGCAGGGGCGGGAGGTTCGAGCCGGCGTGGGACCGGCAATCCGTCGGACGGCGTGAGGTTGTCGCAGGCGGGTAGAATGAGTGACACCGCGCGGGGCGGGTTCGTCACAGGCGATTTTGAGGATTCCAGGCTTCCGGGGCGTGCAAACGCCGAAGGAAGGTTTATGATGGGCAACGGTCGGTCGCGCCGGACCCGGGGCATCGGACGGCGGCCCGCGGCGTGCCCGATCGAGAGGTTACGACGATGAAGTTGCTGCTCAGACGCGATATTCCGAAGCTGGGGCTGGTCGGCGATGTGGTGGAGGTGTCGGACGGGTACGCGCGGAATTACCTGATCCCGCACCGGCTGGCGCTGGAGCCGACCGAGGCGAACATGAAAGCCATCGAGGAGGACAAGAAGCGCGCCGAGGCGGAGCGGAAGGCGCAGCGGCAGGCCCTCGAGGCGGCGGTGGCCCGGCTGGCCAATGTCGAGGTCATGATCCATGCCGCGGCGAACCCGGAGGGCCACCTCTACGGTTCGGTGGGGCCGCGGGAGATCGCCGCCGCGCTGCGCGACGAGGGGCACCAGGTGGAAGCCTCCAACGTGGAGCTCCACGAGAGCATCCGCCAGCTCGGCACGCGCACAGTCCCGGTCGTCTTCGCCGACGATCTTCGCGCCGAGGTGAAGGTCTGGGTGGTGCAGGAGAAGGCCGCCGGCGATCTGGAGGAGCCGAAGGAAGACGCCGCCGGCACGGAGGCGGGCGAAGATGGCGAGTCTACCTCACAATCCGCCGAATCCGTCGAGTGACGTCCAGCGGATTCCGCCTCAGAGCATCGAGGCGGAGATGAGCCTTCTCGGCTCGATGATGCTGAGCCGCGACGCCATCGGCGCCGTCCTGCGGCTCATCCGGCCGGACGAGGCGTACCGGTTTTACCGGGAGGATCACCGGCTTCTCTTCAAGGCCCTCGTCGAACTGTACGATCAGAATAAGCCGATCGACCTCGTCGTGGTGCGCGACGAACTCGAGCGTCGCGGACTGCTGGCGGAGGTCGGCGGCGTGGATTACATCGTCCAGCTCGCCGAGAGCGTCCCCTCGCACGTCAATGCGGAACACTACGCGCAGATCGTCCGCGACAAGTCGATGTTGCGCGACCTGATCGGCTGCGCCGCGCGGATTATGGACCAGGCTTACAGCCAGTCGGAGGACGCCAGGGAGATTCTCGACCGCGCCGAGCAGCAGCTTTTCAGTGTTACCGAGCAGCGGGTGAGCGAGCAGGTCGTGCCCATCCGCGAGTTCCTGGAGGAAACGTTCCACGTAATCGAGTCGCGCGAAGGGCATTACCTCACGGGTTTGCCCACGGGCTTCATCGAGCTGGACGACATCATGAGCGGGATGCAGCCCGGCGAGATGATCGTCGTGGCGGCCCGCCCCTCGATGGGCAAGACGGCCTTCGGCCTGACCGTGGCCGAGCACATCGCCGCGGACGAAGGCAAGCCGGTGGCGTTCTTCTCGATGGAGATGAGCAAGCAGCAGGTCGCCCAGCGCATGCTCTGCTCCCGCGGCCGGGTCGATTCGCACAAGCTCCGCCGCGGCATGCTCAACGAGCAGGAGATCCAGCACCTTCAGGGCGTCTGCAGCGACATGCTCAACATGCCCTTCTTCGTGGACGACACGCCCGGCATGACCGTGCTCGAACTCCGGGCCAAGGCGCGACGCCTCAAGCTCCACGAGAACGTGGCCGCCGTCTTCGTCGATTACCTCCAGCTCATGTATACGCCGGGGGCCGAAAACCGCCAGCAGGAAATCGCCACGATCAGTCGCGGCCTCAAGGCGCTCGCCCGCGAGCTGAACATCCCCGTCGTCGCAATGGCGCAGCTCAATCGCAGCCCGGAGGGCCGCGAGGGACACCGCCCCCGCATGAGCGACCTGCGGGAATCCGGCGCGATCGAGCAGGACGCCGATGTCGTTCTCCTGCTGCACCGCGAAGAGTATTATCGACCGCAGGACGACAGCCCCGACATCAAGGGTGTCGCCGAAATCATCGTGGCCAAGCAGCGCAATGGACCCACGGGCACCATCAGGCTCCATTTCAACGAACGCCTGACGCGGTTCGACAACCTCTCGCTCGCGCCCGAGCCGATGGACATCGGCCCGCCGAGCGCGGAGTACATGGCGCCGTTCTGAACCGCGCGACGGGTTCCGGCACATGAATATCCTCAGCACCACGATGGTCTACCCGACGCCGGCATCCCCGGCGCAGGGCCTGTTCGTGCAACGTCGTTTGCGGGCGCTGGCGGCCGGGGCTCGCGTCCGCGTCGTCTGTCTGCAGCCTTGGTTCCCCTTCTGGTCCGCCGGTGTGGAGGAAACCGACGCCGGCGAACCCCTTCCCGTCCGCTATCGCCGGATGTTCTATCTGCCGGGTGTGGCGAAGTGCCTGGATGGCTGGTTCTACGCACGGGCCCTGCGGCGGGCCCTGCGCGAGGCGGGGCCGGATTTCGATCTGATTGACGCGCACTTCGAGTATCCCGACGCCGTGGGGGCGGTGCGCGTCGCGCGGCAACTGGGCGTCCCCGTCTGCGTCACCTTGCGTGGCAAGCTGCATTCCCAGGTCCGCTACCGGCTCCGGGCGCCGCAGATCCGGCGGATGTTGCGTGAGGCGGACGGCATCGTGGCCGTGGCCGATTCCTTGCGCAGGGAGGCACTGGCCCTGGCCGGCGCAGACCTGGACATTCGCGTAATCCCCAACGGCGTGGATGACCGCGTGTTTCGCCGCATGGATGCGGCCGAGGCGCGGGCCGCGCTGGGTCTGCCGGACGGCCCGCGGTTCATCGTCAGCGTGGGCCATCTGCAGGAGATGAAGGGCTTTCACCGGCTGGTGGACGTCCTGCCGGCGGTTCGCCGTGTGGCGGGCGATGTCCGTCTGCTGCTCGTCGGCGGCCCCACCGCGGAGCGCGGCTACGCAGCAAGGCTGATATCCCAGGTGCGGCGGCTGCACCTGGATGGTGCCGTGGAGTTGCTCGGCCGGCAGAGCCAGGACCGCGTGAACCTGTTGCTGAACGCCGCCGACTGCTTCGCCCTCGCGACACGGGCCGAGGGCTGCTGCAACGCGATTCAGGAGGCGTTGTGCGCGGGCTCCCCGGTCGTCACGACCGCCGTCGGCGGGAATCCGGAGCTTGTGCACGCGCCGGAGCTGGGCGTCCTGGTGCCGTTCGGCGACGCCGGCGCGCTGCGGGATGCGCTTCTCGCGGCCCTGGCCCGCCACTGGGATCGCGATGCCATCGCGTCGGTCGGCCGGCGCCGTTCGTGGGAGCAGGTCGCGAGGGAAACACTGGCGTACTACCAGGAGGTGCTGTCGCGTGCGTAGGCCCGTGTTCGGTTCGCGAGTGTCGTTCGTCTTCAGCCCCGGCCCGGCGGCGCGCAAGGACCGGGCCGCGGATGGAAAGGGCCTTCGGACCCGGATGTGGCGCCAAGACCACCATGTCCGTGCGCGGGATGCGGAAGCGCCGCGGTTTGAGAACAGCATCCGCAGGGCCCGGCTCCGAAGGATTCTGAGCCTTGCCGTTCTCAGCGCGCTGCTCGGTTCCGCCGCGCCCGGTATCGCGGGCGAAGAGCCGACGAAGTTCAGCGTTGCCCCCGACGGTCGGCTGCTCAAGGACGGGCAGCCGTATTTCTTCATCGGGATGGCGCCGGGGCCGCGCATCGACCTCAAGACGCCCGAGGGCGACGACGGATGGGCCGAGCTGGCGGCGGGAGGCGTGAATGTCGTACGCGGCGGCGTGCAGGGGAATCCCCGGGCGCCGGGATACGCGGAGCCGTTCGAGAAGTACCTGGACGTTGCCCGTGCGCACGGCATGTTCGTCTGGCCGTATCTGAGCGAGATGGTTGATCTCCGCCGGCCGGGCATGCGGCAGAGGCTCGTCGAGTTCGTGACGGCATACCGGAACCACCCGGCCGTCATGTTCTGGAAAAGCGCCGACGAGCCCGAATGGGGAAAGTGGCCTGTCGAACCGCTGCGTGAGGCATACGAACTGATCCACGAGCTGGACCCGAATCACCCCGTCTGGTTCTGCCACGCCCCGCGCGGGACGCTGGAGACGCTCCGCCCGTACAACGTCGCCTGCGATATCCTGAGCACGGACATCTATCCCGTCAGTGAACCGGCGGGTAAGCATTCGCTTCTGCCGAACAAGGGCCTGAGCATGGTCGGCGACTATACGAAGCGGATGGTTGAGCTCGCCGAAGGCAAGAAGATGGTCTTCATGGTGCTCCAGGTCGGCTGGAGCGGCGTGGATCCGAAACATGATCCCCGGAATCGCCTGATGTTCCCCACGTTTCGTGAGGAGCGGTATATGATGTATCAGGCGATCATCTGCGGCGCGAACAGCCTCTCGTTCTTCGGGATGCCGGTGGGCCTGACGGGGCGTGACGCGGAACTGGGCTGGAACTGGACGTATTGGCGGGCGGTGCTCCGACCGCTCCTGGCTGAAATCCGCCAGGGCAGCGCGCTGTACCCGGTGCTGATTGCCCCGGACTCGAATTACCCGCTCCGATTCACCGGAGCCCCCCGGATCGAGGCCCGATGGAAGGAGGCCGGCGTGTACCTCTACATCTTCGCCGCCGCCCGCGAAGGGCAGACGCAGACCGTTCGCTTCTCCGGTTTGCAGGACGGCGAGGTCGTCGTGCTTCACGAAAACCGAACGCTCTGCGCGGCGGACGGCGGGTTTACCGATGTTTTCGCCGCCCACGATGTGCACATCTATCGTGCGTTGCGGCGGATGCCGCCGGCCTCGGTGCCGGCGAAGAACTGACCGAATCGGTTGCGTTCCAGCAAAGGCGGGCCGGTGTTCCGTTCGCGTGAGCCCGGAGCCGCTTGCCCGGATTCGTCCGGTTACCGGGGCGAATTCCGCCTCGACGGCGACGGGCGGGCTGATTGCCTGAGGAGGTTCAGGGACGCGCTGTCGGTTTGGAACCGCCTATCCTGAGGATGAATGCCCGGGCGCGCTCGCTGCGATGCACCGTGCAGACTGAGCTGGCAGCGCCGGTGACCGGTGATGTGCGCCCGGGCTTCTGTATAATCGTTTCGACGGGGCACCGGCCTTAGCTCGGGCGAGCGAGGGCCTTGGCGGGACAGGCCGGCGTACATTAGAGGACCACGCGAGCCGGAAAGGGCGCCCGCGGCCGGCGGATCGCCGTGTCTGGCGCAGCACAGCGACGCGGAGCGACGGCCGGCTGAAGCCATCCGCTTGACCCGGGATCGCAATTGCTGATAGCATCGTAAGATCGGGACGTTGCAGATCGCCGGGAACTCGCCGGAGATGCCTCGGGTCTGTGGCCCGCTCAGACCCTCGAGTTCTGCTGTATGCGGGCTACGACGTCCCGGAGGGGAGTTACGTGGCCGTTCGCGAACCGGCAGGCCGATTTCTGCCGCGGTGCAGTGGCGTCTCGGCCAAGCACAGGCAGCCGCGGTTTGGCGATGCCCCCGTGAACGGATCGGCTGCGCGCGTCGCACGGGCTTCGCGGCCTTCCGCTCATCGCCCCGACGAACGATACGCAGCAGGCTGCCTGGGGATCGGTTTCTCTCGGCGGTTTCACTTCCGAGCCGTAAGGAGCGGTTACATGCGCCGGACAGAGGCCTCGTTCTGCTCGCGGGGTGCGCGGCTTGCCCGATCATTCGCGGCGGCGCTTCTGGTGTGGGCGGTACTCGGCGGGGTCGTCACGACACGCGTGAGCGGTGCGGACGTTCCAGCCGATGCGCCGCGGCGGTTTGACAATCCGGCGTACTCGCCCGACGGTCGATGGATTGCGCTTGCGGACGGGCCGCTCCACGGACTGTATCTGTACGATACGATCGCGCAGGTTGTTACGGAGGTTGCGAGGACACCCGGCAGCGGCTATGCCTGCAACTGGGCCGCCGATGGGACGAAACTCGGGTTCAAGCTTCTTGTACCGGCAGGCGGCGGATCGGCCCCGTTGCAGGTGCCGGCCTTTTTCCATACGGGCAAGCGGGTTGTGATGGCCCTGCACGCGCCCGTGGCGCGCTGCGGTGTACCCTCCTTCGCGGCCGACGGCCAGATCGCCTTCACGCTCGGCGAGGAGCTCTGGATCACTGACGAAGCCGGACGGGCCGCGAAAACGTTTCCCCTGGACAACTACGCCAACCTGACGCCCATTTCGCCCGACGGCAGCCGGGTCGCCTACAACGACCGGGACGAGCACATCTGCGTGCTCGATCTGTCTACGGGAGCCAGGCGGCTCCTGACGACGGACGACGCCGCCTGTTTCAACCCCGTATGGGCGCCGGACTCGTCCCGGCTCGCCGTTAACACCGTTTCCGGACGGTTGAAGGTGATCGAGGTCGCCACCGGCCGGACGTATGATCTCGGCGAGGGCATAATGCCGTCGTGGGCGCCGGACGCCCGGACGGTCTTCTTCAATCGGATCGAGCGGGTCGATGGCGTGAAGGTCCTCCGCGCAGATGTCTACGAGGCCCGGTTTGACGGGGAATCTCTGCGTGCGCTGACGACCGACACCGCTCTTCAGGCGACCGCAGGCCGCGTTGCGCCCGACGGCAGCCGCATCGCGTTCGTGTCGCTTGCGGACGGCGAGCTCTACCAGGCGCCCCTGTGCCGGCAAGGGGCCGCGCCGCAGACGGAAGGCTCGCCGGAAGGCGATACCCCGGCTGCGGCGGCTGGTTATTTGCTCGGCACGCCTGTTCGTATCCGGATCGACCCTGTGCCGCCAGAGCCGGCCGCCGGCGAGGTGCCGATCCTCCAGAGTGCGGTGCAAACGGCGGGCGCGCCGATCACGCCAGCCGTCGAAACGACGCTGACCCGCAGTATGCCCTACATCCATCAGGCGTACGACACCCCGGATGACTTCAACGGCAACTGGGCCTGCGGCGCGACGTCCGCCATGATGTGCATCGGCTACTACAACCGGCTGCCGTACTGGGACTGCACCTGTTCGACGCCGTACCCGCACGTCAGCCATTACGGCCGGTACATCTCGCAGATCTACTCCTTCAACGGCTACACGTACAACATCGGCTCGCCCGATGCCAGCGGCAACATCGCGTACGGCGGCTACGGATACATCGTTCGGAACAACTGGGCGGACACGAAGGGATACATGCGGGACTACTTCAACAACCACAACATCTCTTCGAGTGTCGACTGGTCTCCCACCTTCGCCAAGCTCCAGGCGGAGGTGAATAATCAGTATCCGTTCGTCCTGCTGAACAGCCTCACGACCGCCGGACACTACATCGCCACGATCGGATACGTCGAGGGGCAGTACACCGCAATCTTCAACGATCCGTGGGGAAACAAGAACATCTCCTATCCGGGGTACAACGGCGCCGGGGCTCGTTACGACTGGCCCGGTTACAACAACGGCTACCAGAACCTGAACATCGTTCACTGCTTTATCTACGCACGATCGGGCTTCCCGCCGACCATCACCCAGCACCCGGCGCCGCAGAGCGCCTGTGCCGGCGGCACCGCGACATTCACAGTGACCGCCACCGGATCCGGCACGCTCGCGTACCAGTGGCAGAAGAACGGAGTCGGCCTGAGCAACGGCGGCCACTATGCCGGCGTCACGACGGCGACGCTGACCGTTTCGAACACGGACGGGGCCGACGCGGCGAACTACCGCTGCCTCGTTACCAACGCGTATGGCAGCGCGATTTCGAACGAGGCAGCGCTCGCCGTCCGGCCGGCGACGTCGATCACGCAGCATCCGGCGAACCAGGGCGTCTGCCCCGGCGCCACGGCCACCTTTGCGGTTTCCGCCACGGGGGACGGGGCCTTGGCGTACCAGTGGCAGCGGAACGGGAGCAACCTGGCCAACGGCGGGCACTACTCCGGCGTTGCCACGTCCGTGCTGACGGTGTCCGATTGCGACGGCAGCGTCGTGGCGGATTACCGCTGCGTGGTGACCGGCGGTTGCGGCAGCGCCACGTCGAACGCCGCCGCCCTGACCCTGCGGGCGGCCACGGCGATCACGCAGCAACCGGTTAGCCAGCACGTCTGCGCACCGGCGACGGCCACGTTCACGGTAGCGGCCGTCGGCGACGGGACGCTCCAGTACCGATGGCAGAAGGACGGCACGAACCTGAGCGACAGCGGGCATTATTCGGGGACGGCCACCGCAACGTTGACCATCTCGAACGTGGATCGGAGCTGCGCGGCAAACTACACCTGCGTGGTCACCGGCGGGTGTGAATCGGTCGTATCGGCTCCGGCATCCCTGTCCGTGGGGGCGGGCACGCCGGCGGACTTCGACGTGGATTGCGATGTGGACCTCGGCGACTTCGTGATGATTCAAATGTGTTTCAGCGGGGCTAACCGGCCTGTGACGTATCCCGAGTGCGTCGCGGTGGACATGGACGCCGACGGGGATGTGGACCTGATCGACTTCGCCGCGTTCCAAGCCTGCTTCAACGGCCCGAATCGACCGCCGAAGTGCCCGTGAAGCAACACCCGCGCAACAGGCTCGCACGGCGTGCCACACCGGGTGGCGGGTGTCGCGGAGGAGAGGGGCTCTTGCCCATTCGTGTTTGCTCGGATCTCCCGTCCTGAGCCGCCGATGGCCGAGATGCGCGCTCATCCGGAAGACGCCCCATTTTGCGGTGGCTTGGAGTTGTAACCTGCGCTACCAAAACAGGTAACGATTTTCCTGCCGAAACCTGACGTAGGCTTCCTTGTCGGTATACCGTCCAGACGGTATAGTTGCGTGGATGCCTGAGATACCGGAGAACAGTACCCCCGTTTCCGTGGTGGACCGGATCTTGGATGCGGCGGAGCAGGTCGTTGCGCGTGACGGCGTGCGCAATCTCACGCTCGAAGCAGTCGCTCATGAGGCCGGCGTCAGCAAAGGGGGGTTGCTCTACCATTTTCCCACGAAATCCGCCTTGATCACGGCGATTGTGGAACGGCACGCCAGGTTGCGAGAGGCGGCACAGGCCGCCGCCATGGCGGCCGATCCGGGAGGGCCGGGCGCCTTTACACGAGCGTATGTCCGGGCTCGCGCTATGCCGCTGGATTTCCGCGTCGGGCCCTTTCACACCGCGATGTTGGCGGCCCTCGGCACGGACCCCCAGTTGCTCGATCCGATACGCAGGTGTTGCCGCGAATGGCAGGCCCGGCTCGAATCGGATGGCCTCGACCCGGCGACCGCCAGCATTGTGCGGTTGGCGGTCGACGGCCTTTTCCTCTGCCAGATCATGGGGGTTCCCGTGCCGGAGGGCGACCTGCGTCAGCGCGTGATTGAAAAGCTGCTTTCGATGGCACAGGCAACGGGCGAGGAGAGGCAACGGTGAGGGCAAAGGCCGTGTTTCGCTCCCGACGGGACGGCTTCCCGCGAATGAGCGAACCCGGTAATCGAGAACGGCACCATGCGTCGTCGGGCTTGCATCGTCGGGCCCGGCCACGGGTAACGTTGGACAGAGGTTGCATATGCAAGGGATGTATAGAAGACAACGGATCCTCGCTGCAAGCGGTTTTGTCGTCGGGTTGATGCTGGCTGGTTGCGGCGAGCGGGGCAGCACGGCGGGGCCGCCGCCGGCCGGCCCGCCGGAAGTGGCCGTGGTCACGGTGCAGCCGCAGCGGGTGTCGCTGACGACGGAACTGCCGGGTCGCACATCCGCTTTTCTCGTCGCGGAAATCCGGCCGCAGGTCAGCGGCATCATACAGAAGCGGTTGTTCGAGGAGGGTTCCGATGTCAAAGCAGGCCAGGTGCTTTATCAGATTGATCCCGCGCCGTTTCAGGCGGCGCTTGAGAACGCTACCGCGACGCTCCTGGCAGCCCGAAAGAATGCGGATCGGGCCAAAGCGGCGCTCGCAGCGAGCTTGGCAACCGTTGCTCAGCAGAAGGCCACCCTCGAACTCGCGCGGATCAATCGCCGGCGGTTTGAGGAGGCCTACAAGGCCAACGCGGTTTCCGGCAGCGAGCGCGACCGGGCAGTGACGGAGGCGACGGTAGCCGAAGCCGCCCTGCAAGCGGCCGAGGCTCAGGTGGAAAGCGACCGGACGGGAATCGCCGCGGCCGCGGCGGCCATCGCGCAGGCGGAAGCTGCGCTGGAAGTGGCGCGAATCAACCTGGGATACACCCGGGGCACCGCGCCGATCTCCGGACGCATCGGTAAATCAAGCGTGACGGACGGTGCCCTGGTGACGGCGTACCAACCGGTGCCCCTGGCGACCATTCAGGAACTCGATCCCATTTACGTGGACGTGCCCCAGTCCACCGCCGAACAGCTTCGCCTCCGGCGCAACATCGCGGCCGGTCGGATTCACGGAGGCAGCTTCGACCGGACCCCGGCGAAACTGCTCCTGGAGGACGGTACGCCGTATCCCCTGGAGGGGATCCTGAAGTTCTCCGATGTCACCGTCGATCCGAGTACCGGATCGTCCATCCTCCGCATGACCTTTCCGAACCCGCAGCATACCCTCCTGCCGGGTATGTATGTACGTGCCATCGTCGAGGAAGGGGTGGCCGAGCAGGCCATTCTCATTCCGCAGCAGGGCGTCTCGCGTGATCCCCGGGGCAATCCCGTCGCGCTGATTGTCGACGCGGAGAACAAGGTTCAGCCGCGGATGCTTACCATCGAGCGGGCCATCGGCGATAAGTGGCTCGTCACATCCGGTCTGGCGCCCGGGGATCGCGTCATCGTGGAGGGCGTTCAGCGAGTGCGCCCGGGCGTTCCAGTGACGGTCGTTCCGTTTGAGGCGGGGCGCCCGCACGTGCCGTTGGCGACGAACGCAACCCAGTCGGCACCCTCGACGAGATGAGCGGAGTACCCTGATGCTATCCAAGTTCTTCCTCGACCGGCCGGTCTTGGCGTGGGTCATTGCCATCGCGATCATGGTCGGCGGCGCCGAGGCGGTCTACCGGAAGGTCCGTGAGATCCTCGACCTGCTCGGCAAGAGCACGTACGTCGGTGAAAGCGGCGCCGGACAGGTCACGAAGCTCGTGAACCAGACGATCGTCGCGGTCAACATCGCGGCGGTCGCCGAGGGCATGGCCTTCGCGAAAAAGGCGGGCGTCGATCCCGAGCGCGTGTTCAACGCGATCCGGGGCGGGCTGGCGGGAAGCCAGTGCATGGAGGACAAGGCCCCGAGGATGCTCGAAGAGCGCTACAACCCCGGGTTCCGGATCACCCTTCACGTCAAGGATCTCAACAACGTTCTCGAAACGAGCCGCAACCTGCACATCTC
>CAZMVY010000019.1:0-281 GCA_964569765.1 uncultured Planctomycetales bacterium
GCTGCGCCACCTCGCCCCTCCGCGGCGTCAGGATGCACTGCGAGCAATCGAGCGGCGGGAACGTCTCGGAGAGCTGCGCCATGTGCCCGCCGATCGACGGCTCGCGCTCGACGAGCACCACCTTGTGTCCGGCGTTCGCGATATCGAGCGCGGCCTGGATGCCGGCGACGCCGCCGCCGAGAACCAGGGCCGTCTTGGTCACCGGAACCTTGATCGGGTACAGCGGATGATTGCGTTTGACCTTCTCGACGATGACGCGGACGAGGTCGATCGCCTTCTGT
>CAZMVY010000019.1:291-3221 GCA_964569765.1 uncultured Planctomycetales bacterium
AGAACCCACGAGCAGTGCTCGCGGAGGTTGGCCATCTCGCAGAGGAACGGGTTGAGGGCCGCCTCGGCGCACGCACGCCGGAACGTCGGCTCGTGCATCCGCGGCGAGCAGGCCGCCACAACCACGCCGGTGAGCCTCTTCTCCTTGATCGCCTGCTTGATGAGGCTCTGGCCGGGGTCGGAGCACATGTACTTGTAGTCCATGCTCACGACCACGCCGGGCAGCTCACCCGACGCCCGCGCCACCTCGGCACAATCCACCGTGCCGGCGATGTTCTCTCCGCAATGGCAGACGAAGACTCCGATCCGCGACATTCTTATGCATCCTCCCTACCGGAGGAAACCGGCTCGACGGGAACCGGCTCTGCGGTTGTGTTCTGTGAGAGCGCCACCGGCACGATGTGTCGGTGAAGACCGAGCGATTGCTCGTCCACGCCCAAGGCCAGGCCGATCGCCTGGCTGATGTAGAGCACCGGGATCGTGTGTTCCCGACCCAGGTAGCCCGTGATCGCGTCCCGCCGAAGGTCCAGGTTCACCTGGCACATCGGGCACGCCACGATGATCGCCTCGGCCCCACGGCGCACGGCATCGTTGAGGATCTGGCCGGAGAGTTTCGCCACGAGGTCTGTTCGCGAGACGGAGAAGCCCGCCCCGCAGCACTCGGTCTTGAAGGCCCAGTCGATCGGCTCCGCCCCGATCACCTTCATCAGCTCGTCCATGCTCTGGGGGTCCTCGGGGCGGTCGAACTTCGTGATCTTCGGAGGACGAACAAGGTAGCAGCCGTAGTAGCACGCCACCTTGCGCTTGAACGGCTCGACCACCTTGCGGGCCAGCCCGTCCGAAGCGAAGCGCGCGAGCACCTCCAGGACGTAGACGATCTTGACCGTACCCCTGTAGTCCACCTCCGCGATGTGGCAGATCCGCTTGCGGAGCGTCTCGTCCTGCAATTCGTGGTTCGCGACGGCCAGCCGGCTGTAGCACGCCGAACACGGCGCGACCACCTCGGCGAGCCCCGCCCGCTCCGCCAGACCGAGCACTCGCGCCGGCAGTGCCAGCGACAGGTCGCGATTCAGGTTGTGCGCGGCACTGGCGCCGCAGCAGTTCCAGTCCGGCACCTCCTGAAGCTCCAGCCCGAGTCGCGGCGCAATCGCGCAGAACGACTCGCCGTATTCTCGCGATGATCCGAGAAGGGAACAACCGGGGTAGTATCCGAGTTTCATTCGCTATCGTCCTTCTTTCCGATCGTCCGCCTGAAGATCCGCGATACGGCGTCCCGCCCCTCGATGCGGTGCGGAAGGAGCTTCAGCTTGCCGCGCAAGAGAAGCTTCGGCGCCGCCAGCATGTCCTGGAGCATGTGGAACGACCGCATCTTGTAGCTGCCGATCAGACCGACTTCGTAGAGACGGCCCGTGTGCCGGATCGCGTCGAGGAATGCCTTGTGAAACGCAAGGATGTCCCTGGCCTTCGGGTTCACCATGCCGCGCCGGAAGGACTCCTCCCGCAGAAACTCCATCACCTTCGGGAGATCAACCTCCTTCGGGCAGCGGCACACGCACATCTCGCACGTCAGGCACAGCCAGATCGAGTGAGACCGCAGCGCTTGCTCGTCGTACTCCGGCATTCCGAGCTGAAGCAGCCGGAGGATCTGACTCGGCGGGTAGTCCATCTCCGCCGCCAGCGGACAGCCCGCGGAACACTTGCCGCACTGATAGCAGTCCGCAACCGACTCCCCCGTTACTTCTTTCACAGCGGCGCTGAGTCGAATATCGTCCACAACCTCGTTTGCGTGACCGTGCATGGTTCGTTAGCTCCGGAGAACCCTCGATCCAGCTTACACGCCCTGTCCCCGGAATTCAACAAAGCACCCGCGACATTCCCCGATCCGTTGACGATTCCGTCCCGCCGTCGTGCCGTTTATGACGGGCCGTCGTCTTCGCAATCCGCCGACGCGCTTCGCGTGACAGCGGACGGTTCCGTTGCGTACGGCAAACGAATCGGTAAGATGAGTCACAGCCGTGCTGTGGCGCGAAAATGATTTGCGCGTTCACCGTATCCCACCGTTCTGATAGGGATTGAACTGATTTCCGGCACGTGCACAACGAGCAAGGAGCAGCGAAATGCCGCGACAGAGCATGACGCGAAGAGGTTTCATGAGGCAAGCCGCGCTCGGCGCGACGGGCCTCTCGCTGGCGCGATCCGCCGGGCCCGTACTCGGGGCGCTGGGCGCGAACGAGAAGGTCGTCATGGGCTTCATCGGCACCGGCGGCCAGGGCACCGCGCACATCTGCGAGTTCGCGAAGATGAAGGACGTCGCGATCGCCGCGGTGTGCGACGTGGACCAGGGACGCTGCGAGAAAGCCGCCCAAGCCGCCGGCTCCTCCCCGCAGATGTTCAAGGACTTCCGCCGACTCCTCGACCGGAAGGATATCGATGCCGTCCTCATCGCCACGCCGGGACACTGGCACGTGATCACGGCGATTGCCGCGTGCAAAGCCGGCAAGGACGTCTACTGCGAAAAGCCGGTCGGCCTGACCGTCCGCGAGGGCCGCGCCCTCGTCGAGGCCGCGAAGAAGTACGGCCGCATCACGCAGATCGGCACGCAGCAACGAAGCACGAAGCATTGGGCCAACGCGGTCAACCGCATCAAGGCGGGCGAACTCGGCAAGATCAGCATGGTGCACGCCTGGAACGCCTGGACGCCGAAAGAGATGTTCGCCAACATCGGCAACCCGCCGGACGGCGACCCGCCCGCCGGCGTGGACTACGACATGTGGCTCGGCCCGGCGCCGAAGCGCCGCTTCAACCCCGCGCGGTTCCACGGCACGCACTACTTCTTCTGGGACTACGGCAGGGGCATGGTCAACGACTGGGGAACGCACCTCTTCGACGTGCTGCAGCATGAGCGGCGGCGCTGGAAGGGCGAACTGCCGA
>CAZMVY010000019.1:3231-33278 GCA_964569765.1 uncultured Planctomycetales bacterium
CCCCCGCGGGGTGCCACGGCACGCACTCCTTCTGCTGGGACTCCGGCAGCGGGATGGGGAACGACGGGGGGACGCACCTGTTCGATGTGGTGCTGTGGGCGATGGGCCCTGTGATCCGGTCCGCCGCGATGTCCGGCGGTAAGCTCGTCTTCGACGACGCCCGCGAGACGCCCGACACCGCCGCAGCCGTTTTCGAGTGTCCCGGCTACACGATGGTCTACACGCTCCGGCACGGCAACGGCTGGCAGCCGCACGGCAACATGGACCACGGCATCCAGTTCTTCGGCACGGACGCGACGCTGGAGATCAATCGCAACGGTTTCCAGATGTACCACGACGCGGACCGCGGCACGCGCAAGCCGTTCTACGAGGAAAAGGGAACGACGCGGATCGTCGAACACGAGCGGAACTTCATCGACTGCGTCCGCTCGCGCAAGCGCGCGACGGCCGACGCGGAGGTCGGCCACTACGGCGCGCTGCCCGGCCACCTCGCCAACATCTCGTACCGCGTGGGACGCAAGATCCGGTGGGATCACGAAAATGAGACGATTCTCGACGACGCCGAGGCGAACCGCCTGCTCACCCGCGAGTACCGCGCGCCGTGGAGCCTCTGACCCGCACCGTCCGCTGCGGGCGATGATCACTCCGGCGCGGATTGCCGGCGCACCGCCCGCTTCTTGGACGGGACCGCCGGTGCCTCGACGCGATTCGTATTCGGACCAGGCATCCGTGCCCCGACGGCCGCGCGCCACCGATGCAGGTCCTCCTGCATCTGCCGGACCTTTTCCGGCATTTTCGACGCCAGATTGTTCTTCTCGCCGATATCCTCACGCGTGTTGTACAGCTCGAGCCGTCCGTCCTCCAGAAACTCCATGAGTTTCCAGTCGCCACGGCGGACCACGCTTACCGGCAGGGTTCTCCACTGCCCCGGCCCGGCCCCGAGATACCCGGGAAAATGCCAGTAAATCGCCTCGCGATCCAGCCTCTCCCTGCCGCCGCTGGTGAGCAGGCGGGCATAACTGACGCCGTCGAGCACATAGCCCGCCGGACGCTTCGCGCCCGCCACCTCGAGCAGGGTGGGATACAGATCGACACTCGTGATGGCCTGATCGCAGGTGCTGCCTTCTGGAATCCGCCCCGGCCAGCGGAAGATGTACGGCACGCGGATCCCGCCCTCGTAGAGCATGCCCTTTCCCCCCCGCAGCGGGGCGTTGTCGGTAATCCCCGGCTCCGTGCGGATGCCCTCCCGGTCGTATCCGCCGACTCCGCCGTTGTCGCTCGAGAAAATGACCAGCGTCCGGTCGGCCAGCTTGAGTTCGTCGAGCAGGGCCACGATTCGCCCGACGCTCTCATCCACGCTGGCAATCATGGCGGCATAGGTGGGGTCGCGATGCCCGCCGACCGGCGGCTTCGGCTTGAAGTGCGCGATCCAGTCGCCCCTGGCCTGGTGCGGCGCATGCACGGCAAAGTGCGGCAGATACAGGAAGAAAGGCTGGTCCTTATGGCGGCGGATGAAATCCACCGCCTTGTCGGTCAGGAAGTCCGCAAGGTACGTTCCCGGCGGGTAGGCAACCTCCGGATTCGTCTTGAAGTCGAAGTGCACGCCCGCCGAGACGATCGCCTCGTCAAAACCGCGCCGTCCCGGGTGATACGGCCCCTTCTCGCCGAGGTGCCACTTTCCGAACATGCCGGTGGCGTATCCGGCGCCATGGAGCGCCTGGGCGAGAGTAACCTTCTCCAGCGGCAGCTCGGTCACGTTGTCCACGGGCCGAAGCGGCCGCGACCGCCAGTTGAACCGGTCGATGCTGCCCACCGTGTAGACACCGGTCCGCGGCCCGTATTGCCCGCTCATCAGCGCAGCCCGCGTCGGCTGGCAGTTGGGCCCGCAGGTGTACGCCGCCGTGAACCGGATTCCCTGGCTGGCCAGCCGATCGATGTTCGGCGTCTCGTAGTACCGGCTGCCGTAACAGGCGAGGGCGGTGTACCCGAGGTCGTCGGCCAGGATGAATATCACGTTCGGCCGCCGGGGGGCCGACCCCGCCGTGGGGGACGTGGTTTGCGCCCCCGCCGGAGCCGCCAGCGCCACGAACGTAAAGAAAGAACAGAACCCGCAAATGAAACGAGCCTGGAACCGCATCTGATACCCCTTGCACCAAGGCGATGGAGGACAACGCCGCCGGTTAAGAAACGGACGCCCCACGACGATTATTGCAGCGGGGCGCAGGTGTCCGGCCGACGGGCTCACGTCGCGCCCGCGCTCGCGGCCAGCGTCTTGTGCGTCTCGGCAAATCGCTTCTTGAACACTTCGATCTGCTCCCGGAGCTTCGTCTCCAGCTCCTTGTCGAGGTCACCCTTCTCCGTCAGCTCCTGCCAGATCTCGTGATGCTCGTCGCGGAAGAACGCCAGCAGCTTCTCCTCGAACTCGCCAACCTGGCTCAGCGGAAGGTCGTCGAGGAACCCCTGGCTGCCGGCGTAGATGCTGATGATCTGGTCGGTCACGTGGTACGGCCGGTACTGCCCCTGCTTGAGCAGCTCGACCATCCGCTGGCCCCGGTCCAACTGGCGCTGCGTCGTCGGGTCGAGTTCCGTACCGAGCTGAGCGAAGGCCTCCAGCTCGCGGAACGCCGCCAGATCGAGCCGAAGCGACCCCGCGACCTTCTTCATCGCCTTGTTCTGGGCCTTGCCCCCGACGCGGGAAACACTGATGCCCACATTGATGGCCGGGCGGATGCCCGCGAAAAACAGGTCGGGCTCCAGGTAGATCTGGCCGTCGGTGATGCTGATGACGTTCGTCGGGATGTACGCAGAGACCTCCCCCTCGAGCGTCTCAACGACGGGCAGGGCCGTCAGCGACCCGCCGCTGCCGGGAAGCCGCCGAACCTCGAGCGAATCCTTTTCTGCCATCGCGCCCAGGTCGGCGACGGCCTCGCGCTTCCCGGGAACGCCGATGTATGTCTTGCCGTTGACGCCCTCTCTCGTGTCTGCGGGGGCGCTCTTCGAGCAGATGACGTACCGCTCGGCGAGCTTGCACGAACGCTCGAGCAGGCGGCTGTGCAGATAGAACACGTCCCCGGGGTAGGCCTCCCGGCCCGGAGGCCGCCGCAGCAGAAGCGAGAGCTGGCGATACGCCGCCGCCTGCTTGGACAGGTCGTCATAGACGCAGAGCGTGGCCTTGCCCTGTTCGTACATGAAGTACTCCGCCATCGCGCAGCCGGCATACGGCGCAATGTACTGCAGGGGGGCCGGGTCGGAACTCCCCGCCGTCACCACGATCGTGTAGTCCATCGCATGGTGCTCCCGCAGCGTCTCGACGACGCCGGCGACGGTCGATTCCTTCTGCCCGATGGCCACGTACACGCAGATCACACCGGAGCCCCGCTGGTTGATGATCGTGTCCACGCCGATCGCCGTCTTGCCGGTCTTGCGGTCCCCGATGATCAGCTCGCGCTGCCCGCGGCCGATCGGAATCATGCTGTCGATGGCCTTGATGCCGGTCTGCAACGGCTCGTTCACCGGCTGGCGCTCCGCGATGCCCGGCGCATGCGTTTCGAGCGGCCGCCGGTGCGGCGACTCGATAGTCCCCAGCCCGTCGAGCGGCCGACCGAGCGGATCCACGACCCGGCCGATCAGCGCCTCACCCACCGGAACCGACAGAAGCTGGCCCGTCCGTCGGACCGTGTCGCCCTCTTTGATGCCCAGGTAATCGCCCAGCACGGCGGCGCCGATCGAGTTCGATTCCAGGTTGAAGACCAGCCCGAACGCGCCGCTCTGGAACTCGAGCATCTCGCTCGCCATGGCGTTGTTCAGACCGTAGATCCGCGCGATGCCGTCCCCGACGTCGAGCACACGGCCGACTTCGGCGACATCAAGCTCGCTGCGATACTGGGCGATCTCCTGCTTGATGACCGATGCGATTTCGTCAACTTTGAATCTCATATCGAGGCGTCCGTCAATGCCTTGATCCGTTCATCCGTCGTTCCGTCGATCCGCAGAATCTGCTCCGCCCGCACGGCGTCCCTCCACGGGCCGTGAGTCATCCTTGCGCGTCTGTGCCGTCGAAGTACTTCCGCCCGCCGCGGACCTCTGCGCTCGCACGATTCAGCAACTGCCCGTGCAACTTCTGGAGCCGCTGCGCGAGGCTGGCGTCCAGGCGGCGATCCCCCACCTGCACGACAAGCCCCCCGAGCACCGCCGCGTCCACATGATGGATCAGGATCACCTCGCGGCCAAGTTGCTCGCCGAGGAACTTCCGGATCGTCTCGCGCAGCTCGTCCGACAGCGGTACGGCCGTGCGAACCGTCACTTCGGTCTGCCCGCGCTGCTCCTGGAGCCGGAGGCGGAACCTCTCATACACGATCGGCACGAGATCCGGGCGCCCGCGATCGTTGAGAACCTGAAGCGTATTGAGCAGCAGGTCGTTCATCTTCCCGCGGAAAAGCCTGTCGAGGCTCGCGCGCCGGAGACGGTCGTCGAGCGTCCGCGCCGTCAGGAAGGCCGCGAATTCCGGATCGCGATCCACATAGGCCGAAAGGTCCGCGAATTGCGCGGCGACCTCCTCGGTCTGGCCGCGTTCGTTCGCCACGTCGAGAAGGGCGTGGGCGTACACGTCGCCGATGGCATGCGCACTGTCCTGCGGGGGCATCATGATACGCTAGTTCTCTCCGGGCGGCCCCACCCGGTTGCGGATTTCGTCCAGAGACGCCTCGATCAGGCGCTTCTGGTCATCCTCCGTAAGGCTGCGGCGAAGCACCTTCGCGGCCACCTCCGTGGCCTTGGCCGCAACGACCCGGTAAAGCTCCTGCACGGCGGTGTCCCGCGCGATGCCGATTTCGCGCTTCGCCCGTTCAATCATCCCGTCAGCCTCCGTGCGGGCCTGCTCGTGGATGCGCCGGCGGGCCGCCTCGGCGTCCTGGCGACCGCGCTCCAGACCGGCCGCCGCCTGGTCGGCGGCGCGGCGAAGCTGCTCCTCGAGCTCGTGCCGGTGCTTCTCCGCCGCCTCGCGGTCGCGCCGGGCCTGCTCAAGAGATTCACGGATGAACTGCTCGCGCTTCTGCAAGGTCGCCAGGACCGGCCCCCACGCCCACTTGCCGAGGACGATCAGCAGCACGGCGAAGATCACCAGCGTCCAGAAGGCGTTTCCGAAGTCGCCGGAAAAGAGGCTCGGCGAGCCTTCGTGCGCGCCACCCTCCGCCTCCGCCGCAAGGGCGCGCCCGGCGGCCAGCAGCAGCACGCCGCAACCGCCGGCGAATCGGCGCAAGAAACCGTGGTTCATAGAACGTCCCCATCACCGTCAGGGTCGGCGCCGCTCCGGCGCCATACCGCCCGCCTGCCGCCGCGGCCGGCCCCTACTTGATCGCCGCGAGGAAACACGCCAACACCGCAAAAAGCGTCGCGCCTTCGATCATCGCCGCGGTAATGATCATCGCCACGTTAATCGCGCCGGCGGCCTCGGGCTGCCGGGCCATGCTCTCGACGGCACTGCCGCCGATCCGGCCGATGCCCGCCGCACCGCCCATGATGACCAGCCCGGCCCCGATCGCGCCGCCGAAGTTCGCTGCGCCTTTGTCCTCAAAGAGCTTCCAGCCCGATGCCGCCGGGCCCGCCGTCCCCTCGGCCGCCACGGCCGGCGAGGCCACCATCAGACAGAATCCGATCGCAATCAGTGCCAACGCCACCTTCGCTTTGCCGTTCTGCATGTCCGTCTTCCTTCACTATGAAGTCGTCCGCTGGGGGCCGGACGACGATCCTCTGCTCTGCCATCGCCTTTCAGCCTCATGACCCGCTCGCCCCACGCCGCGGGCATGGCAGACTTCTTCGCTTGCACGGACAATCCCGCCTCGTTGCCCCTGGCGAGCCGCACGTACCTGCGCCCGCCGCTCATGCCGCGGACCCGTGTCCGCCGTGGTCCTCCTGGTGCACCAACACCGCCTGCCCGATGAACAACGTCGTCAGAAACGTGAAGATGAAGGCGTGCAGGAACGCCACGAAGATCTCCAAAAGATTGATCGCGACGCTGCCCAGCACGACCGGCACCGCAATCCCCAGCGCCGGGCCCTTTCCGATCGAACCAGCGGCCGACCCGATGAAACTCAGCAGCACCGCGAGCAACACGTGACCCGAAACCATGTTCGCAAACAAACGCATGGCCAGCGCAAAGATCTTCGCACACAGCCCGATGATCTCCACGGGAATCAACAGCGGCGCCAGCCACAGGGGCCCCGGGCAGAAGTGCGCCAGGTAGGCCATCCCGCCGTAGCGCAGCCCGTTCATCACGATCATGACCAGGGTGCAGACGGCCAGCGTGCCCGTGACCCAGATGTTGGC
Source organism: uncultured Planctomycetales bacterium (assembly GCA_964569765.1). Classification (GTDB taxonomy): domain Bacteria; phylum Planctomycetota; class Phycisphaerae; order UBA1845; family PWPN01; genus CAZMVY01. The sequence continues at coordinate 9,556 of CAZMVY010000019.1, forward strand.
CGTCGCCGTGCCGCCAAGCCGGACATTCAACCCGAATATGCCCAACAGAGCATCGAATGGCAGAAGCCCTTCGATATTGCAGATGAGGAGGAAGAAAAAGAGGGTCCAGATGTACTTAATGAACCGGTCGGTCAGCGGCCCCAGCGCCGGCTGGGCAACCTGGGTCCTCAGAAACTGGCAGATCCCCTCGAAGAAATTGGCCACGCCACCCGGAACCAGGCGCGACACCTCGTCGCCCCTGCGGCCCCGCCGGACCGCCCACGGGACGATCAGGACCAGGAGCACGGCGGCGAGAATCTGCATCACGATCTGGTTGCTCAGCAGGGTCAGCCAGCCGTCGACCCGTACATACGGATGCTGGACGACGTGCTCCAACGGATTCGAGGATCCCAGCAGCAAACCGGCGCTCATCACGAAGACTCCGGACCTCTACCGCGAAACAACCAGACCTCGACACCCGTTGTCACGGCCAGCGCAACCAGATAGTGAATGCCCAGCCACAGCAGCAGCGCCGTTCGCGGAAGCCCTGTCCCAAGCACCAGCGCCAACGCTGCCGCCAGCGTCAGCGCAAACCGGAGCAACATGCCGACCTGGATCGCCTGCGCCGTTGCCCGTGGATTCGAGGCCGGCCACATGGCAACCGGTGCCGCGGCCACCGCGCTGGCCGCCCAGATCACCGCCGCGGCAACGCCCAACGCAATCGCCGCCTGCAAACCGGCCATCCGATATGTCGGCAGTATACCGATCGCAGACGATATCGCCACTGCCGCCGCCGACGCCGATGCCAAGAGCAACCACCGCGTAAGGACAGAACCGCGCGCGCGATTCACGTCATTCCTCCGGCCCCGTCGGCCGCCCCCCGGAAGACGCCTGCCCGGACTTGCGTTCGCCCGGGACGGCCCGGTTCCCCCCGCCGGCCCGTGAGGCCGCCAGCGCCTGCCGAATGAAGTTGTACAAGCCGCCCGCTACACCAAGCAGGCCGCAGACTACCACGCCCCAATGGCCCTGAATCCCCCAATGGTGATCGATCCACCAGCCCAGAAGGCAGAACCCGCAAACAGCCGCGCCGAACTCGACCCCCATACTCGCCAAAGTCGCCAACGCCGCACGCTGCGACGGCTGTTGCTTATCGGACATGATGGAAGCCCGTCAGACCCAGCCCACCCCGCCGCAGGATAGACCCGCTCGCGCCCGCCCGCATAGACCCAACCCGCCGCAACGAAACTTGAGGACACGCGCGCTGCGTCCTCGCTGCTCGGAACTGTGAACGGCCAAGGTACTGTACCGGCGACGTGAAACTGGCGTCAATCCGCCAGTGGCATAACCGATGGGCAAGTCGGTCCGTCGCCAACCGGCTTCCCGCCGCTGCGGCATGCGGGCGGTTATCGGGCTCAAGACAGTGACCATCCGAATCCTGCGACTTTGGAGGCTCTTGGCTCACCCGCCGTTGAAGCGTAACCGATACGATTGGCATCCGGAAGCTGCACTGTCCTGATCGGCCAGCCCGATCAGAGTGAAGATTGTTTCATGACCTCGGCGATCGACATCTGTGTCATCGAGCCGGACGGCGACCAGCGCCGCGCCCTGGTGGACCAGCTTGAGGCCGCCGGCTACCGGGTGGCCCAAGCGGCCACCGGAGACGAAGGACTCGCCATCGCCCTGGGAACCCGGCCGAAAATCGTCCTGAGCCGGTGGACCCTGCCGGGCGTCGACGGCATGGCCATCTGCCGACGCCTCAAGCAGCCGGAGAGCGGCTGTGACACGTACTTCATCCTGCTGTCCGACTCGGCGGACGTCCAGCGGAACGCCCTCGCCCTCGAGACCGGCGCCGACGATTATCTGATCCAGCCGTATCAACCGCGGGAACTGATCGCGCGGGTCCACGTCGGCATGCGTTTCTGGACACTCCAGCAGAAATTGCGCGACGCCGCGCTGACCGACGGGCTCACCGGCCTGTGGACGCACCAGCACTTCGCGGCCATCCTGAAGGCGGAGTTCGCACGGTGTCGGCGTTATGGCGGGCAACTGGCCCTGATCATGTGCGACCTGGACCACTTCAAGGCGATCAATGACAGCTTTGGACATCTGGCGGGAAACGCCGTGCTGAAACAAACGGCCGATGCCATCCGCCGGTCGATCCGCCACCCGGACGTGCCCGTGCGGTACGGCGGAGAGGAGTTCGCCGTCCTCGCGCCGGAGGCCGATCTGTCCGACGCCGTGCACATGGCGGAGCGCCTCCGCGCGGTCGTCGAACAATCCGTGAAGGTCGAAGGGCACGACGGATACCGCGTGACGGTGTCTCTGGGGGTGGCCTCGGCGACGGACCAACGGGTGGTCACTCCCGAGGACCTCGTGGAGCTCGCCGACCGCACGATGTATCTGGCGAAGCGCCGGGGCCGCAATCGGGTTTGCAGTGCCGACGAGTTGCCGGGAGACGGCGGGGGCAGAGAAGTCCTCTACGACCCCGAGGTCCGCGAGCTTCACCAACAGGTAGCCCGGCTCAGCCTGCGCACCCGCGAGAGCTACGTGCAGGGGATCTGGGCGCTGGTCCAGGCACTGGAGGCCCGGGATCCGTGCACGGCGAACCACTCGCGGAATGTGACGGCGTACGCGGAGGCCGTCTGCGAAGAGATGCAGCTTCCGGAGGCGCTCAAACAGGTCATCATGAACGCGGCGATGCTGCACGACATCGGAAAGATCGGCATCCCCGACAGCCTGCTCCAGAAGCGCGGCGACCTGACGGCGGATGAGCGGCGGGCGCTTCAGCAGATCCCGCTGATCAGCGCGCGGATCATCGACCACATGCGCATCCTGGATAACGAAGCGGCCATCATCCGCCATCAGCAGGAGTACTTTGACGGGAGCGGCTATCCGCGCGGCCTTAAGGGCAACGAGATCCCGCTCGGCTCGCGGATTATCCTAGCTACGGCCGCGTTCGACGCGATGACGACGGACCGCGCGTACCGTCGGCATCTGACCGTCGAGGAGGCCCTGGCGGAGCTTAGCGCCGGCGCCGGAACGCAGTTCGATCCCGCGGTCGTCAATGCGCTCCGCGCAGCCGCCCGCCGTCACGCAAAAGCCTGGCGGGCCCGAATCACCGCTTCTCTAGCACACGCCGGAGCCGCCACCGCCGCGGCGCAAGCCTGAAGCCGCCGTATATCGGACATTCCCGCCCTGTTCAAACCCTGTGATTGTTAGAAACTGCGCAGTTTTCCTTGCCCGGACGCCGTTCGTATTGCATATAGCTTAAGGTGCTGGAAGGGACACGGCGGGAGTGGATTCGCAACGGCACTTTGGGCTGGATCGGAGGGTATACCATGAGTTGTTTATGTTCCAAGAGGGGAGCGCGCTTTGCGCGCGCCTCGCGCAACGGTCCGAGCCGGATGCTTGCCGGCGTTGCGCTCCTGCTGCCGGCAATGGCCACGCTCGCACAGGCTCAGGAGCCCGTCGTCCGTGTCGAGGAGGACTGGGTGCTCATCCTCAACGAGCCGAATGACAATCTGGATTCGCCCCAGTTCCACACGACGATGTCGCCCTTTCCAAATCTCGACTCGTACTTCGCCGTGGTGTCCTGGAATTATCGCGAGACGCCGGACTTCGTTCCGGGCGGAGTGCAGTTGCAGAGCTGGAACGGCGACGTCCGGATCCGGTCGCGCACCATCGACTATGGGCAGTTGAGTACGTCGGCGGAAACCATCACCTGGACGCAAAGCCTCGAAACGGACGGTTCGGTCCTGCTGTTCCAGGTTCTCAACGGCCAGTCCACCACGTGGGGCCGATTCGGCAAGGACATGAGAATCGACGCCGACGCCAACCTGCCGGACCTCAGCGGTTACAGCCCGGAGGCCTCCGTCGGCAACTCCTGTATCTCCTATGGTGCCAACCGCGTGGACGCGCTGATGATTACCCAGGTCCGGCGGTACGGCCCGAGCGGCCTGCTTTCCGTCGACTCCAGGACTCGCGTCGTTTACATGAGGCCCACGCGCTGACTGGCGAACGGACGAACGGTTCGGTCTCGCGACGGTTGGCCAGAGACCTTCCAGGAGTGCAAGAACCATGCTGTATCCTCGTACATGGCCCCAACGGGCAAGACGACGCGGGGCGGCCGCCGTGCTCACGCTGGTGGCCTTCGCCGCACTGATCGGGTTCGCCGCTCTGGCTCTTGATGTGGGAATGCTCTGCGGGGTTCAGACAGAGCTACAACGGACGGCGGACGCCGCAGCGCTCGCCGGTGCCGCCAAACTGCTCGATCCGAGCCGCCTCTCCGGCACGGCCGACGCCACCGAGGCAATGGAGGCTGCCCGCCTGGCCGTCCAGCAGGTGGCCGGCCGAAACCAGGTGTTGAATTCCAGCCCGACCGTGAATGTCGGCGACATCACCATCGGATACCTCAGCAACCCGAACGACCTCACGCACCCCCTCGCGACGGACGACACGAGCCTGTTCAATACCGTCCGGGTGCAGGTGCGACGCGATACGACTGCCAACGGCCCTGTACGCCTCTGGTTTGCCCAGTTGCTCGGGTTCCGCACAACCGACCTGTTGGCGAGCGCGGCGGCAACCGTGAAGGACGGCGTCGTAGGGTTCCGCGTAACGGCACGGACGGGCAACGCAGAGATTCTGCCGATCGCGCTGCATGTGAACACGTGGCGGGCGCTGCTCGCGCACAGCCTGGCGGCAGCCGATAACTACGCCTACAACCCGGAAACGAAGACGATCTCCGCGGGCTCCGATGGGATACCGGAACTCAACCTCTACCCGGGCGCCGGCGCGAATCAGTTGCCGCCCTGGGGGACGAGCTCGGGCAACTTCGGTACCGTGAACATCGGTCCGTCCAACAATAGTACCGCCCATCTGTCGAGCCAGATCCGGTACGGCGTGACGGCGGCGGACCTCGCGTATTACGGCGGCGAGCTTAAGCTGGGGCCGGACGGGACGCTTCTCCTCAACGGAGACACCGGCCTGAGCGCGGGCATCAAGGACGACCTGGAATCCATCAAAGGATCGCCTCGCTCCATCCCGCTCTTCAGCCAAGTGGTCATGAACGGCAACAACGCCATGTATACGATTGTTGGCTTCGGCGGCGTTCGTATCATGAATGTGGATCTCACCGGAGCGATGCAGAAGAAGCACGTGACCATCCAGCCCGCGTTCGTGGTCGACGACTCCGCCATCACCTCGCCGGGCTCCGGGTCGAGCTACTTCGTATACGAGCCGCCCCGACTGGTTCGCTGACGGGGCGCGTGGCATGGCCGAAGCCCCCCAACGGGCTTCGACCATGCCAACCAGGGGCGGCACCGCTCCCTGCCCCCCGGCCGTCCATTCGGCGCCCTCGCCCGCGCACCCATGCCCGCCTGAAGCCGCCGGATGTCCGACCTGCCACCCGCGCTCCGCCGCGCCCGGGCAGTGCGCAGGCCTTCTCATCTACGCCGATGCACACAGGCACATTCCCTGCCGCCATCCGCTTGAACTTCCCGGCCTCCTCCCGTAAGGTTCTCTGTGGCCTCGTGATGCGGAGCACGGGCTCCCGGCGCGGCGGTTCTCCGCGGGAAAGCATGATGTAACCTTGGACTTCCACCTCTCGGACCTGGCTATTCGCGTGCCCGTTGTGCTGCTCGCGCTGACAGTGCATGAGTTCTTCCACGCCTACAGCGCCTATCGCCTGGGCGACCCGACCGCCTGTCGGGCGGGACGCTGCACGCTCAACCCGCTGGCCCATCTGGACCCGATCGGAACCCTCTGCCTGCTGTTCGCCCCCATCGGCTGGGCCAAGCCGGTACCCGTGAACCCGATGAACTTCCGCCGGCCCGGGCGGGACGACGTCATCTGCTCGGCCGCCGGGCCCGCGAGCAACTTCGCCCAGGCGTTCGTATTCGCCCTGCTTTTGCGGGCGCTGATGGCCAACGCCCCGGAGGTGCAGGGGCGGCTCGGGCCGTACGGCTTCTCCGCCGTCTTCCAGTTCTGCTTCTACGGCGTGCTCATCAACGTCGGTCTGGCCGTCTTCAACCTGCTGCCCGTCTACCCCCTTGACGGCTTCCACGTCTGGGCCAACCTGATGAAAGGCGAAACGCGGCAGCGGTTCCTCGAAACCGCCCGCTACGGCTTGTACATCATCATCGGCCTGGTGCTCCTGAGCGGGACCCCCGTGGATCCGCTCGGGCGCGTGATCAGCCCGGTGCTGAATTTCTTCCTTGGTTATGTGGCCGGCCACCGCGCGTTCCTGCCGGCAGGCGGCTAGAACTATCGAGGGCCTTCACGTATGCGAGTACTCTCGGGAATCCAACCGTCGGGACACCTGCACCTCGGCAACTACTTCGGCGCGATGCGCCCGCAGATCGAGTTGCAGGACCGCCACGAGTGCTTCTACTTCGTCGCGAACTACCACGCGCTCACCACCCTGGAGGACGGCGAGCGCCTCCGCGAATACACCCGGCACGTGGCGACCGCGTACCTGGCGCTCGGCCTCGACCCGAAGAAGGCCGTCCTGTTCCGACAGTCGGACGTGCCCGAAGTCACGGAGCTGGCCTGGATCCTCTCGTGCGTCACGCCGATGGGGCTGCTCGAACGCTGCGTTTCCTACAAGGACAAGGTCGAGCAGGGCCTCTCACCGAACCACGGGCTCTTCGCCTACCCGGTGCTCCAGGCGGCGGACATCCTGATCTACCGCTCGCACGCCGTGCCGGTCGGCCAGGACCAGAAGCAGCACATCGAGGTCACCCAAGACATCCAGGGCAAATTCAACAACCGCTACGGCGAGATCCTCGTGCGGCCCGAGCCGCTGATCCGCGAGGAAGTCGCCGTCGTTCCGGGCATCGACGGCCGCAAGATGAGCAAAAGCTACGATAACGCGATCGAGCTGTTCGCCCCCGAGAACCAGGTGAGGAAACGGATCATGTCGATGGTGACCGACTCGACGCCCGTCGATCAGCCGAAGGATCCGGGCCGGTGCAACGTCTTCGCGCTGCTCAAGCTCTTCGCCGCGCCGGGCGAGCGGGCGGAATGGGAAGACCGCTATCGCCGGGGCGGCACCGGCTACGGCGAGGCGAAGAAACGCCTCTTCGAGTTGTTCCTCGAACACCTCGGCCCGGCCCGCAAGCGGTACGACGAACTTACGAAAAACCCGGACGAAGTCGAAGCGATCCTCGCCGACGGGGGCCGCCGCGCCCGCGCCGTCGCCATGGAGACGATGAAAGACGTGCGGGAGGCGTGCGGGATCGCCGTATCCGCGCGATGACGCCGCGCCGGCCGCCGCCAGGAGTAGCTTGCGTCGCCGTATGCCGCTGTTCTCGAGCGGCGCGAAACCTGCCGCCTCGTTGCATATCCCGACGCCGGCGCCTACACTGCCTGTGAATGCAGGATTACCGCGTCCAGCTTGATATCTACCAGGGCCCGCTTGACCTCCTCCTGTACCTGATCCGGCGGGACGAGGTGGACATCTACGACATCCCGATCGCGCGGATCACGGAGCAGTTCGTGCAGTACGTCGGTCTGCTCAAGGAAATCGACCCGAACGCGGTGGGCGACTTTCTCGTGATGGCCGCGACCCTGCTCGAGATCAAGTCCCGGATGCTGCTGCCCAAGCCGCCGCCCGAGGAAGGGGGGGAGGACCTCGCGGACCCGCGGCTCGACCTTGTGCGGCAGTTGCTCGAGTACAAGAAGTACAAGGATGCCGCGGCGCGGCTCGCCGAGGCCGCCGAGGAGCGGGCCATGCGATACACGCGGTCACCGGCGACCCGGCCGGCCGAAGGCGTCGAGGTCGAACTCGACGACCTGCAGATCTGGGACCTGCTGACGGCCTTCAACAACCTGATGTCTGCCATCGGCCGCCCGCCGACCCGGCACGAAGTGGTCTACGACGACACGCCCATCTCCCTGCACGCCGCCGACATCCAGGACCGGCTCGAACGCGAGGGTGGCTCGCTGCAATTCGAACGTATCTTCGAGGGCCGCAGTAAGTCAGAGATGATCGGCCTGTTCCTGGCCCTGCTGGAGCTGATCCGCCAGAAACGCGTCCGTGCGGAGCAGGATCGGCCCTTCGGCACGATCTTCGTCCACCTGCTCGACGCGACCCCGATCACGGAGGCCTCCCTCGCCGGCCTCGCCGACGAGGCAAACCACCCGGACGCTGCCGAGGAGTTCGAGGAGGAACCCGCCGGGCCGGGCGAGCCCGTCTTCGCCGCCCGCGACATCGACGAAGAGGAGCGCGACGACGAGTTCGCCCGCCTGCTCGATCAGGTCAACACGGACGTATCCGTCGAAACCGAACTTCCGCCGCCGTCGCCGGACACGCAGGCCCAAGACAGTGAAGCGCGGGAGGATGCCGGGTAACAGGCGCAGGCCCCGCCGTGGTTCAAGGAGGTCATCGCCATGACACCGGAGGAGAAACTCGAATCGATGGGTCTGACCCTGCCGCCGGCGCCCAAGCCGGTCGGGGCCTACGTGCCGTTTGTCCGCAGCGGCAACCTCGTGTTCATCAGCGGTCAGTTGCCTCTCCGCAAGGGGCGCGTCCAGTATGCCGGCAAGGTGCCGACCGACATATCCCTAACCTACGCCTCCCAAGCCGCCAAACTCGCCGCCCTGAACGCCCTCGCAATCGCCGCCGAGGCCGCCGGCGGGCTTTCCAACATCGCCCGCCTCGTGCGTCTCGGTGTCTTTGTCAACAGCGCCCACGGCTTTACCGATCAGCCCAAGGTGGCCAACGAGGCCAGCAACTTCCTCGTCGATGTCCTCGGCGACAAAGGCCGCCACGCCCGCGTCGCCGTCGGCGTCAACGAGCTCCCTTTGAATGCGGCCGTCGAACTCGAGCTGCTCATCGAAGTGGCTGGGTAGGTCACCTTCACACGTTCACTTCCTTAATCGACCAATTCAGTCTAAGCACCCCCTCTCGTTTGATCGTATCTTCAGTTGTAAGTATGCTAAATCAAATAGGTTAAACGCCAGAACGTGTTATTCGCGCCTGTTGCCCTAAACAGATTTGTGTTGTTGATTGCAAACAATCAACTTCACAGATAAGATATGGGCGTGACACGTAAGGCATGGGCCATTACGAGGGAGATGTTTCTTGGCGAGGACGACGCGTCCCGCCTCATCCGGCACGTTCGATCTCGGGCCAAATCCGCGGCTGGGCACGTCGCCGTGGCGGCACAACTGGACCAGCTCATCGTCGAAACCCTCCTCTTCTCAGGCCTGCGCAACTCCGAGTTCTGCGGGCTTAAGCTGGGCGAGACGCCGATGGCAACCGGGCAACCGGCCCTTCTCGCCCACGGAGCCGATGGCAGGGAGCGAACTGTGTGGATTCCTGGGGCGCTGGCAACCCTGATCGGCCAATGGGCCCGGCAAAGCCGGCCCTTGCTGCTGCCGGCGGATGTGGCGCCGGATGATCCCTCACAACCGCTGGTCTTCAACGAGCGCCGACGGCCATACGAACGCACCGGCCTTTACCGGCGCGTCGTTCGCATCCTGACCGAGGCCGGCATGGGCGAGCGCGCGAGCGTGCAGCTTCTGCGTCACACGTACGGCTACCTGGCCTACCTCCGCACCGGCGGCAATCTTCTTTTCGTGCAGCGGCAGCTTGGCCACGCCCACCCGATGATCACGAGCATCTATGCGCAGTTCGTCGAGGAATCCTACGCAAACCTGGCAGACCGCGTCGCCGGACCCCGGGCGGAGCCGCGAGCCGCGGCATCGGCCCGGCGCACCCCGGCAGCGATAGAAGACGACGTGGATGACGGGCGCGACCCGAACCGCCTGCTCTGATCCGTTGCGGCGCCGCCCGAACCGTGCCCGCCGCTTCCGGGAGAGATCAGACCCTGCCTGCGGTGCGAACCCGATCCCGGCGGCGGCGACGGCGGGAAGCAGGCGACGCGCGATCGAGATCGGTGACGTTGGCAGGCTCGTCGAGCCAGCGGGCCGCCGCACTGGAGAGTCCGGCGAGGTACCGGTCGAAGAAGGCGACCGTGCGATCGGCATACCGCTGCGGCTGCGTGACGACGGACTGGTTGTGCTTGGCGCCGGGAACGATCCACAGGTGCTTGGGACGCCGCGCCATCGCAAAAAGTTCGACCGTCTGATCGAACGGAATGTAGCTGTCCTTCTCGCCGTGAATGAAGAGCAACGGGCGCGCCTTCATCCGATGAATCGCCTTCCGGACGGACGGAAACTCGCAGTGCAGCTTGCGCCTGCACTCCCGGAAGAGGAGCCATCGCAAGAACCGCCAGAACTGCGGGGGATGGTTCTCGTACACGAAGCGGACCTTCGCGAAGATGTAGGCCCATCGCTTCATCAGGTGTTCCAGCGCGGTGTCGTTGCTGAACGCGCTATCCGCGACAATGGCGCGGACGCACGGGTTGCGGGCAGCCGCGATGAGGGCCGCGCCGGCGCCGCGGGAGATGCCGAACAGGCCGACCTCCTTCGGCCGCCCCTGGGCCTCGAGCCAGTCCTCGACGTACGCCAGCGCCCCCATCATGTCGGCAAGCTCGTGGTTCGTCACCCACTGCCGGGGCCGGTAGCCCTCCAGGTTGCTCGATTCTCCGTGGCCGCGGAAGTCGAACGTGAAGATGTCGTAGCCCGCCGCCAGCAGCGGCCGGCAGTAGCGCGCACAACTGTACATGTCGCTCGCGAACTCGTGGGCGAAAATAATCATGCCCCGGGGCCAGCCCGCGTGGTCGCCGAAGAGAAACATTCCGCGAAGGCCGAGCCCGTCAAAGGCGCGAAAGGTGACCGGTTCCCCCTGGATCCGCAGAAAGTCGCGCGGCCCCATCGACAGCGGCGGGGGGGTATCCCGCAGGATGTTGAACATGATGCGGACGTACTTCCGCAGCACCAGCCACGGGGCCGCCACGAGGATGACCACGGTCAGGAGGATCGACGCCAGCGCCCAGTTGCGCAGCAGCACTTCCCAGGCAGCGCGGAGGAATGCCGCGTCGAACTCGTGGGCAACGAGGATCAGCATAGTGCGTGCTTCACAGGCCGAATCACCCGCGCCACCATAGCGGCGCCCCACGGCCAAATCAAGGCGAATCCGGCATGACCGCCCCACCGCGAACCCGGCGAAAGCTCGTGGCCACGGACGCGCCCGGCGTCCTTGCTTCGGGCCGGGTTCAGCTCTCCCGGTTCGCTCTACGGAGGCAGCAGCGGCAACAGGCGGGGCAGAAGATGCTGAACCGACTCCTGATCGGCCGTCCACGTGCCTGCGACGAACCGGCCCCTGGGCCCGGCGAGCATGGTGTTGCGATCGACCTCGTCCTGCGGTTGATCCAGTTCGGCCTGGTATCGTTCGAACGCCTGCGCCGCGGCGGCCGCATCCGGATACCGGGCGATCCAAACATAGTTGGGCGGCTCCGCCGGGGCGACTTCATACGCGGCCACCGCCAGCCACACGCGGCCGTCCAGGCCGAGCAGCGCGTCCAGCCGATCGGAGGCGACGGCAGGCAGTTCGGCCGCCCCCGGAAGTTGCAGCGCGACGGCCTTGCGAACCAGCCATTCGCGCTCCGGCAACAGGCGATCTCGCGGCAGGAGCCGCAGCAACTCAGGTGGGTCAGCCCGTGGTATGGAAAAAAGCAGCTTCGCCCGGAGGATCCGCGCCGCCGCCGCCAACGTGGCGCGGTCGTCGTCCGCCTCGGCCGTCATACGGACACACACCACCCCTTGCCAGCCGAACAGTTTGAGCGGACCGTCCGCAAGGCGGCACTCCGCGGTCTGACTGCCATCCGCATTCAAGCCGCGTGGCGGAGGAGCCATCACGCTGAAGAGCCCGAAAGCGTCGTCCGGGTCGAAGGCCTCGGCCCACAACACATCGAGCAGCAGCGGCGCCGCCTCTTCGGGGGGCACATAACGATACACACAGTGGGCGACCAGCTTGAGGCGGTACGAGTTCATCGCCCTCCGCAGCGTCTCGTCCCCGATCAGCGAGTCCAAAGCCTCCGGGCTGACCACCCGCACGGGCGCATGCTTTACCCATCCGGCGAACTCGTGGCTGCGCGGCAGAACCGCGGGGGAGTTCGGCGCATCGCGATCGTCGGCGCCGGGAGCCAGGCCAACATCCTCGGCCGCCGGAGGCGGCTCAATGCGGGCCGGCGGATAGGCACGTTTGGTGGCGGGCGGAGGCGGGGACGCCGGCGGAGGCCCGCCACGCTCGCATGCCGGCGCCGCCGACAACAGCAGGCCCAACCCGACGCAGCGCAGGCCAATCTCTCGTGCAAGCCGGATCATTGATGTGGCCCAGCCTTCCCAGGCGCTGATCGTACCCGGCCGGAAGACCGTGGCAAGGGAGTACTTCCGCCAAGCAGGCTCCGCCCGGCGGCGTTCGATCAACGGTACAGTCCCCGGTCCCGGATGTACTCTCGAACGCCATCGGGCACCAGGTAGCGTATCGAGCGGCCCTCGTGTACGCGACGGCGGATGTCCGTTGCGGAGATGTCTATACGCGGCGTATCCAGAATCCCCGCGGCAAGGCGGGCGATCTGCGAATCATCCAGGCGCATGCGCAGAACGTCCAGATCCGGTCGCTCCCACCCGGGGCGTGCCGCCGTAACAATCCGGCAGATCTCGACCAGGTCCTCGACACGATACCAGCTCGCCAGCTCGGCCAGCGAATCGGCGCCGATGACCCAGCACAGCTCGCCCGCGCCACCCAGCTCGTCCCGGAAGCCGAGGACGGTATCAATCGTGTAGCTGGGGCCGCGACGGCGAAGCTCACAGTCGCTGGCCTCCCAAGCGTCCTCTCCGGCGATCGCCCGGCGGACCATCTCAAGCCGGTCGGCCGCCTCGGCGAGATCGGCCGGACGCTTATGCGGCGGCTGCGCCGAGGGTATGAAGACCACGCGGGCAGCGCCGATCTGCTCGGCCACACTCCGCACCGCGATCAGGTGCCCGTTATGAATCGGGTTGAATGACCCGCCGAACAATGCGACCACGTCTGCCATCGTGATCCCAGCGTACCGGATTCCCGCCGTCCGGCCCAGGGGCCCGGCACCGCGCCTCTGCGTGCCATGGATCAGCGGGCAGCCCCGGGGCGAGTCGATGGTTCCGACATCGCAGACTTCGCAATCCGGTCGCGCAGAAAGCCGGCCGGCAGTTGGGCGGACGGTGCCGGCGGCGTGGCGGCGTACTCCACGAGCCGGGTCAGCAACCATCGTGCTTCCGGGGGGGCCCCAGCGGCCGCGGAGACCATACGGAGCCCACAGACGATCAGCGTACCCTTGCCAACCCTTGCCTCGAACAGAAGCGCCTTGCTTCGGCATTTCGAATGGACATCGAGCCCGCGCACCAGGACGTGCGGCGCGGCCGGAAAGGCGTCGAGCACGTATGCATCCGCGCCCTCCAGCAGGTGATACCATCCGGCGTCGCACCAGCCCTCCGGAGCGATGGCCCGGGTCACGGGGTTGTCATATACGACCGTGCCGACGTTGCAATCTTCGTCGCTGCCCAGCCACCACGCCGGTTTGAAGCGGTTGCGGACCGTCGGAAACACCCCTTGCGGCGACAGACACAGCAATGAGGCGCCCGCCTCAAGCGCATCAAGCAGCGCCGCATCCGGCCGGCTGGCCACGTACACCGCGGACGCCGACAGCGCGGCCGGCGGAATCGGCCGGGCGCCCATCGCCCTGAGGCTGTCGAGCAGATCCCCGCTCGCAAACAACGGCACATTCAGCCTGGGCGGGTCGATCTCGGCCGGATAAAGCCACGTATACCAGTCGTTGCGGTACTGCCGTCCGGACGCATCCAGTTCGGCGACAAGCGTCACTTTCCGCGGTTCGTCCGTCGCGGGCAGCTCGGCGCGAGCTTCGGCAAGCGGCTTGACCTCGCCCTGACCGACCTGCACCGGCAACGGGCCGCCACCGGCGAGGACCCGGTCGGCCATCTTCAACTGCCAGCGCAACTGTCCCCGGTCCATCGCTGTCTGCGAGTAGTTTGACACGAGCAGCGGCACCCGCAGCGCCTGCCCCCCGCGGCAGGTCACCGGCAGTTCATCCTGTAGCAGGACAACGTCCGCGTTGAACTGCCGCACGGCTGCCGGATCGATCTCCTTCGGCCGGAAGTATGCATCGACCAGCCCGTTGGATCCGGTCCAGTAGTCCTGGATGAGCCACCACATGTAGCCCGAGATGTGCGGGTTACGGCGGATGGCCTCCACGTTCAGCTTGTGCGAAAGAAGGTAGAGACGCTCCGAGTTCCTCGACCAGAGGTCCGCCTCGCCGAGCAGGCCGAGTTTTTCCAGGCGGGCCCGGGCGTCCGTCAGCCAGAATGGCTTGAAGTTGTCTTTGAACTGCGCGATCTGCCCCAGCCGCGGGAAGGTCGCGTAGTTTCCCGTCTCGTGCGAGAGGACCGGCTTCCTGGGTACGGTGTCGAAGGCATACTTGCCGGGAGCATCGAGCGGCAGAGACCACTCATCAAAGAGCGCCGGGTAGAAGTCCAGTGTCGCCCGGTCGCCCGGGCCACGAACGAACGGCGGGACACGAAGGCCGTCACTGTCGATCACGGGCCGGCTCGAATCCAGTTCCCTGGCGAGCTTGTATAAATCCGGCGCGATGGGGATCGAGTCCCACAGCTCGTTGCCCATGCACCAGTTGAAGATGCAGGGATGGTTGCGGAGCCGGCGGATCACCGCCGCCCACTCGCTCTTGTACAGGTCGAGGGCCGGGCCGGAGGCCCTCGCGTAATACGACAGATACGCGATTGGAAACTCGGCCGAGACGAGCATCCCCGCCTCGTCCGCGGCGTCGTAATACTCCGGCGGCAGGATCGTACTGTGGTGGCGGACGTAGTTGAAACCGTACTCCCGCGCCAGCTTCAAGCGAGCAAGATAGAAGTCCTTGTCCGCCGGCGCGGCCATCGTCTGCGGATAGACGGAATCATCCCCGTAGCCGCGAAGGAATATCTTCTTGCCGTTCAGGTAGATTTCGTCGCCGCGGAAATGAATCCGTCGGAAGCCGAAACGCGTCTCAACGCGGTCCACGACTGTTTCGCCCCTGCACAGCGAGAGGCGAAACCGGTACAGGTACGGAGACGTCGGCGACCACAGCGACGCGCCCGGCACGACAACGCCCAGCGAGAATTCGCCCTCCGGCGACATGGTTTCCGCCAGCGACGGGTACCACGCCGCCACCCGCGCGCCGGCGCGCGAGAACAGCTCGAGCGTCATGCGGTCCACCGTCGCCCGGTCACCTGCCACCCGCGCGCTGACGATGCACCGCTGCACGCTGAGAGGCGTCCGGACGAACACATCCTCCAGCCACGCACTCGGGCGCGCCTCGAGAGAGACATGCCCCCAGATCCCTCCCCACGGCGTGAACATCTCATCGATGATATCGAAGCATCCCGTCAGACAGTCGATGTCCCATCGCTGCCGGCTGTCCACGCACACGACGATGACGGCCGTTCTGCCGGCGGGCGCTACCGAAGTGATTTCAAACTCGAACGGCGAGAGATAGCCGATGTGTTCGCCCAGACGAACGCCGTTCACCCACACCTCGGCATAACGGTGCACGCCCCCGATACAAAGAAACACCCGCCGGCCCGCCCAGTCCTCCGGAAGGGCAACATCGCGGCGGTACCAGGCCTTCCCGTCGTAGTTATGCCGAAGCTTGTCGCTCTCCGTCCCGTAGCCCTGCGCCTGCCACGCTCCCGGTACCTGAATCGTATCCTCGAACGAGGCGTCTGCGGAAAACCACTTCGCGTCGCGCCCCGTGGCGTCGGGGTCAAGGCGAAACTGCCATGTCCCATCCAGCGACAGAACAAGGCGCGGCGGCGGACCTTCCGCCGCCATCGCCGACAGGAATGCCGCAACCGACAGATGGAATCCGACTGCCCAGACGACCATGCACGGTTTCATCGAAGTCCCTCTCCGGTATCACGATCCTCCACAGCCCAGCGCGCACTCGCCCGCCTTGCTCTGCAAACGCCGGTTATCTACCGCGCCCGCCGCCAAAAGCAAAAGAGGCCTGTCAGTGCAGTCGGCCGCTCTCTGTACGCATGAATAAAAACGGCCCGCGCGACACGGGCCGTGGGAACATCTCGACAATACACACGGCAGCGCTGCCGCCGTTATCGCCGGTACCGTTACGCCCTTCGTGGCACCGGGCATGCCCCAGCATCGCGGCGCGCGGCACATCGCCACATTTCCGCCGCCGGGCACAGACGTCGCAGCCTGAAACCGGCCCTACGGCTTCGGCGCCGTACCTATCAGCGTCCTGCCGGGCGGCGATGCCTGCGATATTCCCAGTGGTACGTAGATCGTCTCGCCGGCACGCAACGTGTGCATCGTCTCGTTCGGCGATCGCTTGTTCAACTCAAAGAGCTGTGGCGCCTCGGCCTCGCTGCCGTAGTAAATCGCGGCCAGTTTCCGCCAGGTATCGCCCTTCTTCACCTGATAAGGCTTCGTGTTCGGCGGCTGACGCCTCGGCTCCGCCGCGGCCGTGCGCAACTCCGCCGCCGGCCGGGTGGTCGCCCCGGCCGAAGCCTTTGCTGCCTCCGACCCGGCCGCAGGGGCCGGCGGGATCGCGATCTTCGTGCCGACCGCGATACGACGCGGGTCGCCAAGCTGTTTATTCGCCCCCAGGATCAGCGAGGCATACCTGGCCGCCCCGTAGTACTTGATCGCAAGCCCCTGGATCGTCTCGCCCTGCTTGATCACATGCGTTCTGACTGCCCCCTCCGTTGGCGTCGCGGCCCCACCGCCGGGCGCAGGCGAGGCCGGCGGCGAAACGACTGGCTGGGCAGATACCGCTGGCGACGGGCGCGGGGTCACAAGAGCGGTCGCGCCCGGCTCGGTCGGCTTAGCCGGCAGCGCGGGGGCCTTTGCAGGAATCGGCGATGGCGAGCGCTCGGCAAGCCCGGAAGGAACTTCCGGCTCGGGTATCGGGGTTTCGGATCGGATACCGGGCGTCGAGGAGCGCTCCGGGTCGATGGAAAATCCAGGACTTGCGTGACTCGGCCGTGTCGTCACCGAGACTGGCGAACGCACGAGTTCCTGCCGCGCCACGGGGTGGGGCTGGGCCTGGCGCTCGTGGGCAGCGGGCGCCGGCTGCGGCGACGTTTGTCTCGCTGCGCCCGGCGACGGCGCCGCCGCCACGGGGCCGGTCGCTACCGGGGCGTCGGACGCGCGGTCGCGCGTAATGAAGAACCACGTACCCAATCCGACAACAGCCAGTGCAATCACGATACCGACTTTGTATTCGAGTCGCATGATCGATCCCTCGCGCGACGTGGGGATTTGTCGGCAGGCCCATTCCCAGCGCTTTTGGACCAGCAAGCTTGCCGCCCGCGCCGCATCCTTGCGCGCTCCAGACAGCGACCGAGGTCGCCCGCGCAGACGCCCTCGATCTGAATTGCCAATATACGCAACAGACGGCCGGACGTCAACGGCCTGGCGCCGAAAAACCGCGAGCACCTCCCGTTGCCGCGCACCGCGCCGACAGCCCGGTGGAATCGGCCCGCCGCATAGAATGACACGGCCCGGCTACAGCCGTTGCGCAGCACGCCTCACTCAGATATCGAGACTCTTAACGTGGATGGCGTTGTTCTCGATGAACTGGCGGCGACTCTCGACGTCGTCGCCCATCAGGATCGAGAAGATCCGGTCGGCCTCCCGGGCGTCGATCTCCACCTGCTCGGCGTCGTCGGGCTCGTCCGAGATGATTACCTTGCGAAGCGTCCGCTTCTGAGGGTTCATGGTCGTCTCCCACAGTTCGTCGGGGTTCATCTCGCCCAGCCCCTTGAAGCGCTTCACCTCGATGCCCCGGCTGCCCACCTCCCGAACGCCGCGGACCACCTCCGCGACGTTCTCCAGCTCACGCCTCTGCGAGTCCTCCACCACCAGGACGAACTTCGCCGGCGTCAGCTCGCCGGTCACCTGCTCCTGCCGCGACATGAAGTAGTCGTCGATGGAGAAGCCCTTTTCCTCCAGCTTCCGGAAGAGCTGCTCGAGCGCCTTGCACTCGCCGAGCGCATGACGCACGATGCGGTGCGGCGCTGCATGCCCGTTTCCGTTTCCCGCCAGACCCGTGGCGTCGCTTACGTCCACCTCGCCGTGGCTGGCCCTCTCCTCGTCGCAGAGCTGCTTGAACTGCGCATCGCTGTACCCGTAGTACTCCGTCGGCCGGTCGCTGTCGGGACGGTACACGAAGGCCCGGTACACCGGCAGCGCGCCGGTGTCCGGATCGCGGTACCGCGTGGCCAGCGTCGCCAGGTCGATGCCCCGCCGGCGGAGGATCCGTGCTTGGCCCTCGATCTGCTCCAGAAGCCCGATCAACTGGAGCAGCTCCTCGCCCGCCAGCTCGCGCTGGACGGCGCCACCGGGCCCGAGGACCTGCAGGCGCGTCCCGTCCAGGCCCCATTCCGTCAGCTTCGCGTTGAGCACGGCGTCGTTCAGCACGTACTCGGCCCGCTTGCCGCGCCGAATCTGATACAGCGGCGGCTGCGCCACATACACCAGGCCACGCTCGATCAGCGGCCGCATATGGCGGAACAGGAAGGTCAGCAGAAGCGTCCGGATGTGGCTGCCGTCCACATCAGCATCCGTCATGAGGATGATCTTTCCGTAGCGCCGCTTCTCGATGTCGAACTCCTCCGCGCCCACGCCGCAGCCGATCGCGGAGATGATCGCCTTGATCTCCTCGTGGCTGAGCATCTTCTCAATGCGGGCCTTCTCCACATTGAGAATCTTGCCCTTGAGGTAGAGGATCGCCTGAAACTCGGCGTCCCGCCCCTGCTTGGCGGATCCGCCAGCCGACTCGCCCTCGACCATATAGAGCTCGGTACTGTCACGGTCCCGGCTGGAGCAATCCTTCAGCTTGTCCGGCATGCCGCCGCTCGACATCGCCGTCTTGCGGGCCAACTCGCGGGCCTTGCGCGCCGCCTCGCGGGCCTGCGCCGCCTGAACGCCCTTGAGCACCAGCCGCTTCGCCTCAGCCGGGTTCTCCTCCAGATAGTTTGTGAGCTGTTCGTTCACCGTCTGCTCGACGAACGTGCCCACCTCCGGGTTCATCAGGCGCACCTTCGTCTGCGCCTCAAACTGCGGCTCCGGCACCTTCACCGAGATGACCGCCGTCAGACCTTCCCGCAGGTCCTCGCCCGTCGGCACCAGGTCACCCTTGAGAATCCCCTCCTTCCGCGCGTAGGCGTTCATCGTCCGCGTCAGCGCTGACCGGAAGCCCGTCAGGTGCGTGCCCCCGTCGATGTTGTGGATGTTGTTCGCAAACGCCAGAACCGTCTCGCTGTACCCCGAGTTGTATTGCAGCCCGACATCGCATACCAGCCGCTGCTGCTCGTCCACCGCGTGAAAACAGATCACGTTCCGGTGCAGCGGCTCTTTGCCCTCATTGAGGTGTCGTACGAACTCCCGAAGGCCGTCGCTGTAGCAATACTCCTCCTGCCGGTCGCCGATCTCATCCACCACGCGAATCCGCACGCCGTCGTTCAGGTACGCCAGCTCCCGCAGCCGCGCCGCCAGCGTCTCGTACCGGAACCGCGTGTCCGCAAAGATCTCCGGGTCCGGCTTGAACGTGACGCTTGTACCCGTCTTCGTGCTCTCGCCGAGGATCTCCAGCCCCCCGACCGTCTTGCCGCGCTCGAAGCGCATGCGATGCCGGTGGCCCTCGCGCCAGACATCCACCACCAGCCACTCCGACAGCGCATTGACCACGCTCACGCCGACCCCGTGCAGCCCGCCCGAAACCTTGTAACTGCCCCGGTCGAACTTCCCCCCCGCGTGCAGCACCGTCAGGCATACCTCGACCGCCGGTTTGCCATTCAACTCCGGATTCTCGTGCACCATCGGCCCGACCGGAAAACCCCGCCCGTCGTCGATCACCGTGCAACTGCCGTCGGCATTCAAGCGCACGGTGATGTTCCGGCAGTACCCGGCCATCGCCTCATCAATCGCGTTGTCGACCACCTCGTGCACAAGATGATGCAGACCCGCCACGCCCGTATCGCCGATGTACATCGCCGGGCGCTTCCGCACCGCCTCCAGGCCCTCCAGCACCCGAATCGCCGATTCGTCGTAGACGCCCTCGCCACCACCCTCGACCATCGGCTCGCCGGGTGCCTCCTCCGGCGATCGCGCAGCGCCCGCCTGCCACCCGGCATCGTCCGCCGCGGACGCCGCCTGCCCTGTCATCTCAGACCTTGAACTATCCTGCGGTATATCGCTCATAGCACCTCATCAGCGCGGTCCGGCCCGCCGCCTGAACCTGCCGGGCCCTCGTCACTTCCTCTCAGTCCTCCCCATCGTCCGCAGCGCCGCCGGACCCGCTCGCCGGGCGGCGACCAGATGCCTCGGGCGCCGGCCCCAGACGGAAGCGCACGTCCACGATCCCAAGATCCGGCAGCCGCTCACCCAGCACGTCCACCAGCACCCGGTGCCACTGCATTCGCAATACGCCCACCAAGGCCGGATCATCCACGTTCAGCGTCACCACACCGGCCCGCAGACTCGCCAGCCATGTATGCTCGGCGAATGTCCCGTCCGTCACCTCCGCCAGGACCCCCGCCACACGGCTGCGCCACCGCGGCACCTTCAGCGGTGCCCGGCGCAGCTCGCGCTTCAGGATATCCGCAATCGGCTCCGTCGTGGGCCGCCACGTCCGGTTGTACGCTGTCCATTGTAGCTGCCGGTCATCCATCGCGGCACCTGTCGGCCGATCGCCGGCCCGTTACGAGAGGCTCACCGGCATGACCACATACAGGAAATCCTGCCCCATCCGCAGCACGCCCGGCCGGTTCGCCTCCTTAAGCTCCAGCGACACTGTCGGGGCGTCGAGCACCTTGAGCGCATCTGTCAGAAACGTCGGGTTGAAGCCGATCTCGATCGGCTCGCCGGCGTACTGCACCCGCATGCTAATCGTCGCCTCGCCCTGTTCCGGCGCGCGGCTCGAGAGCACCAGGGCGTCGCGCTTGAACGAAAGGCGAATGCCCTTCGACTGATCGCCCGTCAGTAGCGCCGCCCGCCGCACGGCGCTGTAGAACTCCTGCGTATCAAGCTCAACCTTCTTCTCGTTGTCGCGCGGGACGACCTGCTCATAGTCCGGGAAGGTTCCCTCCGCCAGGGCCGAGCTGAGCGTCGCCTGGCCGCACTGAATGACAAGCTGGTTCGGCAGGAACTTCACCCCGACGGCCGCCGCCGGGTCCGCCAACAGGCGCAGCAGCACCGACATGCTCTTGGCCGGCGCGATGACCGACGAGTCGGCCCCGCTGCTCTTCTGCACCGGCCCGACCGCCTTCGCCAGCCGCCGCCCATCCGTCGCCACGAGCTGAAGCTTCTTGCCCTTGCGTTCCCAGAGAATCCCATTGATGGCGTACCGGGTGTTCTCCTTCGCCGCGGCGTACAGCGTCTGGCCGATCAGCTTGTGAAGCGTGCCTGCCTCCACCTCCAGGTCCGCCGGCCCCTCCAGCTCCGCCACCGGCGGAAAATCCCGCGGGTCGTGCCCGTACATCTGAAAGTGGCTGTCCTGCCCGCGAATGTGGCACCGCTCGGCGTCCGCCTCCACCTGCAGCGTCTCATCCGCCGACTCGCGGACGATCTGCGAGAGCTTATCCGCCGGCACGACCGCCTCACCCGCAGCCGTCACCTCCACCTGCTTCACCACGCACCGGATCCCCACCTCCAGATCCGTCGCCGTCAGCAGCAACCCATCCGTGGTCGCGCTGAGCTTGACGCACTGAAGAATCGGCTTCGGCGTCCGCGAGGCCACTACGCCCTGTGCGATCGTAATGGCCTCACCCAATGCTTCGCGATTCGCGATAACCTGCATCGTGGCACTCCTCCTGCGGTTCAGCACACGGCGCGTAAGTATGATGCATTTCCTGAAAAAGCTCCAGAGCCCTCGTAGGGCCTGTGAGTTCCGTGCAAAGCACTCGATCCGCTGTCGCAACCGACGATGCTGACGCGGGTTACGCACGGGCGGAGCAGGCACTGCGTGTGGATAACCTGTCGGACGTCGGGGCGATCCGCCACCCGTCCGGCGGCCGCCATGCCCCGACGGCGGCGCGGCGGCGGCAGGGTGCGGGCCGCCAACAGCTTATCCACCACGCCTTGTAAACAGTCTGCGGTCATCGGCGACGTAGCTCCTCCGTCAGTTTGGCCAGCATGCGGTCGAGCTCCGCGTCGCGCGTCCGCAGCTCGCGGATCTGGCGGCTGGCGTGCAGCACCGTCGTATGATCCCGTCCACCGAAGCACTTGCCGATCTCCTCCAGGCTCAGGCGCGTCAGATCGCGCGCGAGGTACATGCACACTTGCCGCGCGAACGCGATCGAGCGGCTGCGCTTCTTGCCCTGGAGGTCCGAGAGGCGGACGTTGAACTGGTTGACCACGGCGTCGAGGATCTGCGGGATCGAGATTTCCTTCGGGCGGATCATCGTGTCGTCGCCCAGGGCCATCCGCGCGATCTCGATGTCGATCCGCCCGCCGTACTGCTGCGCCACGGCGTTGACCTTCGTGATGGCGCCCTCCAGCTCGCGAGTGTTCGAGTCGATCGTTGACGCGATGAAGTACACCACGTCGTCGGGCAGCTCGATGCAGCGGACCTTCGCCTTCTTCTGCACGATCGCGATGCGCGTCTCGAGGCAGGGCCGGTCGATCCGCGCCACCAGGCCCCAGTTGAAGCGGCTGACAAGCCGGTCCTCGATGCCGGCGATCTCCTTCGGGGGCGAGTCGGCCGAGAGGATGATCTGCTTCTGTGCCTGAAACAGCGTGTTGAACGTGTGGAAGAACTCTTCCTGGCTGCGTTCGCGCGCGGCGAGGAACTGGATGTCGTCGATCACCAGCACATCCACGTAGCGGTAGCGGTAGCGGAACTGGTGCAGCGCCCCGCGCTCGACGGCCTCGATGAAGTGGTTCGTGAACGTCTCGCACGACAGGAAGAGGATCTTCGCCGCCGGGTTCGTCTGCCGGATCCGGTGGCACGCGGCCTGCAACAGGTGCGTCTTGCCCAGGCCGACGCTGCCATGCACGAAGAGCGGGTTGTAGGTCGTCCCGGGGTTTTCGCCCACCGCGACGCACGCGGCGTTGGCGAGCTGGTTGCACGGGCCGACGACGAAGTTCTCGAACGTGTAATCGGGATTGAGGCGGCAGGTCTCCGGCTCGCGCTCGAAGGAAAGCGGCTCGGCCGCCGCCGTAGCGTCCTGCGGCGGTGCGAGGAAGCGCACGGCCACGAGCCGCCCCGTCACGTCCTGGGCCGCTTGGCTGAAGGCCGCGACGCAGTGGTTCGTAAGGTACTGATGCTGGGCAGCGTTGGCCGTCTGGATCTCCAGGACGCCGTTGCTCAGGCCCACCAGGACAAGCTGGCTGAACCACGAGCGCGACAGCGCCGCGTGCTGCATGCGGATACGGCCAAGGATGTTTTCCCAGAGGGCCTCGCTCATGCTGCCAAACGCCCCGCGCCCACCGCGCCCGTCCGCGGGCGGCCTGCGCGCCTTCCGGCGGGAAACAGCGAACATAACCCACGAAAATCAGGCCACTTACGACGCAGTCGCGTCCCGCCTGGCGCGTGGGTTGTATTGTATCAAACGTCGGGTCGTCACGCCAGCACAAACGGGGTCATCTGCCTCGGCGGGCGGATTCCGGGGCGGGCTGCCGAGCGTCTTTGAATCCGCGTGGCGATGGACGCGGGAGCGAATCGTTGGGCGGCGTGGATGCCATGGCGTCCCTCCCACGTTTCAATCCGCCCCCCCCGAGAACGGGGGGGGAATCCCGATGTTCTCGGTTCCGATGTAGAATCGACCCG
>CAZMVY010000020.1:0-13214 GCA_964569765.1 uncultured Planctomycetales bacterium
TTCGCCGAAAAGCACGAGGTGGATCTTGTCGTAGCGCTGCGGCTCGGGGCAGTGCGCGGCGCTGGCGGGTTGCGTCGTTGCCGGCGGGTGGGAGTAGACGAAGGCGCTGTTGAATCGCTCGTTCTTCGGGTAGACGCGGGTGTGATAAAACTCCGTCGAGACGCTGCCCACGACGACGTAGGCGTTCTCGCTCCGCGCGACGCTGCAGAACCACTCGTGACACTTTTCCGCAAACTGTACGCCGGGAGTACGGGGGTCCAGCTCGCGGAACTCCTTGTTCAGGTTCATCGACCAGGGGGTTTCGGGCAGCAGATACAGGTCCGGACGCTCACGGGAGGCGGCGGTAAGGAGTCCGGCAGACGTCTGCCACTTCGATTCTTCGGAAGGCCCGGTGGTCATCTCCGGGGAAAGGACGTAGTCGCCCTGAAGCACGGCTACGCGGGGGCCGTCGCGGATCGTCTGCTGGCCGAGCCGGACACGCCCATACACGATCGTGGCCCCGACGAGCAGCACGACGAACGCCGTACAGCAGAGGTTGCGGGCTCGCGGCAATGCCGTGCGGATGCCCCGTCTCGTCAGCACGCGATCGATGAGGAGATCGGCGATCCATCCGTTCACGGCGGCGATGACGAAGCTGACTCCGAACGCTCCGATGAGATCGCTGATCTGGATCATCGTCAGGATGCGGTAGTGGCTGTGCGCCAGGAGGAACCACGGAAACGCCAGGGCGGTCCGCGATCGCGCCAGCTCGGTCATCGTCCAGATTACCGGGACGAGGAAGGTCAAGGGCAGGTGCCGTCGGCGGTACATATACCGGATGCCGATGGAGGCGATCAGGAAATGGAGGCCGCTCCAGAAGCACAGGGCGACGTAGCCCGGGGGCGTGCTGAAGCGCAGCCACCGGAGATTGATCAGGAAGAAGGCGACTCCGAGCAGATAGCTTGTCACATACACGATGCGGGGACGGGGACTTGTGCAGATCGCCAGGAGCCACGGCACCAGGCATACGTAGGCCAGCGGCCATGCGGCATACGGCGCGAAGATGAGGCACTGCATGCACAGTGCCAGCCCCGCCAGTGCCGGCACCGGCCATCGCCGGCGGAGGGCAAAGACGGCAGGCCCGGACCGCGTGTCTGTCCGCGCGTGTGCGGTTGCGGGGGAATTGGCGGCCCTGCTTTTCTGGGATGGCTTTGATGACCGTGGGGCGATGGCAAACCGTCCTTCCAAGGTGGCTTCCCTGCACCGAACGGGGGCGATTCTGCCGGATTCCACGAAACGCGTCAACAGCATCGGCAGCGCCCGGGTTGTGCGCGCACCGTCCGGGCGTGGACTGCCGCGGCACCGGAGGGCTTCCGTGGCACCGCGCTAGCGGTACTGCTCCGGTATCGGCAGACCCAGGTATTCCATCACCTTCATCAGATCCTCCCACGCCTTGCGTTTTTCGCCGGGGCTTCGAAGCAGATACGCGGGGTGGTACGTCGGCATCAGCGGGATCGGCTCGCCCGTCAGGGGGGTGCCGGAGGTGTAGAAGTTGTGGAACCGTCCGCGCAGCCGTCCGATGGATTCCGCGCTGTTCAGCAGTGTCTGCGCGGCCGGCGCTCCGAGGGCGACGATCACCTCGGGTTTGAGAATACGAAGCTGCTCCAGCAGATACGGCGAGCATGCGGCGATCTCGTCATGCGACGGCGTCCGGTTGTTCGGCGGGCGGCACTTGAGCACGTTGCAGATGTACACCTCGTCACGGGTCAGGCCCATCGCCTTGATCATGGCTGTGAGCAACTGCCCTGCCCGGCCGACGAACGCCAGCCCCTGCTGGTCCTCTTCGAATCCCGGCGCCTCGCCGACAAACACAATGCGCGGGGCCGGGTGTCCCTGGCCGAAGACGGTCCGCGTCCGGGTACCCGACAAGGGGCACCTCGTACACCCGCGGACGTGTTTCTCGTCGAGTTGGGCGAGGGCGGCGGCGCGCGCGGTGATTTCGTTTTCCGGGGCACTCTGCCGGGTTTGGGTTTCGGGTGTGGTTGGCGCGGAGATGGGCGGAAGGGGAACCTGTGCCACGCCGAGGATCATTTCTGTTTCCAGGTGATGAAGGAGCACGTCGCGTATTTGTTCCGGCGGAATCATTCTGGCTGTGCCTCTGTCGTGCGGACCACCCGGCTTGTCTTTTGCGTGACTGCCGGCCGTGGTACATTAAAAGCCCTATGAGCGCACCCCGCAAACCGCGCGTCTTCCTGGTGGGCAGTTCCGTGAAACCGCAGATGGCCGAACAGCTTCGAGCGGTGGGCGGAACGGTGGCCGACGTGGTGGATCTGGTCGGGCAGGCGACTACGGACGACCTGACGGCTCTCGCGCCGGCGCGGCCGGACCTGCTCGTGGTGCTCGGGGGCGATGGTACGCTCCTGAGCATCGCACGCCATCTGCGCGAGAACCAGATTCCGATCATCGGTGTCAACGTCGGCAAGCTGGGCTTTCTCGCGGAGTTCACTGTCGAGGACGTGCGGACGTATCTCCGCGGGCTCGACGGGCGGTCGCCGGTCTGTTCCGAGCGGGCGTTGCTTGAGGTGGCCGTGGAGAGTGCGGGCGGCACGTCCCATTCCGGGCTGGCGGTCAACGATTGTGTCGTGCAGGCCGGGCCGCCGTTTCGCATGATCACATTGGCCGTGAACGTGGATGGCGAACCGCTGACCACCGTGATGGGCGACGGGCTGATCATCTGCACGCCCACCGGTTCTACGGCCCACAATATGTCCGCCGGCGGTCCCATTCTGCTGCCCGGGGTGATGGGCCTTGTCATCACGCCCGTGTGCCCGCACTCGCTTACCCACCGGCCGTTGCTGGTGGAGTCCTCTTCGGTGATCGAAGTGACGGCGGTCCGGTGCAACGCCGGCACGACGATCTCACTCGACGGCCAGGTGTCCCTGCCCATGTACACAGGGCAGAAGCTGATCGTGCGGCGCTATCCGCACGTGCTCAAGCTGGTCACGCGCCCTGACCTGCCGCGTTGGCACACGCTTACGACCAAGCTTGGTTGGGGTCAGCTACCGACGTATCATTGAGGCGAGGGCAGACGGCGTAGCGTCCGGGCCGGGCTTGTCGGGCGTGCGTTCGCGGGGGAGCTTGGCAAAATGCGGATCCGCGTCGACGAATCGCCGGTTGGCGCGAGCCGTCGTTTGGTGGTAGATTCTCGGCTGCCGTCCGCCGTCGCCTGTGTGTGACGGGGGCAAAGGGTGTTGGCAACCTTCCGTCGGCCGCAGGGCCTTCGTTGCTGATCGATACCGGCCTCGGGGAGAGTGCTTCCGACCGCGACAGGGTTTCCGATACCTGCCTTCGAGGACGTGCATGCGCGGACCACTATCACACGGAGATCGAGCAGTGAGCGAACGAGAACTCATCGGTAGACGCGATTTTCTGAAAGGGTCGGCCGGGGGTCTGGCGGCGGCCGTCTCCCTGCCACACATCGTGCCCGCCGGCGTGGTCGCTCGGACGGCCAGGCCCGCGCCGAGCGATCGCGTTGTGGTCGGGTCCATCGGCGTCGGCGACCTCGGTCGCCGGCACCATCTGGCGAACTGCCTGCTGCCGAATCCGCGGATCGAGGTGGCGGCGGTCTGCGATGTGGACCGCAACCACCGCGACGAGGCCGCCCGGATCTGCAAGGAGAAGGCCGGCCGGCGGGTCGGTGTGTACAAGGACTTCCGCGACGTGCTCGATCGCAAGGACATCGACGCGGTCATGGTCGTCACGCCCGACCACTGGCACGCGCAGATTGCCATTGCCGCCATGGAGGCCGGCAAAGACGTCTACTGCGAGAAGCCGCTCACGCTGACGATCAGCGAAGGCAAGGCGATGGTCAAGGCGGCCCGCCGCTACGGAACGGTCTTCCAGACCGGCAGCCAGCAGCGGTCGGACGCCCGTTTTCGCCAGGCCTGCGAGCTCGTCCGCAACGGCAAGATCGGCAGAATCAGTAAGGTGGAAACGCGGATCGGTTCGATCGGCCCGGGCCAATGGCAGCCGGTTCAGACGCCGCCGCCGGAGCTGGACTGGGACTTCTGGCTAGGCCCGGCGCCTTGGGCGGACTACTCGCCGAACCGATGCCATTACGAATTCCGCTGGTTCCAGGATTACTCCGGCGGGAAGATGACGGATTGGGGAGCGCATCATAACGACATCGCCCAGTGGGGCCTTGGCATGGACGGCAGCGGTCCGGTCAAGATTGCCGGCACCGGGAAGTTCGCCGAGGACGGGCCGCACGACGTGCCCCTTTCGTTCCGGGTCCACTACACGTACGCAAACGGCGTGGAGCTGATCTGCACGTCGGACGGCGACAACGGCATCCGGTTCACCGGCTCGGACGGCTGGATTTTCGTGAACCGCAGCCGGATCGAGGCCTCAGACCCGGACATCCTCAAGATCGAGCTCGGCCCGAATGACGTTCACCTGTATAAGAGCGAGAACCATCATGAGAACTGGCTCGACTGCATCATGAGCCGCGAGCGCTGTATCTGCGACGTCGAAATCGGCCACCGTTCGGTGACGGTGTGCCATCTGGGCAACATCGCGATCAAGCTCGGCCGCGAACTGCACTGGGACCCGAAGACGGAGATGTTTGTGAACGACGAGGAGGCGAACCGGATGCTGGACCGCCCGCGGCGGGCGCCTTGGCACCTGTAGGAGGGGTCTCTGACCCGACCGGGTTCGCGGCAGCGGCCTGCGGCGGCGGATGTGCATGCGACGTGTTCGTTGGAAACGAGGAAGACGACGATGGAATCGATACTCGAGAATCTCAAGAAGGTGAGCGATCCGGATCAGGCCACGGCCTTCCGGGCGGTACAGGCCCTGCGATTCGAGGGCTACCGGTTGTCGGATCCGATGAAGCAGGACGAGCGCGCGGCGTTTGCGCGGGCGTTGGCGGCGGAGCTGAATGCTACGATAACGGTGCCGCCGTCTGAGGAAGAGAAGAAAAAGAAGAAGAACAAGGACAAGGATCTCAAGCCTGAAGTCAAGCCGAAGTACGATACCCGGACGCGGGGTGTGATTCTTCAATGCCTCGCCCTGGTCGGCGGGGAGGCCGAAGTGGCGGACATCGCCAGGACACTCGGCGACCTCGACCTCCGCGAGGCGGCTCGCTGTGCCCTTGACGGCAACCCGAGCCCGGCGGCGACAACGGCGCTTGTGGCGGCCCTCGACGGCTGCGGGCCGGAGTTCCGGATCGGTGCGATCGACTCGCTCGGCCGAAAGGGTGGCCCGGTCGCCCAGGAGGCGCTCCGCCACATGACGGAAGACCCCGATCCGGAAGTCCGGCTGGCCGCGATCGAGGCCCTCTCCCGGTTTCCCGATCCCGCCAACGACACCTTGATGGCGCAGGCCGGTCGCGTGGGCTCCGAGCGTGCGCGAGAGCGCGTGGCCAGGGCGCGTCTGCGTCTTGCGGAGAATCTGAGAGACCGCGGCGACAAGGCGGCGGCGCGGCGGGTATACGAGTCGATCCCTCGCGACGCCGCTGCGCAGCGGGCGGCAGCCGATGCGGCGCTCAAGAGCATGCAGCAGGAAGGCGAGAGCGGGGGCCTGCGAAAAAAGTAGAAACCCTGGGCTGTTCTCGGCGAGAGAGCTGCATCCTGTCGGGGGACGGGCATCCTGCCCGGTTTCTTGCGAACGGGATACGGGGACCGCGGCCGCGTGGTGACGACCTCGGATGCCTGGCCGGCGAGCCGCGCCCGCCATGCCCGTCGGCCGGACCCGCCAGTGCCTGTTTTCTCGCTTGCGGGCGTTGCCGCAGGCAGCGCTCGGGGTTCACTCCTGCCCGAACAGCGCGCGGTCGCGGAACTCGCGGGCCCGTGGCACCAGCTCCGCATGGGTGGGCAGCTTCTCCGGTTCCAGCTCTTCCTCGATCTCGCGGTGGTCGTGGATCGTTACGGGAACCAGCGTCTCCGCGATGAAGTCGATCGGCGGGATCTGATACCACGGGGCATCCAGCTTCTTGTGCGTGCGAATGGTCTGGTAGCCTTCCTTTTCGTAGGCGATGTCATAGTCGCCGTACCACGTGAAGTCCACCGGCACCGGCGTCTGGCCGATGTCCTGGGCGTTCAGCCGGACCGGCGCGCCCTCGGGGACGGTCTTGAACGTGACCGTCCGTCGGACACAGGAGACGTGCAGGAGTACGAGGGTCGCGGCCGTCGCGACCATCGCGAAACGCAGCCGATGCGTCCTGTCATTCCATCTCAGCATGGTTTCAACTCAATGATTTCTGCGGACGGCCCGTCCGTATCCAGTACGGCAACCGTGCACCGCCCGCTCACCCACCCGCAGCATTCGCCCGGGTTGATGTACAGTCGCCCCGCGCGGACCTCGATCACCGGTTCGTGCGTATGGCCCGTAATAACGACCTCGGCATCGCGCGCGACGGGCGGCTGCACCTCGTACGGGTCGTGATGCACGATGATCCTCCGCCCGCCAAGCTCAATTGCCAGCGGTCCGTCCTGGATCTGCGGCAACTTGTTCCGGAGTCCTTTTCGCTCTCCGTCGTTGTTCCCATAGATCACATAGAGGGGGCTCGTCCACGCGAGCAGGCGCCGGGCGGCAAAGGGCGCCACGATGTCTCCCGCGTGGATCATCGCCCCGGCTCCGCGACGCAAGAACTCTGCGATCGCCGCGTCGATCGCGGGCAACCGGTCGTGCGTGTCCGATAGAATGCCGATCTTCATGCGGACCGCGCCTCCCCTGAGCCTTCGTCCGATGCCGCCGGCGGGAAGCCTACGCCTGAACCCCACTACGGTCAAGCGACCGCCGGACCGTCATGCTACGTGGGTTGTGCCCCGGGCAGGGCCCGACTAGAATCCTCGCTCATCCACCGCCCCGGGCGTTCGATCAGGTTGCCGGACCGTCCATGAAGGCATTCTCAGCGTCAACCCGGCCGAGCCGTCTTCCGTGGGCCCGTCGATGGCTTGGGTACGGTGTTTCTTCGTTGGCGGTGGCCGCCGCGCTGGCGTACGCAGCCGTGCCATGGTGCGTGCCGGACGCGTGGCTTGCCCGCCGGACGGCCGCCATGCTGAGTCAGACGCTGGGTCGGCCGGCCACGGTGGATCGCTTCTCGATGAGCTGGACGCAGGGCGTGTGCATCGAGGGCCTGGCGGTCCACGATCTTCCCGGCGCCGGCCGGCCACACGACCTTCTGCGAATCCGATGCGTCCGTTTCGCGCTGACGCCGATCCGGACGCTTCTGGCAGGCACGGTAGATCGTCTGGAACTCGACGCACCTCGCCTGTGGGTTTCACAGTTGCCGGACGGCCGGCTCAACATCGACGATCTCGGCGGTAAGCGGCAGGGTGGCCTTCCGACGTTTCACTACGTTTTGCGGAACGCGGTTCTTTATCTGGACGTTCCCGACCTGCCTTCGCAGTGCCGGATGGACGTGGCGGAGTGTCGGCTCGATCGGTCCACGGGCCTGCTCCGAATCAGCGGGGACGCCACCCTCCGGCCTCACGCGTCCTCCGCGGCCGTGGCACCTGGCGGACGCTTCTCGCTGAACGGGCGCATCCGGGTGCCGAAGCTCAAACGCGGGGTGAAGCTTACCGGCGGCGGTGAATTGCGGTGGGAGAATGTTGAACTGAAGGAGATTCCGTTTCGGCGGATGCCTCAGCTCGGCATTGATTCCCTCGAGGGCCGCACGGACGGATACGTACGGCTGGAGGCGTTTCCCGACCTCGGGGTGAATTACGAGCTGCGCGTGCGCCTGGACGGGGTGGTAGCTCACCGGCGGGACCGACCCGGGCCGGAGCGTATACAGGACGGCCAATTCGCCGCCAAGGGTCATTGGGATCCGGCTGGCGATCTGCTGATCATGGACACGCTGGACTATCAGATGCCGGCCCTTCGGATTCACGGCGCGGGTCTTCCGCGTCGCCCTGCGCTCGTGCTGGATCGCGCGGCCAGCGAGCCTCTGCGCCTCGACGTGGCTGGCGAGGTGGCGGATGTCGAGCGGTTCCGGCAGCAGTTTCCGGTGGTGGATGACCTGCTGCGCCGGCTGGATCTGCGGGTGACGCAGGGCGGGCGGTTCACGCTTCAGTACAGCCAGGGCCCGATGGCGGCGCGGGCGCGGATGCTCATCGACGCTGATGCGGCCACTCTGACCCGGGGCGACTCCGTGTGTCTCGCGCCGGGTGTGGCCAAGCGTCTGACGATCGATGTTTCGCGTGCGCGCATCGACGGCGGCATCGACCTGCGCGAAGCCCGCCTGGACATCGACGATCTGCACTGGACGGCGCGGGCCTCCTTTGTGCCGCTGCCGGAGCCCGAGGGCTTTGCCTCGTCGTGGATCGCGGATTTCGTGACAGCCGGCGCTGCGAGCGTTTCGTTCACGACGGGGCACATGGAGCAACTGGCGGCTTACCTTCCCGGCCTTGATCGTTGGCTGGGAGACGGCCGGCGGCGCGGGCCGCTGGAGTGGTCGGTTACGTTGGGGCCCGGCGCCCGGGGGCCGGCCTTCCGGGCGGAGCTTACCTCGCCTGCGGAGGCGGAACTCCAGCTAGGGGATTACTTCGACAAACCCAGGGGAATTCCATTGACCGCATCCGGTTCCTGGGTATGGGACGTGCAGCACCCGGGCCGGTGGCAGGATCTCGCCGCCGAGTGTGTTGTGGGCCGGGCCCGCGTGGCCCTGGATGGCCATGAGGCGAGTGTGCGCTACGCGCTGGCCGCGCGGGCGGATACGGGGTCGGTGCAGACGTTGCAGGCTGACCTCAGCATGCATCTTCCGCTTGTCGTCTCGCGGATCGAGCAACTCCTGCCGCGCTTCCCGCGGGTTGCCCGCGCCCTGGAGGAGGGGCACAAACGGTTTGCGGGAAACACGAGTAACCGGTCGCTGGAGATCGAGGGCGACGTCGGCCTGGTCATCGACGGTGCCTTCGGCTACCGCCCGGGCGACTGGGCCTGGCGGGGGCAGGTGCGTGCGGACCTGATCGCCGCGCGAATGCGTATGGGTGATCTTCTCGACAAGCGCGCGGGCGCGCCGGCTTCACTCGCGTTGAGCCACCGCGCGGTGCGCGCGGGCGATCAGCTTGAGCACGAGTTGACGGCCCGCGCGGTCCTGCCGGGTATCGAGTCCGATGCCGGTTACATGTTATCCGGCGCGGCGGCGCATGCCCTGACGTTTCGATCGATCGAGTCGGAAGAACTCCACGTGGCGGTGCGAATGACGGATATAATCAGGGCCTTGTCGGTGTGCCCGCGGTGGTCGCACGCGCAGGCCGATTACAACCTTGCGGGTAATGCGTCCATCGAGGCTGCTTTGCTTCGCGGGCCGAAGGGAGATACCGCCGCTCTGACGCTGGACGGGACCGGCTTGCAGTTTGCCGTCCCCGGGCGGCAGCCGTTCTTCAAGCCCGCGGGGGTGTCCTGCGGCCTTGAGGCGCGTGCCGGCACACGCAAGGAACATCCGGATATGTGGTCGCTTGCGCCCGGCCATGCTCGACTGGCACACTGCGAGCTGCGCTGGCAGAGGGGCGATATCGCATTGTCGCCGGAGTTGGCGGGCGAACTCGCGGCGCTGCGCGGGCAGGGGCTGGCTGCGGACGTGATCCGCCGGATGGAGATCGCGGGCACGGTCCATGCCGAAGCCGACGACGCCCTGCGCGGGCTGGCGCCGGATATCGACATGTGGATGAATCGGCTGGGGATCACCGGGCGGGTGAACGGGCCGTTTCGCCTTGTGTACGTGCCTTCCTCGCTGCGCGTGACGGCTCAAGTGGATGCGACGGAGGCGGGCCTCGACATCGCGCTGCCCAACCGAACGCACTTCGTCAAGCCCACCGGCGCAGAGTCCGCCGTCTCGGTGGATGTCGAGCGTCGGATCAGCCCGGTGTCATCCGGGGGGCCTCCCGGCGAGTCTCTTGTCCTGCACGAGGTCGTCCTGAAGGCGCGGGACAACCGACTCGACCTCTGTGGCGAGCTGGGCGTACTGTCTGAGACGGGGCGCGGGCCATAGGTGGCGGCCGGCTCGGTGCGCGTGCGGTCGTTGCTCAATCGTCTGGATGAGCTCCAAAGCCTGTTCCCGGATTGGGCCTGGCCGCGAATCCAGGGCCGGCTTGCGACGAACCTCTTGTTCGACCGTCGCGATGGCACCTGGCGGCTGGGTCCCTCGGATGTGACCTTGCAGGATGTCGCGATGGACGTGGACGACATTCTCGTGCAGGCGAGCGGCCGCGTGGAGTACTCCGGCGGCGACATTTCGTGCGAGGCTCTGGGCATCCGCGTCGGGACGAGCGAGCTGACGCTGTCCGGACGGACGGCGCCTGGCGCCGATTCGCCCGCCATCCAGATCGGGGTGTACGCCCCGCATCTCGATATCGACGAGATGCGGCGCCTGGCTGGACGCCTTGCAGGCAGTCTCGGGAGCGCGTTTGCGGCGGGCGGTTCATCGATGTCTTCGCGCTTGTGGCGCGCCCTGGACCACGCCGCGCTTGACATCGGCGTGCAGATGGATCGGTTGCGGGTAACCGTTCCGGACCTGGACCGACGGGCGGACGTGCGGGCAGCCTCCGGCGCTGTGTACGGACGCGACGGGACCGTCGAGATCCCCATCTGCCTGAGCGTGGACGGGGGGGTGGTCGAGGGCCGGTTGCGATTCTTTCTCCGGGCGGAGAGGCCGTACTTCGATCTGTCGTACTCGGCGAAGAACCTGGCGCCGGGGGACCTGGTGCAGGCGTACCTGCGGCGGTCGTTTCCGGGGTTTACGGCGGCGGGGCCGTTGACCCTGATCGACCGCAGCCTGCAGCGCCTCGACGTGCCGCAGGAACCGGCGAACTACCCGGTGGGAAGCGGCGAGCTGATCATCGACGGCGGATACGTGGAGGGCAAGGCGGCGCCGGACTGGCTCGTGCGGATCTTTCCGGGGTTGAACCTCGCCCGGTACGACTTCCTGCGGATGCACGATTGGTTTACCAAGCAGGAGAACGGCCGCATCGATCATCGCATGATCTTTCAGGGCCGTTACTATCATCTCTACATGGAGGGTTTTACGGACGCCGCCCGGAACATTCGCTACGAGGTGGGGATCGACCTCCTGGCCCGGCTCGAGAGCAAGTACTGGGTCGAGAGCCAGCAGGGGCGGATCCCGCTCTTTCTCAAGACCGGCCGGCTTCGTGACGACGGCACGCTGGAACAGGACACCGTGCAGTTCACGCCGATGGGGCGGGTGATTGAGAGCCTTGTGCAGAACAATCTCGTCCAGACGATGTACTACGCAGTCCGCAAACAAGTGCTGAACCTGATGGAGACTCGCCGTGGGGTTCCCTGATCTGCAGTCATTCGTTTCCGAGTTGGAACATCGGGGGCAGTTGCGCCGGATCACCGCGCCGGTCGATCCGGTCCTGGAGATCAGCGCGATTGCCGACCGGGTGATGAAGGCGCCGTGCCCGGAGGGGCCGGCCGGCTCGCCCGCCACCGATCCCGTCCACGGCGGACAGGGCGGGGTGGCGCTTCTCTTCGAGAACGTCAGGGGCTCGCGGATGCCGGTGCTGATCAACGCCTTCGGCAGCTACGCCCGCGTTTGCCTCGCCCTGGGTTGCGAGGATCTGGAGGCCCTGGCGGCGCGCGTGCAGCAGATCATCCGCCCGGAGGTGCCGACATCGCTTCTTGAGAAGATGAAGATGATCCCGGAGCTGATGAAGCTTGCGACATTCCCGCCGAGGATCGTTAAGCGCGGCATCTGCCAGGAGGTCGTTCACACGGACGACGCGAACCTGTTCGACCTGCCGATTCTCCAGTGCTGGCCGCGCGACGGGGAGTTGAGCGCCGACCTGATCTCCGACCGCGTCCTGCCGGCTGGCGCGGGTGGCGTAGCCGGCCTGCGGCAGGGTACCGGCCGCTTCATCACGCTGGCGGGCGTTTACACGAAGCACCCTGACACGCAGGAACGCAACGTGGGCATGTACCGCGTCCAGGTTTTCGATGAGAAGCTCGCCGCAATGCACTGGCACATGCACCACGACGGCGCCCGGCATCATCGCGCGTATGTCGCCCGCCGCGAACGCATGCCGCTGGCGATTGTCCTGGGCGGGGAATCCGTCCTGCCCTACGCCGCGACGTGTCCGCTGCCCCCGGGCGTAAGCGAGCTGCTCTTCGCCGGTTTCCTCAACGACGGCGGGATCGAACTGGTGCCCTGCACGACAATCCCGATGGAGGTCCCAGCCAATGCGGAGATCGTCATCGAAGGCTGGGTCGATCCGGTCGAGACGCTGGTGGAGGGGCCGTTCGGCGACCACACGGGTTTTTACTCGCTGGCGGACCGGTATCCCGCGTTTCACGTCAGCGCCATCACGCACCGCGCCGAGCCGGTCTATCCGGCCACCATTGTCGGCAAGCCGCCGATGGAGGATTACTACCTCGGCAAGGCGACCGAGCGGATCTTCCTGCCGCTGCTGCGGATGATCGTGCCGGACATTCTCGATTATCACCTTCCGCGATTCGGTGCGTTCCACAATTGCGTCTTTGTGAAGATTCGCAAAGAGTATCCGTATCACGCGCGGCGGGTCATGCACGCGATCTGGGGCGCGGGGCAGATGGCCTTGAGCAAGTTCATCATCGTGGTGGATGAGCACGTCAACGTGCATGACGAGCAGGATGTGCTCTTCCACGTGGGCGCGAATGTCGATCCGCGCCGTGATACGGTGATTACCGATGGCCCGCTGGACATCCTCGATCACGCCGCACCGGCCGAGGGCGCCGGCAGCAAGATGGGCATCGACGCCACGCGAAAGTGGCCTGGCGAGGGTGTCGTCCGCCGCTGGCCGCCGGAAGCGGCCATGTCGGCCGACATCGCGGACCAGGTTTCCCGGCGCTGGGCGGAGTACGGTTTGCCCGAGGCGTGGCGGTAGGGCGATTGCCGCGTTGCCGCATGCAGCGGTTGTGGTGGTGCCGTGGCCGTCCCGGGTGCGGCGGCCTTGTTATCGGACACGGCGGAAGGGCGGATGCCTTCGGTCCCCAGTTCAGCAGGGTTTCCCGCGCGAGGCACCGGCGCCCGGCTGTGGGGTTTGACGTATTGCCGTGGTTGCATGGGCAGCTTCGTGCGGGGTGTTTTCTCGCGCGCTGTTTCGACGGCAAGCCGTGACGCGCGCGGGTCGGTTCTGGTAAGATACACGTCGTGTGGTTGGAGTCTTGCGAGGCGCTTTTCCCGCGACCCGCCGTCAGCCGCGACGGCAACTACCCTCGCCAAATGGGCGTCCTTA
>CAZMVY010000020.1:13224-33163 GCA_964569765.1 uncultured Planctomycetales bacterium
CCCGCGACCCGCGCCGAGGCCGATCCGGATTTGTGCCGCGGGTGTCGGCGACGGGGCGAGTTCGCACGGCGTGCGGAGCGGTAGCGCGCGTTGGGTCAGGCTGAGGATTTCTTTGAGGGCAGGGTCGGAAGGCGGCAGCGCGGCTGCGATCGCGCCTGCGGGGCGGGGCCGATGTCTGCCTCGCCCGATCGTTACGGGTGCGTGACGAACCGACCGATCGAGAAGCAGGTGGCAAGGTGGACGGCCAGCCGGTTTATGATGCGACCGCCTCCGCGGAGGCGCAGGCGCTCCGATCGCGGGTCGCGGAACTGGAGCGTGCCAGAGACTTGCTTCGCCTTCAGCGGGATCTGACCGTCGCGCTGAACGCGAAGCTTACCCTCGCCGACGCGCTGGATCAGATCCTCGACACAGCGCTGAGCGTGGAAGGGATAGAATGCGGGGGCATCTACTTTGCCGACGAGGCAACCGAAGATTTGCGTCTGGTCGCCCATAAGGGCCTCTCTCCCCGCTTTGTGGAAGCCGTGGCGTATGCCCCCGCCGACTCGCCGCACGCGCGGTTGGCTTTTGCGGGTCGGCCGATTTACGCCGCGACGAGCGACGTGCCGATCCAGCATGAAGCCTGTGACGCCGAGGGACTGCGCTCGATCGGAATCCTTCCGGTCGTGTACGAAGGTCGGGTGATCGGGTTGCTGAACGTCGCGTCGCGAACGGATCGGGAGATCTCGCCGGGCGCTCGCGATCTGCTGGAGGCCATTGCGGCACAGATCGGTTCGGCGATCACGAGGGTTCGATCCCGGGAAGCGCTGCAGGCGGCGCGTGAGGAGCTGGAACGGCGGGTGGCGGAGCGGACGGCCGAACTGCAACGGGCCAACGAACAACTCCGTCGGGAAATGGCGGAGCGCAGACAGGCCGAGGACGCGCTTCGGGCGAGCGAGGAGCGGTACCGCACGATCCTCGATCAGATGGAGCAGGCGGTGATCTTTGCGGACGCGGAGCACGTCGTCCGGGAAATCAATGCGTGCGCTTGCACCCTGCTGGGCGTCTCGCGGGAGGAGGTCGTCGGCTGCGACGTGCTCGCCCTCCACAGCACGACCATGCACGCCCGTATCACGGAACTTCTCCGGAGCTTTCGTGAAGAGGGGCATCGCCAGGCGGTTACGGCTCGCCGGTCCTTCGGCGGACGCGAGCTGGTCTTCCGCGTATCGCCCGTCTGCGGTTCCGACGGCGGCTACCGCGGGCTTATTGCTGTGATCCTTGACATCACCGAGCAGATACGCATGCAGCAACAGTTGGCGGAGGCCCAGAAACTGGAGACCGTCGGGCGGCTGGCCGGCGGAATTGCCCATGACTTCAACAACCTGATGCAGACGGCTCTCGGCTCCGCGTCGCGCCTGCGGTCGAAGTTCTCGCCCGACCACCCCAACCATTCGCTCCTGGTCCGGATCGAGCAGGCAGCGGATACGGCGGGCCGACTGGCCCATCAGCTTCTCATGTTCGCCAAGGGGGGCAAGATTCTGCCTCGGATGGTCGACTTTTCCGATGTCGTTTCGCGCGCGGTGGAAATCTGCCGCCCCGTGATCCCGGCGAGCGTGACCCTTGATTGCGCGATTGCCGACGATTTGGGCCAGGTGGAGTGCGATACCGCGCGGACCGAGCAGGCGATCGTCAACCTCTGTCGCAACGCGATCGACGCAATGCCGGACGGCGGGCGCCTGACCATCCGCGCGGACAACGTGACCCTGGCTGCGCCCCTCGCGTCGTCGCATCCGCCGCTGCCGGCGGGGGAGTACGTCTGCGTGGCCGTCGAGGATACGGGTGCCGGGATCGCGCCGGAGGTCCGGGATCGGCTGTTCGATCCGTTCGTTACCACCAAGCCGCAGGGGCACGGTCTGGGGTTGGCGGCGGCCTATGGCACGGTTCGGGCGCACGGGGGCGCCATCGGGGTGGACACGCAGCCGGAACGGGGGTCCACGTTCCGGATCTGGCTGCCGCGCGTGCGGCCCGCGGCGGAGTAGGCCCCGCGCTGCCGGCCCCGCCGGTCCACGGACCCGCGGCATTCATACCGAAGCGCTTCGATGGGATCGAGACGAGAGGCCTTCCACGCGGGGTAGTAGCCGAAGATCACGCCCACGGAAACGGAGACGGCCACGGCGGCAACGACGGCCCCCGGGGACAGCTCCGTCGGCCAGCGGAATACGTGCCGGACGAGCCACGAGCTTCCCCTTCCGACCAGGATGCCGAATGTCCCGCCGAGCAGGCACAGGGCGACGGCCTCGACCAGGAACTGCCGCAGGATGTCTCGCGACCGTGCCCCGACGGCCATCCGGAGCCCGATTTCCCGGGTGCGTTCGGTCACGGATACGAGCATGATGTTCATGATGCCCACCCCGCCCACCATGAGCGAGATCAGGGCCACGCAGAGCAGGAGCCGCGTCATCAGGATCGTGGTAGAACTCATCGCCTTGGTGATCTCGGTCATGTCGCGGATGTTGAAGTCGTCGGGTTCGCCATTGCGGATCCGGTGCCGCTCGCGCAGGACGGCGGTGATCTGGCGAATGGCGGCCGGCATGAGTTCCGGGGATTGCGCCGCGACCATCAGGTGATCCACCGTAACGAATCGCACGGGCAGGGGCGTATCGGCGGCCTGGGTGGGCGAGGGGACGGGGTACAGGCTGGGCTGGCCCGGGTACAGGCGGCTCAGCGTGTTTACCTGCTGCGTGTCCTGCGCCGAGGCGGCGCTCTGGTTGACGTTCGCGAGCATCGAGCCGGAGACGCGGCGTTTGATGGTGGTCCACGGGGCCAGGAGAAGATCGTCCTGGTCCATGCCCATCATGTTCGCGCCTTTGGGGCGGAGCACACCGACCACCTTGAAACTCACGTTCTTTACGCGGATTTCCTGGCCGATCGGCGAGGCGCCCTGAAACAACTCCCGCACGAGCGTCTGGCCCAGCACGCACACCTTGGCGGCGTTCCGGACGTCCTGATCGGTGAAGCATTCGCCCTCCGCCATCTCCCAGCCGCGGACGGCAAGGTAGTCCGGCGTGGACCCGTCGATGAAAAGGGGAACCCAGTTCCGGTTGCCGTAGACCACCTGCGCCCGTCCGTGAACCTGCGGGGCGACGGCGCGGACCGCGGGGCACTCGCGGGCGATCGCTTCGCCGTCCTCCGGCGTGAGCGTCTGCGCGCTGCCGCCCCCGAAGGTGACCCCGCCGCTCGATGCCGCGCCCGGCGAGACCGACAGATTGGCGGCGCCCATGCTTGCAAGGGTCTTCTGGATCGCCTTGGAGGATCCGCTGCCGATCTCGGACATGGCGATGACCGCCGCCACGCCGATGATGATGCCCAGTGTGGTGAGCGCGGAGCGCATCTTGTTGCGGCGCAGCGCGTGAAACGCCGTCCGCAGCGTGCGTGAATGGAACCTTGCCGAAAACCAGTTCACGGCTGATTCTCCGCGCGTCGAGTTCAGTCCTGCCGCGAGTGCCGGCGGCAGGCCGGGAGCCGTGCGCCCCGTCCGGGCTGCGGACTGCGATCGGCCCTCGGTCCGCACGAACCCTGTCGGGGACCGCTACAGGCGGTCGGGTACCTGCCTTCAACGGAGGCGGAGGGATTCGAACCCCCGGTGCGGTTTCCCGCACAACGGTTTTCAAAACCGTCCCCTTCAGCCACTCGGGCACGCCTCCGGGCTTTGCGGCGAATACGCCCTGCGGGGTCGATCGGCTTCCCACATCGACCCCGGCGCCCGACGCCGCTTCTGAGTACGACCGTATCCTTCGCCGCAGCGCCGGTCAAGAAAGCTGCAAGACGCATTCGTGCAGACGGCCCCGGTCCATTTCTGCCCGAACGCTCGGCGCCGGGGCGTCGCGGCGGGCGACGCGTGGCCGCGTCGGCAAGTCGTGCGGAGCGCGGCCACGCGATGTCCTTGACAAGGACGGTTGAATGAGCGACAACGCGCGTGCGAAAACGCGCGGAAAGCGCGGGGAGCCGGGCGAGGCTGCCGGGGGGGGTCGGAGCCGTTCGGCGGGGCAGCGGCCCGCAGCGGTTTCGGATAAGGGCCGCCCCCGCGGCAGGACGTAAAGGAGTACGGAGACGAATGGCGGATTGGGAGGTCCAACGGGCGACGGGACGGTGTGCCATCAGCGGCCGCGAGCTGGCCGAAGGGGAGGAGTTCTACGCGGTGCTGTTTGACCGCAACGGGGCGATCGAACGTGCGGACTACTCGCTTGAATGCTGGAGCGGCCCCCCGGAAGGGGCGTTCTGCTTCTGGAAGTCGCGGATCCCGCTCAAGGAGCGAAAGAAGATCGTCTGGGTCGATAACGACGTGCTCGTGAACCTCTTCCTTCGTCTGGCGGATGCGAAGGACGAACCGAAGATCCGCTTTCGATTCGTGCTTGCGCTGCTGCTGATGCGCAAGCGGTTGCTCAAGTACGAGCAGACCATTCGCGACGGCGACCGTGAGCACTGGCAGATGCGCTTCGTGCGCGACCCGGCCGGCGGGAGCGTGCACATGGTGGAGAATCCGCAGATGCGCGACGACCAGATCGAGGCGGTGAGCGCACAACTGCGGGCCATCCTCCAGGGCGAGCCGCCCGAGGAACTGGCTGCCGGCCTGGAGGAGCCGGACGAAGCCGCGGAGCCGGACGGCGGCGAGGCGGTCTGACCGGGCGGTTGCGGGGATCCGTGAGCGGCGCGAACAGGAGGCCGCCGGCCTTTACGGCTTGCCAGCCAAGTTCCTGTTCCCGCGACGAAGGGATGGCGGGCGGCAGAGCCGGGCGTGCATTTGCGGGTGCGGTGGATCGGCTCGAACAGGCGCAACGATGGGCATTCGCAGGTCTTGCTTGGGGCTGTTCTCGGTCCGTCGTGCCACCGTCGCGGTCGCGGCCGGGGTGCTGACCACCGGCTGCGTGAAGCCGCCGCCGGCCTATCCGTTCGTCCCGATGCACGAGGCCATCCGACGGGTGAACGCGAACAACGCCCCGTTCGCCTCCGTCGCCGGGGGGGTCAAGGCCTCGCCCCTCGACGCCGCCATCCGCTTCCGCGAGCACGAGGGAGCCCCCGCGCGGCAATTCTCGTTCTCCGGAGTTCTGGGTTTTCATGAGCCGCGCGACATGGTTCTCCAGCTTCGGGAGGGTCTGGGGAACACGGTTGTCCTGCAGGCGGGCTCCAACGAGAGCGACTACTGGCTCTGGGTCAAGCCGGAGATCGACACGCTGTGGTGGGGAACCTACCCGAAGCCTGCCCCGGAGTCCGCTCCGGGCACGGAGCCTTCCGCTCAGGACCGGCTGAGCGAAACGACCTCGGCCCCCGCCTCGCGCCCGGCGTCGGCGGGGTCCTCGACGCCCGGTGCTCGATCCCTGGATGATATGCCCATCCGCCCCGACGATCTCATCGAGGTGCTCGGCCTGGCCATCCTGCCGACGGATACCACGGGTCCGGGCGGGCCGGTTTACCAGCCCCAGCCGACCCGTAACGTGCTCATCTTTCTCGAGTACGACGAGACGGGCCAGGGCTATATCGAGAAGGAGTACCACCTCGATCGGGCGCCGCCGTACCTGGTCCGCGAGCTTCTGTTCCGCGATCCGGATGGGCGCGTGCGGATGAATGCCGCTCTGACCGACTACCGGCCGGTTCGGGGAAGCGGCTCGCTGGCCGCGCACAAGATACGGATCGAGTGGCCGTCTGCCGACAGTTGGCTCGAGTTGCGGATACGCCGGTTCACCCTCGAAACCGAGCCGTTCCTTTCCCCGCAGAATCCTCGTGAGCAGGGGGTCAGGGCCCGCCGTGAGGTTCGCGTGGGTTCCTCGCTTGAGGAACCGGCCGGGGGGCGCCCCGGGGGTGCGATGTGACTGGGGATCCTGGCGGCCCGGCCGTGCCCGGAGGTCCGTCGCGCGCGGGTCGCAGGGGCCGCCGTGCGTCGTGCCGTGGCGCGGGGCGCTCCGTGCCCGCATCGGGATGCCGGCTCGCCGCCGCGATTTCTCCGACGCTGTTTCTGGTGCTTTCTCTTGGGGCCGGTCGCGGGGCGGCCGCCGTCTCATCGCCTCGTATGGCGATTCAGGTTGGGGGCGCCGTGGGCGGGGTGTGGCTGATCCAATGTTCGTCGCACGACTCCATCGCGGAGGCGCGGGGCTTCGGTGTCGAGAGCCGGCTGAATGTGATGGCCTGGCAGGCGGTCGGCGGCGCCCGGCCCGAGCCGGCGGCAATCGCGCCCGAGGTGGGGCACATCGTGCGATGGGCCGCCTCCGGACCGTATCTCTTTGTGTTCTTTGACGATGGCACGCATCGCAGCTATTCGTTGAGTGCGCGGCGGATCGAGATCGACCTGCCCGAGCGGGCGGTTCCGCTTGCGATAGGGGGCATGGTCGGCGAACGGACGCGTCCCCGCGTCGGTCTGTACGCCGTGGTGCGTCACAGGATCGGATCGGAGATCAGCCGGCGCGAACGGGAGGCGGCCGCAGCGACCCGCCCCGCAGCCGCCGGCGCCACCTCGCGGCCGGCCGCGCCCGGCGATTCGGAAACGATGCCGTCGACGCAGATCGGTGCGGGCGATGCGGATGCGCCGTCCGCGACGATGACGGTCCAGGCGCTGCCGACCACGGAGCAGTACGTGGATCTCGTGGCTTACGAGGGGGGGCGGTGGCGCTACGTGGCGCCGATTGAGGGCTGGACCGACGAACCCGACGCAGGCCGGTTCTGGCTGTGTGTCTCCCCACAGGCAGTCTACGTATTCCACGCGAAGGCCTGTTCCGACGGGATCGATACCGTGGATTGCCTCTGCCGGCAGGAGGGCCGCTGGCGCCGGTTGCCAGGCATCGACCTTGGCGGGCTGCTGGGCGAGGGGGCGGCGCTGTACGTCGAACCGCGCGCGGCGCTTGCAGCGGGGGTTCGTCGGGCGGTTCGTGAAAGTGGTTTGCCGGGTAGCGCGGCGGCTTCGCAAGGGCCCGAGATGCTTCCTCGCCCGCCGTCTGGCGGGTGTGGTCGCTCGTGGAGGATCAATGGCGCGCCGGGGAGCCGCTGGTCTTTGACTCCGACGAAACCGCAGGCGCGGAACCGGTGCCGGGCCGAAGCGCAGTGGCGGCACTGGGCCAGAATGTGTTTCTGGCCTCACTGGATCAATCCGACGGGATCCAGGTTGGCATCTGGCCGCTGGAGGGCGGCCCGGCGAAGCGGCGTCCTGCTGCGACGCGGGTCTTCGAGTTGCCGCGAAAGCCGCTCATCGACCCCCGAACCCGCGACTGGCTCGCGCTGTTCGTCGTGCTGGTCAGCATTGCCGGGGTGTTCTGGAGGAGGCAAGACAGTCTGACAACGGCGGTCCGGGTGCCGAGGGAGTTTGTGCTGGCGCCGTACTGGAAACGCCTGGCGGGGGCGATCCTGGACGGGTTTCCGGCGGCGCTGCTCACGGCGTCGATCTGGTACGGCCCTCTTCGCGGTTACTATGACGACCTGATCGCAGCGGGCGAGACCTGGTCGGACACCGTGCCGCCGGTGCCGGATTCGGTTCTGTTGGGTTGGCTGAGTCTACGCGTCCTGTATGCGGCGTACTGCACTCTGTTCGAGCGGCAGTGGGGGACGACGCCGGGCAAGTGGCTGCTTGGGTGCCGCGTGATGAGCGAGACG
Organism: uncultured Planctomycetales bacterium; assembly: GCA_964569765.1. GTDB lineage: Bacteria > Planctomycetota > Phycisphaerae > UBA1845 > PWPN01 > CAZMVY01. Next base: position 20,836 of record CAZMVY010000020.1, read on the forward strand.
GGCGATGCGCCCTCGACGCGCGCCGTGGTCATCCGAAACGCCGCGCGGATCCTGGAGCTGGAGATGTATCTGCCGATCTGGCCGCTCGCACTGATCGTCTTCTTCACGCGGAATCGGCAGCGGCTCGGGGATCTCTTCGCGCGCACCGTCATTGTCGAACGGGAACGGCCGGTCTCGAACACCGGCCCGGAAGACGACAGTTTCTGGGGCGAGTGAGTCTCCGATGGTTGCCCCCGGGACGGGCGACACCCTTGCCGGGGCCTCCTGGGAAGCAAATGTCTTCCTCGTCTGCCGGGATCGGCGTTGCCGATAATTGCTGACCGGAAACGGCGAGGGTTCTTCCGGGGATGTCGGGGCGGCCGTACGGCCGATCGTGTTCCCATGCTCCAGCCGCCCGAGACTCCTGCCTCGCCTGCGTTCGTGCCGGGGGGGTTGCCTGCGATTGCGGTGTGGTGATAGAATAGAGTGCAGCAGGGACCTCCTTGGATCGGCCTTGGCCGTCCACGGCATGTCGGGGGATCATGTCCGTACCCGCGGGCGAGGCGCGTGATGGCGGAAAACATTCGCAATTCCGGCAAGGCGACGATCGCAGCGCGTCCCGCTTGGTCCGCGCGATCGGGATTCACGCTCATCGAAATGCTTGTGGTGGTGGCCGTCATCGCACTGCTTGCGGCGATCCTGATTCCGTCGGTGCTGGGGGCCCGCGAGGCAGCCCGGGCGACGGCGTGCTTGTCCAATCTGAAGCAGATGGGCCACGCGGTGCAGATGTATACGCAGGATAACGGATCGATTCTGCCGGGGCCGACGACTCCGCTGCTCTTTCGCAGCGGACTGAATCTGAACGGTCTCGGCCAACAGGGTGTCGAATGGGCCCGCTACAATCTGCCCTACAAGCTGGCGCGGTACCTGGGCGGTCTCGAACAGGGCCCCGTCGCGTTCGACGCCGTCTCGGTCTGCCCGAGCGCCGACGGTGTGCCTCTCCTGGGTGTCTATGCGGGACTGCCCGCTGCTCTCGGCCGCCAGCGATGCTACTACCTCGCCAACACCGGCGGCATCGAACACGGGATAAACCGGCGGTCGTTCCGGCCGTGGTATGCCACCAACCCGGTCAACTACTTCGGCTACCTTCGATACGGCGATCGGCCCGACCTCTGGCCGGATTATGAGAAGACACGTCGCATGCCCAAGAGCATTCTGAAGATCCGGAACCAGTCAAGCGAATGGGTGATCGCAGACTTGTGGCACTGGGAGGCTCATCCGCTTCGCGGGGCCTTGCAGAACGTGGGCACGTGGCCGTTCCCGGTGGGCACGGTGCTCACGCCCAGTTTCTGCGGGGGGACCGCCTACTATTACGTACCCTGCCAGCCCTTCCACAACACGAACCGGCGGTTCAGCCCGAGCGGCACGGATCACGACGTCGGCTCGCCCCGCCTGTTGGCAGGCAAGACGAATGCCGTGTATCTGGACGGTCACGCCGACCCCGTGCGCGACTGGAAGGGCACCGTCAACCCGTGCTTCCGGTTCGACATCTACTCCGGGATGTGTGTCGAGGGGCTCTGATCACACTCGATCGGCGGGATGGGGCGCGATCTGTACTGCTGCCGCTTTCGGCTTGAGCATTTCGTTCGTTTGCAGTTCTGCCGGGACCGGCGACGATAGCGCCGCTCCCTCACTACGCCGCCGCCCGGCGTCGCTCGAGATGCTGGCGCCGGCCGACGAGAATCCAGGCGCTAACAGTGGGGCGGGGGCTTGCGGCTCCTGACCCGCCACGGTGCTGCGCGCCGCACGCGAGGCCGTCTCAACGAAAACGGCGCTACGGTCCGTCGCCGACAGCCAGTGTCGCGTCGAATGCATCTTCATGCACGAGCCGCAGGCCCGCCGCCTCGAGCGCACGGCGGTCCTCGCTTCGCGGGGCTACGCAGACGTAGCGGATGTCCAGTGCGCGAAGGCCCGCCTGCACGTCCGCCGCTGGCGGTGGGCTCCCGCGGCGCCGCGGGTCCTGGAAGAACCAGCCGATTCCCGGCATCGCTTCGTATCGCTCGCGCAGGCCGGTCGGCGGCCGTGAAACGTATCCGCCGACGAGCGGGCGCCCGTGGTGCGTCTGGCAGTACAGGCTGTGCGAGGCTTCGATGCGCGGGTCAAGAACGCGCCCCTGCCCCGGCGGGATGACCAGTGCCGGGGCCTCGACCGTAGGAGCGATGTGGGCATAGTCGATACAGATCAGGACGACCGCGATCGCGCCGGCGGCGCGCGCGCCGATGTGCCCGGTCCGCTGCCGGACGTACGCGACGAGGCCGGCGACCCCGACCGCCATCGCCATGTATCCGATCGCCATGTATCGCCCGCACTGTCCCACGGATCCGAGCACCGGGATGTGCCGGTAGAAGATCATCGGCAGCCGGAGGGCGTGATCGAAGAAGCGGACGACCTGCCGGTGCCATTGCAGTTTGTGGCCCAGCGCGAGGATCACCACGCACACCAGCACGACCGCGAGAAACCGCATCCGCGGATCGCGCCGACGAAACCACAGGCCGGCCGCCGCCATCGGCAGCACGAACCAGCCGAGATACACCGCCAGTTCGAGGTTGCTCAGCCGCATCCCCAGGCTCCCCGCAGGCGCCAACCACTCGCGCCAGACGGACATCGAATGAATCGGGAGCAGGAAGTTCAGCGGTTCCGGTGCGTCGATCAACGTGCCGTGCCGCGCGGGAACGACGTTGTAGTGTATCGCGTAGCAGAGGAGAAACGCCCCCCACACCGCCGTGATGACCGCAACGGGCGCCAGTGCCCTTGCAAAGCGGCCGATCTCCTCGCGCCATCGGCGGGTGCGGATCGATCGGTAGAGCCAGTACCAGACCGTTACGTTAGCGGCAAAGACGAGAGTCGGCTCGCTGCTGAAGAGAATGAGCAGGTACGAAAGCGTCAATCCGATCCGGGATGCCCGGCCGCCTTCGTCCACCGCTCGAAAGAGCCACAGCGTGTAGAGCGGCAGAAACGCCGCACAGGAGAGGTTCATGTGCCCGAGCAGCTTGCTCGCCATGTACGGACAGAGCATGAACACGACGCCGCCCGCCACGGCGGCCGCGCGATCGCGCGTCACATAGTTCGCCAGGGCATACGCGCACAGGCCCGCCACAGGAGAAAGCCCGGCCGCCACGAGGTTGTAGGCCAACGGCATGGCCAGCAGTTTCGTCAGCCCTGCAATGACGAGCGTCGGCACGAGCGCCAGACAATGAAACACCAGCGGGGTGCCGAAGGGTGCGTACTGCATTTCGCAGAAGTATGGGCTGCGGTGTTCGGCCAGGCAACGCGCTACCCACCAGGGGTTCCACACGAAGACGAAGTTGTCCCCGCCGTCGCCGATGAACTGATGGACGAAGCGGCTTCCCGCCGGGGCCCAGAAGCCGGCCGTGATGGCCGCGTACAGGACAAAGACGGCCACGGGTGTTCCGCATGTTCTGCAAACCTTTCGCCAGGCCGCTTCGCCGCCCTCGACCGAATCCTTGTGCATGGGGGACCTGCTTTCTGCCCGGCCGGGCAGCGGTTTCGTTACTGCGGGCACATGGCCTTGTCAATGCGCGTCCGGGCGGGCGCGGTCAGGAAAAGGAGGGTCATCCCGGCTGCGGCAGCGGCCCGGGGCCGAGATCGGGTTTGGCGATGATGGGCTTGGCCCGTGGGGGTTCCGGCGCGCGGCGGATGGCGGTGCCTTCCGCGTCGAGCAGGTCCGCCACGCTGGGCCGGTCGAGCGGTTCGCCGCGGATGATCTTGTGTACGTCCTGCCCGTCGAGCGTTTCGTACTTGAGCAGGGCCTTGGCGATCGCATCGAGCTTGTCGCGGTTCGCCTCCATGAGGCGTCGGGTTTCCTCGAAGGCGGTGTCAACCAGCCGCTTGATCTCGGCGTCGATCATCTGGGCGGTCTGCTCCGAGTACTCGCGTCCGCCGGGCAGCCCGAGCAGGTAGGCGGTGCGGCCTTCCTCGCCGTGGTACACGAAGCCGACCTTGTCGCTCATGCCCCACTCGATGACCATGCGCCGCACGATCTCGGTCACCTGCCGGATGTCGGAAGAGGCCCCGCTGGAAATGTCGTCGCAGAACATCTCTTCCGCGATGCGGCCGCCAAAGGCCACCTTCATCATCGCCGTAAGGAACTTCCTGCCGTAGACGATGCGGTCCTTCTCGGGAAGGGAGAACGTGGCTCCGCCGGCCTGCCCCCGGGGGATGATGCTGACCTTGTGAATCGGGTCGGCATCGGGTGTGAGTGCCTGCACAAGGGCGTGGCCCGCCTCGTGATAGGCCACGACGCGTTTTTCCTTCTCGTCGACTTCGCGGCTCTTTTTCGCGCGGCCCCAGCGGACCTTGTCGCGGGCCTCTTCGAGGTCGCTCATCTCCACCCAGTCCTTGTTGGCCATCGTGGCCAGCAGCGCCGCCTCGTTGATGATCGCCGCCAGATCGGCCCCGCTGAACATGGGGGTTCCGCGAGCCAGTCGGTGCAGATCGACGTCCGGGCCGAGCTTGATCTTCTTGGCGTGGACTTTGAGGATTTCAAGCCGCCCCTTCACGTCGGGCAGCGGAACGTACACCTGCCGGTCGAACCGCCCCGGCCGGATCAGCGCCGGGTCCAACACATCGACGCGGTTCGTGGCCGCGACGACGATCACCTGGTCCGAGGTGTCGAACCCGTCCATCTCGACCAGGATCGCGTTAAGCGTCTGCTCGCGCTCGTCGTGCCCACCGCCATTGTACCCCGCGCCCCGCCGGCGCCCCACTGCGTCGATCTCGTCGAGAAAGATGATGCAGGGCGAGTTGTCTTTCGCCTGTTTGAACAGGTCGCGGACGCGCGATGCCCCGACGCCGACGAACATCTCGACGAAGTCCGACCCGCTGATCGAGAAGAAGGGCACGTCGGCCTCGCCGGCGATCGCCTTGGCCAGAAGCGTCTTGCCGCACCCCGGCTCGCCCACGAGCAGTACGCCCCGTGGGATCCGGCCGCCGAGCCGCTGAAATCGCTTGGGGTTCTTGAGGAATTCGATGATCTCGGCCACTTCCTCCTTGGCCTCGTCCACGCCGGCGACATCGGCGAAGGTGATGTGCGTGTGCTCGCGCGTGCTGATGCGGTGCCGGCTGCGGCCGAAGTTGCCGAGCATGCCCGCTCCCCCGCCGGCGCCGCGGAACTGGCGGAACACGAAGAACCAGATGAAGGCGAAGATCAGCACCCACGGCACGAGCTGAATCAGCAGCGTAAAGAACATCGTGCCGGTCTCGTCGTATTTCACCTCGCCGACGGATCGGCACCGCTCCCGGATCCAGTTGACCAGGGTGCTGTCGATCGCGCCGGGCGGATACTTCAGCTCGAATTCGCGTGGTTCGTCCAGTCCTTTGACGGCCTCCGGCTTGAGCTTGCCCTTGAGCGAGTTGTCCTGGATGGTAAGCGACTGGATGCTGTCGTTCTCGACGTAGCGCCAGAAGTCGTTCATCGTGATGACCTGCCGGCGTTCCATCCGCTGCATGAGCAGCATGGCCAGCATGAGCGCGAACAGGATGAAGACCACCCATCCGAAGATGCCGCGGTTCATGCGCATCGGCCCGCCGGGTCCCCGGCGGTCATCACGATCCGGTTGAGAATCCGACATAACGGCTTTCCGGCCCCGGCACGTTCGCCCGTGTTTCTTTCGCGTGTTCGCCCGCCGCCCGTGCCGGGCCCGCTTGTGCGCAACCTCGCGCCTGCCCCGATAATGATAGCCCGCTTACCAGCCTGTTTCCATGCTATCGACGATCCGGCGGGCCAACTTGTTCACGGCCTGTTCGCTGGCGACGGAAAACGGCTCCCCAACCGGCGGGACGTACTCGACGGTCTGGGTAAACTCCTTGTTTTCGACCAGAATGCGCCCGGTCCTCATATCCTTCCACCGATAACTGATGACGAAAGTCGCGGCCAGTTCGGTGGGCGTGTCCAGGGGCCGATTCTTGCCGAGCACGCCCTGGCGGACTTCGAGGATCTCGCCTGACAGGACGGTGTCGGCGCGGTTCTTCGGCGCGTTGCGGTAGGGTGTGCCCCGGTCGATCTCCTTTCGGAGTGCCTCGGTGAGCTGCATCTCGATCCCGCGGCGGAACTCCTTCGACTGAAACATCTCGACGTAGACCGTGCGGATGTTCTGCGGATGCAGCGCCTCGTGCGAGTAACCGCATCCGCCGATCGTGATCGTCAGCCCGCAGGCCAGGCACCCGAGTGCCGTGAACGGATCGTATCGCATCTGAGTCACCTGCCTCCCGTCCATGCCAGTCGGGCGGGGCGCGGTCTTTCGGCATCGGCGCCCCGGCCAGTCCGCGGCCCGGCCTCCGACGGGGTACGTTCGATCCGTGGCACGCCGCTACCGACCCGCGCGACGGGTTGCGTCGCCGGCGGTTCGCGGAAGCCCAGTCTGGCCAGCCGGGCCTCCGCCTGGGCCGACCACGTCGTCCCCGGCCAGTTGCGGATGGTAGAACGATAGTAGAAGGCGGCCGCGCTTTTCTTGTGCGTCCGTTCGTAGTAGTCCGCCGTCTCGTATTCCTTCTGCGCCCGGGTGGCGCGGATCTGGTCCAGGATCACCGGGACCTGCTCGGCCTCGGCGAGCTGCGGGTAGCGCTGCTGGAACTGGCGGTATCGCTCCTCCGCTTCGATGAGGCCGGCGTCGTCGAACTTCACGCCGGGAAAGCTCGCCAGCGCCGAGGCCGCTCCGCGGAGCAGGGCGTAGGGTTCGTAACGGCTCCGCGAGTAATCCCGGGCCAGCCGGCCGTACTCATCCTGCGCCAGGTCGAACTCCCCCGCCTGGAAGTAGTAATCCGCCTTGGTCTTGATCGCCAGCTCGGCGAGCTCCGTGCCGGCGTGGTTCGCGATGATGTCGTCGAGGATCCGGATCCCCTCGTCGTAGTCGCGGATCCGCAGGAGCCCGCCCCAGGCCTTGCGCTTCTGGCCGGCAAGGTACTGCTCGGCGATACGGAACTCCGCCGAGAGCGCCCGCTCCGCGTAGATCGACCCGGGGAAGTCGTTGAGAAGGGCCTTGTATGCATCATGTGCTGCGCGATACTCGCCCAGTTCGAGCTGCGCCGTGGCGGAAACGTACAGGGCCTCTGGATACCGCTCGGCGGCGCCGCCATAGGTCTGAATCCACGCCCTGGCGGCGCGGGCAGCGTCCTTGAACTGTCCCCGTGCCAGGGCCTGGCGTGCCAGATCGAGGTCGCCGTCCTCGGTCCCCGGCTGAGGCGGCGGCTGTTCGACCCATTGGCCGGTCTTCGGATCGAAGGTCCACTTTTCGACGAACCGGTCTTTGGGGGGCGTTCGGGCCGATGCGCCGCAGGGCAGAACGAGGATCGTGGCCACCGCGAGGAACAGGAGTTGCCCAGCCCGTGTCATGTGTGCTGTTGCGGTCATAGTGCGTAAGGCCCGCCGCGCCGAGCGTTACCGGTCTTGCCGTCCCGCGGTCCGCGGGGCGGCCTCGTTCGAACAGGCGCGGATTATATGACCGCCTTGCGAGGATGCAAAGGCTTGCCGCCGGACCGGCTGGCGAGCGTACGCAGGGGCCTGCACGCGGGCGTCGGAGACGACGAAACGATTCCGCTGTCGGCAGGTGCAACGGGGCGCAAGGGCGGTATGATGGCCGGGGCATTGTCTTGAGGACCGGCCGGGGCGAACTTGTTCGGAGGGTGTCGCGTGTCAGCGACCACACCCCGGCCGACTACCTTGAGGCACAGAAGGTCCGGGACGGACGACCGGGACGGAGCAGGATGAATCGGCGGCAATTGCTTATCGGTGTGGGTCAGGGACTGGCGGCGGCGACGGCCGGCTGTACGACCGCCGGGCTACGCGTCGGGGCGGCGGCGAGCGAACCGGCGCGGGCGGGCCGCGGCTGCCAGCGGCTCAGTCTCCCGCAGATCCGACGGTGGGAGGCCTTGCGGTACGGCATGTTCATTCACTTCGGCATGAGCACGTTCGTGGGGAAGGACGCCCCCGCCGATCGTGAACCGATGAGCGCCTATGCGCCCGACCGGCTCGATGTCGATCAATGGTTGAGCGTGGCGCGGGATGCGGGCATGAAGTACGCGGTGCTGACGGCCAAGCATACGGCCGGCCACTGCCTCTGGCCGAGCAGACACACGGATTACACCGTGGCGAACAGCGCCAATCGTGTCGACGTCATGGGGCGCTTCGTCGAGGCGTGCCGGAAGCGGGGCATTCTGCCGGGGTTCTATTACTGCTCGTGGGACAACGGGCATCGCTTCGGCAGCCGCACGCACTCGGACAAGGGCTACGGCGTTTACGTCAAGCCGTTGGACTTCCGCCGCCTGCGTGACGGGATGGTGGTGCATCCGGACAAGCCGGAGTACCTGGCCGCGTACACCACCTCGCTGTATCAGGATTTCGTGACGGCCCAGATGACCGAGTTGTTGACCGACTACGGTCCCATAGCCGAGGTCTGGATCGACATCCCCGGCGTCCTGGGACGCGGCTATCGCTCATTCCTCTACCAGCACATCGCATCGCTGCAACCCGATGCCGTCGTGGTGGCCAACCACGGTGTGAACGACGGCGAGTCCTTCCGCGAGGCGTACGTGTGGCCGTGCGATGCGATCAGCCTGGAGCAGACGCTGCCGCCCAAGCGCGGATACAATCCGTGGCGAACAATTCAGGGTCGGGAGTATTACGTCGCGGGCGAGTGCTGTGCGACCCTGGGCGACACGTGGTTCTATTCGCCCCAGGACAAGCCTCGGCCCGACGCCGTTCTGGCGGATCTGTATGAGGGTTGCCGGGCGCGCGGCGTGAACCTGCTTCTCAACGTGCCGCCCGACAGGCACGGAGTGATTCCGGATATGTATATCCAGGCCCTTGGGCGGTTACGGAAACCGACGTGCGGAGCGTAAGGTCGGTAGACCTTTCGGCGGTTCCGGTGATTCGTCGGCAACGCGAGAGGGGGACATAGGACACGCCCGGCGACCTTCCCCTGTCTTGCCAGGGCAGTTGGCACGCAAGACGGGTCTGATTGCGCCCGATCCGGCGGCCGAATGATGGCGGCCACCGAGGTTCCGATCCGGCTTCGGCGCTCCATTGGATACCACGGCTGGTTCCGTCAGGGACGGATCTCGGCCACGGCGGGGCTCTTGTCGGCGGCGAACAGTCTCCGCGCCTCGCGGATGGCTTCGTCGATTTCGGCGAGCAACTCCCGCCGGTCGACAGGGTCTTCGCGCCGGGCGGCCGCCTCGGCCCGGGCCTTGCGCGGGACATCGCGGAGGCGGCGGAGAATGCGGGCCTCGTCGATGAGCACCGATTGCCGCTTCGTCACTTCAAGCAGGGCGCGGGCCTTCGCCGTGAGATCCCTGTACTCCAGCGCGCGCCGGATCGTGATCGCCAGATCGATCTCGTTGCAGGGCTTCGTGAAGAAGTGGTACACCTTGCCCTCGTTGATGGCGCGCAGCGCCGCCGGCAGCGTCGGACGGCCCGTCAGGACGATCCGTACTGTGTCGGGACGCTCCGCGGCCAGGCGCGCCAGGAACTCCGTCCCGGACATGCCCGGCATTTCCTCGTCGGTGACGATCACGTCCACGCTGGCCGTCTCCAGCACGCGTGCGGCTTCCTCGGCCGATTGCGCCGTGAGGATCGTGTAGGACTCCTTGTGCAGCACGCGGGCGAGTCCTGCGAGCACATTCGGTTCGTCATCCACCAAAAGTACGGTATGGCTCATCGTTTCATCTCCTGTCCGGGGGTTGCGGCGGCACGGTCTCCGCGGCGGCCGCCCGGGGTTCCGTTCGTACCATGACGCGGATCGGTTCCCGGATCCGTGTGTGTTTCGCGTAGTTCTTCAATCGGCAGCAGAGAGACGGGCTGGCCTCCTGCCCCTTGCACACGAGCAGGAGTCCGCTGACGGTCTGCACGTCCTCGGCCAGGATCATTCCGGCCATCAGGCCGCGCAGCTCGATCTCGCGCACTTCGTAAGACTCTCGAACGTTGCTGACGGCCTCCAGCGCCGCCAGTACCTGCCCGTCGTATGCGCCCGCTTGCTGGCGCAGCCGAAGCACGGCCTCGACCTCGGTTAGCCCGCGGGTTTTCAGGGCGTCAAAGTCCAGCGCGACCTTCAGGATCCGCGCGCCCAGGGGGAGGTCCGATCCCGTCGGCGTGTTCGGCGGGGCGCCGGTCCCGTCGAAGCGGGCGTTCTGGCACGCGATGATCTTTGCCACGGCCTCCAGCCGCGGGATGTTGGCGACGAGATCGTGGCCGATCGCGGGATGGGCCTCGCACATCTCCCGCTCTTCGGGCGAGAGCTTCTGCCCGCGATAGAGCCGGTCGATCGTCTCCGGCGGGAGCGTGACGCAGCCGATCTGCGAGAGCATTGCGGCGACATCCAGCTCCCAGGACAACTCGACCTTCAATTCCGCTGCGAGCCGCCGGACAAGCCGCTGGACCCGTGAAGCCCGCCCGAATGCCGCGGGATTCACCAGCGAGAGCACGTCCGTCAGGACCTTGATGCTCCCCCGGAGGGTCTTTTCCAGCAGCTCCTTCTCCGCCGTGACAAGCCGGTACTGTTCGATGCCGGCGGTGAGCGCCTTGGCCAGCTTCTCCGCATCGCACGGCTTGGTGAGGAAACGGAAGATATTGCCCTCGTTGACGGCCTCGATGGCCGTTGCCTGGTCGGCATTCCCGGTCAGCATGATGCGGACCGTGTCGCGGGCGATCGCCTTCACCTTCGCCAGGAGCTGCACGCCGTCCATGCCGGGCATGCGCATATCGGAGACGATCACGGCATACGGACCGTTTTTCCGGATGGCCGCGAGCGCCTGTTCGCCGCTCTGGGCCGTCTCGATGTGAAACTGCTTGCGCAGCCCGCGCTGAAACGCCGCGAGAACGGAAGGGTCGTCATCGACGCACAGGATCCGGTCGCTCATTCGGCGTTTCTCCCCGGGATCAGCGAAGCGAGAGCGCGGCGCCAGGCCTCGATGCGGTTCGCCATGCCGATCGCCGCGAGGTATTCCAGATCCAGTGCGGGCTTGGCTCCCGCAAAGCTTTCCGCGCCCGTCTCCCATTCCAGGGCGTCGGCGACGTGAACCGCTGTGAGCGCGGTACATTGTCCGGCCGGCTGTCGCGGCGGTCCGTTCAACGCGGGGGTGAGATCGTGGAGAGCATTGGCGACGTGCACGGCCGTCAGCGTGCTGAACCCCGTCGTCGGGCACTTGCCCGGTTCGTGATGGAATGCGATGATCTCGAGGATCGGGTCGGGAAGTCCCCAGATGCCCAGCAGGGCGGCGCCGACTTCGGCGTGCGTAGCGCCGAGGCTCGTCTGCTCGGCCTGCCAGAGCGGGATTCGCTCGTGGTTCGCGAGGGCGACGGCCTGGGCGTAACGGTCGGGGACGTTGGTGGCCAGCAGGAGCTTGCCGGCATCGTGCAGGAGGCCGCCGAGGAAGGCGTGATCGACGGAGGTGCGATCGAGTTTTTCGGTTGCGGCGAGGTGTTTGGCGCCGGTGCCGGTGGCCAGCGAGTGTTTCCAGACCGTTTCCAGGGCCAGGCCGCGAATCGCCGGTTGCGGGAAAAGGGAGAAGACGCGGACCGAAAGCGCCAGGGCCTTGATGGTCTCGATGCCGAGGAGAACCGCCGCCTCGGCGGGGTCCGACACACGCCGTCGAAGGCCGAAAAAGGCCGAGTTGACGAGCTGCAGGATTTTGGCCGTCATGCCCACGTCGTCGGCGATCAGCCGGCTCACCTCCTGTATGGATGCGCTCGGGGACTGAAGCAGGCGGAGCATCTCCGCGTAGACGCCGGGTTGGCTGGGCAGGGAGTTCGTCTGAGAAACGAGCTTCTTCAGCGATTCATTGGCCAGGAGGTCGTGAAGGGCGCAGGCGCGGGCGACCGTGCTCTTCAAGGTCTCCGCGTCGCACGGCTTGGCGAGGTACTGGTGCGCCGGGCCGACGGATCGCAGGATCATCTCCTGGTTGGAGTGCCCCGAGAGGACGATCCGCACGGTCTGGGGATACAGACGTCGGACTTCGGAGAGCAACTGGGCGCCGTCCATCCCGGGCATCCGCATGTCGGAAACGACCACATCGAACGGCTCGGACGCGAGCTTCTGCAGCGCCTCCGGGCCGCCTGAGGCGAAGGCGATGTCCCACTCGCTACGAAGGGGGCGCAGCATCCGCTGCAGTCCCTGAAGGACGTTGGGCTCGTCGTCAACGAAGAGAATGCGCTTCTTCATCGCGGCACGCTCCCGGAATCCTGCTTCGACGATGGATCGATCGGCAGGCGTATGATGAATGTGGTCCCCTTTCCCACCTCCGTCTCGAACGTGATGCTTCCGCCGTGCTTCTTGAC
>CAZMVY010000021.1:0-18554 GCA_964569765.1 uncultured Planctomycetales bacterium
CAAATTGTCTCATGATCCTGCACTCCTGAGAATGTCCTTGAGGTGGTGCGTTCGCGCAACATATCATGCACCGAACGCGCCTTTGTGCATCTACTTTGGCGCGAAAGCGCACGGCCGTCAAGACAGCGGCACAGGAACGTTCAAAGCGGGGTGCTTCCGGCAGGCGATTCGATGCGGTACCACGGTACGGGAACGGCGCGATCCCTATTAAGGACAAATGCCGTCAACAATACGTAACGTGCTGTACGCCGAACTCCCGGGCCTCCTCATAAGCCCGATCGGGGGCGCAGACCCATCCTGCACGGGCGAGCACGAGTTCACCCCTGCAGGATCGGGGTCACAGACCGCTCCTACCCCTTCGCCAGGCGCTCCGCCTTGGCGGCGGCCTCCTCGATCGGGCCGACGTACAGGAAGGCCTGTTCGGGGAGGTGGTCCCACTTCCCGTCGCAGATCTCCTCGAAGCTGCGGATCGTGTCTTCCTTGCGGGTGTAGTTGCCCGGCGTATTCGTGAACGCCTCGGCCACGAAGAACGGCTGGCTGAAGAACCGCTCGATCTTGCGGGCGCGCGCAACGACCAGCTTGTCCTCCTCCGCAAGCTCGTCCACGCCGAGAATGGCGATGATGTCCTGCAGGTCGCGGTAGCGCTGCAGGATCGCCTGCACCCGCCGGGCGACGTTGTAGTGCCGCTCGCCGATGTACTGCGGATCGAGGATACGGCTCGAGGAGCCGAGCGGATCAATCGCCGGATAGATGCCCTTCTCGCTGATGCTCCGCGCGAGCACAACGAAGGCATCGAGGTGCGTAAACGTGGTGGCCGGGGCGGGATCGGTCAGGTCGTCCGCCGGCACGTAAATCGCCTGCACACTGGTGACGGCCCCCGACTTCGTCGAAGTGATTCGCTCCTGCAAGGCCCCCATCTCGGTGCCGAGCGTCGGCTGATACCCGACGGCCGACGGCATGCGCCCCAACAGCGCTGAGACCTCCGAGCCGGCCTGTGAAAAGCGGAATATGTTGTCGATGAACAGCATCGTGTCCGCGCCGGACTGGTCGCGGAACCACTCGGCCACGGTCAAGGCGCTCAGCGCCGCCCGCAAACGCGCCCCCGGCGGCTCGTTCATCTGACCGAAGATCATCGCCGTATGGTCCATCACGGACCTCTCGACACCCTTTTCATCCTTGAACCGGGCCTCCTGCATCTCGAGCCACAGGTCGTTGCCCTCGCGGGTCCGCTCGCCGACGCCGGCGAAGACCGAGTAGCCGTGGTGCTCGCGGGCGATGCGGGCGATCATCTCCTGCACGATGACGGTCTTGCCCAGCCCGGCCCCGCCGAACAGGCCGATCTTCCCGCCACGCACGAACGGCATGAGCAGGTCGATCACCTTGATGCCGGTCTCCATCATCTCGCTCTTGGGCGTGAGGTCGGCGAACCTGGGCGGATCCTGGTGAATGGGCCGCCGCTCCGTGGCGGGGACCGGCCCGCGAAGGTCGATCGGCTCGGCGACGAGGGTGAACACGCGGCCGAGCGGCTCCATCCCCACGGGCATCGTGACAGGGCCGCCCGTATCCACGATCGGAGCGCCGCGGACCAGCCCGTCGGTGGAGCCGAGGGCAACGGCCCGCACGTTCCCCCCGCCGAGGTGCTGGGCGACCTCGCACCAGAGCGTCTCCTTCGTGGTCATGCCGAGTACCTTGCGCTCGACATCCACCTTCAGCGCGTTATAGATCCTCGGAAGGTGCGCCTCGTCGAACTCCGCATCGAGCGTCGATCCGATGACCTGTACCACTTTCCCGATGTTCCCGCCGCTGGTCTCTGCCATAATCGCGCCCATCCATGCCGACCGTGTGCCGACGCGCGGGCAGTCTAACGCCGCGCGATCCGCCGATCAACGACCGCGAAGGCCGCGCCGCGACGTGGAGACCGCCGCGACGCCGCCGATCACACCCACTCCGCCCACGGAATCTCGATATGCGCCCGCGCGCCGCCGCTCGACCTTGACACCACAAGCGTCACCGGACGATGCAGCGGCAACGGCGCGATCGGCCAGATGTGGCCGAAGTTCTCAAGGCTTACGATCGGAACCCGCCGCCGTGCGGGCAGGTGGCGCTTGAGCACCGCCACTGCCGCCGCACGCAGGTCCCGGCCCTGGTCCTGGAAGTCGCCGATCAGAACGCCCTCCGCTCGCTCGAAGAGCCCCGCAAGATTCAGCGCCGCCATCATCCGATCGAACCGATCCGGCGATTCGTTGATCTCCTCGAGGGCCAGCCAACGCCCGCGGGTCTCGAAGGCGCTCGCATATCGCGGCAGGAGCGCTTCGACCAGGCTGAGGTTGCCCCCGACGATGGTGATCTTCGAGCGAGCGGGCAGGCGCCCGGCCAGGACCCTGCCGCTCGGCCGGCGAGCCGTCCCGCGGCCTTCGATGATGTCCACGACCTCGCGGAAGAAATCCAAGAAGCGCGGCAGGTAGTTCGCCGCCGCCCAGCCCGCCGCGAAGGCCGAGTGCTGTTCGGGGGCCAGCTCGATACCGCGGGCGAGTTGCGCTATGCGACCTTCGGCCTCGCGCCGCAGGCCGCTGAAGATGAACCCGGGGCACAGGTCGTAAAGGCCGACGCACTTCGGATACGCGCCGGCGACACCGACAAGGGCCGTCATCTCGCTGAACCCGAAGACGAAGATCGGCGTGCGCCGACGTTTGAGCACGTCGAAGTTGATCCGCGGCATCGTTCGCACGAACCACGAACCGCCGCGAATGCACACCAGGGCGGCCACATTGTCGTCGGCCAGCGCCGATTCGATATCCGCTGCACGCGCCGCATCGTCGTCCCGGCCCCCCTCGGCCTCCTTCACGGGCGTCATGATGATCTTTCCCGCGCAGGTTACCCGGTACGGGGGACCGACGACTCCGGCAATCCGGTCCGCCAAGGCCTCCGGCGAGCGGAACCCCAGGCGATGAATCTCGTCTGCGGCGGAACTGCCGACCGAGGTTACGTGTATGATGCGCTGCGACCGCTTCATTTCGAGAGCCACTCCGCACCGGTCCCGCCCGCCGCCAGGCAACCGGTCCACGACGCCGAAGCCCCTGCGCGGCCCGCGGACAGTGTACGGAAATCGCGGCCGCCGCAAAAGAAGGCGCCGCGTCGCCGCCTATCGCCGCCCTGCGGCGCGAACAAAAGCCTCGATACGATGAGGGTCGAGCGGCTCCATCGTGCGGCCGCCGCGTTTGAGCGACGAGCCGACGATGACCCCGTCGGCTACGCCCAGCAGCGCCGCCACCGATGCCGCGTCCGCCCCGCTGCCCGCGTAGACCGGCCTGTCCGGCACGCTCCGCTTCACCACGCGCAGGTCGTCTATCGCCGCCGGACGCCCGGTCGTCGGCCCGGTGACGATCAGCGCCTCGGCCCGGCCGCGATACGCCGTCTCCTCGGCCGCCTGCGCCAGGTCGCGGCAGGAGAGCGGCTTCGCATGTTTCACATGAACATCGGCCAGGATCGCCCCGCGGCCGCCAAGAGCCGCCCGGTACCGCAGCACTTCCGGGGCGCGGCCCTCGATGATCCCCTGGTCGGTCGCATATACGCCGACGTGAACGTTCACCCGTACGAAATCCGCCCCCCCTACCGCCGCCAGCGCCACGCCCGCCGCCGCGTCGTTGCGCAGCACATTCACGCCGAGCGGGTTCGGTATCACCCGACGCACCTCATGCACGACGATCGCCATAGCGGCGATGGTGTGCGGCTCGACCTGCGTCGCGCGAAAAGGCGCGTCGCCGAAGTTCTCGACGAGCACCGCGTCGAACCCGGACGCCACCAGCAGGCGGGCCTCTTCCACCGCGCGTTCCACGATGCGATCCAGCGGCATCTCCGCGCCCGCGCTGCCGGGCAGCGGCGGAAGGTGAACCATCCCGATCAACGCGCGATCCGGAAGACGGGCAAGCGGCAGATCCATCGCAGCGTGTTGTCCGTTGTTTGTCGTTGGTCCTTCGCTACCCGTTATGGGTTACCCGTTGAGCGTTCGGGGCGGTTCGCCCGACTTCGCCGCTTTTCGCCGGCGTGCCGCGGACAACACGCGACGAACGATTGACCTCACGTGCGGTGCCGGAACACGGCCACCACATCCTCGACCGGGACAACAAACAACTGGTTGTCCGCCTCGAAGTCGACGGGAATGGCCTGCTTCGGGTTGAACAGCACCTTGTCGTACTGCCGCAGCGGGTAGTCGTTGTCGCTCGCCACCTGCGCGGAGACGGCTACGATGCGCCCGGTGATCGTCGGGATCTCGATCTTATCGGGCAGCGCGATACCGCCCTTGGTCTGCTTCTTATCCTCATCTTTGCGAATGAGAACGCGCTTCCCGATCGGCTCGACCGTTTCCAGTTTCATCCGTTCGGGGTGGGCGCGTTTCGGCATCGATTCCTCACCGTGTAGCACGAGTGTCGGCTCCAGTAAGTCCCGTATCCCAGCGCGGGCATTCTATGCCACCCGGACGCCGCTTCGCAACAACCTGCCTCGCGCGCCTCGTCCGGCATCCGCACAGCTCGCCGCCGGTCATGCTTCGTCTTGAACGGCGCCGATGCTGCCGACGCATTCGCCCACACCGCCCAACGCAAGCCCCCGCCGAGCCGCAATCCCGATCACGGCGGCGTGCGAAGTTCCGCTCGCGCACACCGACGGCATGGAAAGCAACGCCCACGACCAGCCCGCACCCTTGATGCGACCTCCGCAGCCCCGGCGATCCTGCCCGTGCCTTGCACGACCACCCGAACCCCGAATGGCGCCGCAGCCTCCGCCGCCAGTACGCGACATCACTGACCGTCCGCAGGCTGAGCGCCCCCGCAAAAAATCCCGATCGCCTGACTCACCGCCGGGCACTCCCGCCCCGCGCACGGTGTCCGAGAGTTACAACCCGACGGGGCCCGCGAGCTGGCGCATCTCGGGTATCCGCTGCGCGGCGGACCAGACAAACCGCTTATATCTCTTTTTCACGAAAGGTCTTACAGGTCAACGGATCGCGAGAACCGACGGAACGCGCCCAAATCCAGTCATAACCATTTGTCGAGAAAAGTCTTACAGAGATCGGCGCGCTGACGCCGAGATAGTCATTGGGACAACATCAGTTGTAAGTTATGTTGCGAGCGAACAGCCCTTGATCGCCGAAACCCGTTGCTGTATGATAAGTTGCGAGCGTCGGCGGCAATCGGGGTTGCGCACAACGCACTCCAGTCGGAGCGCTGTGCTTTGGAAAACAGCTTGTGGCGGACGAAACGGAAGGCCCGTCGATAGGCGAATCTGTTCGGCAACGTCCTTTTCGTTCCTTCGGGAGTGAGCGATGGCCACTATCACAAAGAAAGAGCTGATCGATCGCATTGCGGAAAGAACCTCCAACAAGCGGGTCGTGGTCAAGCGGATCGTCCAGAGCTTCCTGGATGAGATCATTGAGGAGCTTGGCCGCGGTAACCGTCTGGAGTTCCGCGACTTCGGCGTTTTCGAGAGCAAACAGCGCGCCGCGCGCACAGCCCAGAACCCCAAGACGCTCGAACGTGTCGATGTCCCATCTAAACGAACCGTCAAGTTCAAGGTCGGCCGGATGATGAAAGCCAAGCTCCAGGGCGAGCCCGCACCTGTCAACAACCATCCTACCGCGCAACAGCCCGTGCGCGGGGCGTCGGCCAGCCCCCCACCCGCCTGATACCTGCCCATGACGGCCAAACCGATATTCCCGGATGAACCGGCTCGGGTAGGCATCGCGCGGATACCGACGCCGCTGGTGCACCTCGAACGGCTCAGCAAGCACCTTGGCGGCGCACGGATCCTGGTGAAGCGCGACGACCTGACCGGGCTCGAACTGAGCGGAAACAAGGTCCGAAAGCTCGAGTATGTCGTCGCCGAGGCTCGGCGCGACGGGGCTGACACGCTCGTCACGGATGGGGGCTTCCAATCGAATCATTGCCGCGCCACTGCCGCGGTCGGCGCCCGGCTTGGCATGCATGTCCGGCTGGTCCTGCGACACGCCACCGGCAGGCCGGAACCCGACGGGAACCTCCTGCTTGATCACCTCTTCGGGGCGGAGGTCACGTTCGTTTCGCCGGAGGAGTTTCGTGCCCGACGATCGGAGATCGTGGCCGACGTGCTGCGCGAGCAGCTCTCGCAGGGACGCAAGCCGTATTACTTCCCCGTAGGGGCATCCGTCCCGCTCGGAACATGGGGCTACATCCGGTGTGCCGTCGAGTTGCGAGACGAACTTGCGGCATACGGCATCGAACGCGCGGAGATCGTCTGCGCCGTCGGCAGCGGCGGCACGCTCGTCGGGCTTATGCTCGGCCGCGCGATGCTGCGCATGAACAACTGCCGCGTCTGGGGCGTGCCGGTGTGCGACGACCTCGCATCCTGCCAAGGGCAACGCCGCGGGCGCGACCGCGCCCCGGTGGCGAAGTCCGGGCGGCGGGGCGGCGAACCCCCCACGCCGATCAACCTGATCGACGGCTTCGTCGGCCCCGGCTACGCCATGCCATATCCTGAGGATATCGATACGATCCGGCTCGCGGCGCGAACGGAGGGCCTGCTGCTCGATCCGACGTACACGGGCAAGGCCTTCGCCGGCTTGCTTCACGCCGTCCGGACGGGGTTATTCGCACCCGGCGCCGCCGTCGTCTTCGTCCACACGGGCGGCGTGTTCGGGCTCTTCCCGCAACGGGACGCCCTCGCGCCGAGGAACGCGACTTGACATCACGGCGAAAACGGATAGGTTTGGTGTGGCAGGGTCGCGGTGCCGACGGGCGCAGTGGCCCGGACGCTTGCGGATGTGGCGGAATTGGCAGACGCGCAAGGTTCAGGTCCTTGTGGGCGAATAGCCCGTGGAGGTTCGACTCCTCTCATCCGCAGTTCCCTCCCCTGTGCATGCGCCCCTCCCGCCCATCGCGCGGGCAGTCTGTCCCACGAAACCCAAACACCCGGTCGCCAACGGCCATCCTGACCAGTTGAGCCCTCGGCGCAGTGACACACCGGACCGGAGGTGACGCCTTGCGGTCGGGCTCTACTTCCGTGGTGGCGGCACTGCCCTACGGCTATGGGCACTTCGACGGCCGGTTCGGGCCGTTGAAACATGCCTGGAAGACGCCGAAGTCGCTCAGATCCACGTCGGCGTCGGAATCGAGATCCGCCAGCGCGCAACTCGGCTGTTTCAGGGGGCGGTTCGGGCCATTGAAACAGGCCTGGAACTCGTTGAAGTCGGCCAAGTCCACGTCGCCGTCGCCGTCCATGTCGGCGGAGGACGTTTGCGGCGTCAGCGGCGTCACCGCTACCGTGACCGTGGCCATCGTCTCCGGCGGGCATTTTCCGTTGTTGTTCCAGAGGTCGTAGATTTCCTGCCCTTTCGTGTTGGTCACGTTCATGTCGCGCAAGAACTCAACGAACTCCTTGCTCGTGCTCTGGTAGTAGAGCGTGACCTGGGCGGACGTCGCGCCTGCGGGAACCACGTAGAGCGTGTCATCCCAGAACTGACCGTCGGCGTAACTGTAGGCCGCCGGGGCGCCGCCGAAGGCCGCAAACGCCGCGTTGGTAAAGCCGCGCGGCGGGATGCGGTTGTCCGTAAAGATCTTGTTGTTCAGCACGAAATGGAGCGACGGGCCCTCGGGCACGCCGACCAAGGGCGCCATCACGGAATCGAGACCGGGTTCAACGTGGTAGATCTTCGCCTGGGCGTCATGCCCGAGCACGCCGGTGGTCGGATCGTACGCGCCGGACTCCCCGACGAGCGCCATAGCCTCATTGTAGAACTTCACGTTGATCCAGATACGCCGGCCCTCGGGGTAGCCGGTGGGCAGTTTGTGGCCCGTGTTGTTCACCACGGTAACCTTCAGGTTGGCCCCTTCCTGCACGACCACGAGATCCGCTGCGTTCTGGAGCATGTACCGGGCGCGGTTGATACCCGCCTGCAACGCCGCATCGTTCACCAAGCCCGGGTAGAGCGTGCTCAGCAGCCCCGGCAGCCATGTGCTGCCGCCCGTCATGTCGTGCAAGGGCAGGTCTGTGCGTATCGGCGGATTCATGTTGCAGCCCTGCCCCGTCACATCGCGCATGTGGCAATCCTGGCAGGTCGCCACGAACTGCTTATTGCCGCCGAACTTCGGTGCATATACGCCGCCCGGCGTGTTGTAGAGGCTGTTGAGCCACTCGCTGTAGGTCCGCTCGACCGGGGCGAGCACCTGCGAGGAGAAGTTGGTGGCGTGGGCGTTAAGCGCGTTGGGCACGTAGTTCCCGTTGGCGTCCTTCTCGAATGCCGGGTTGCTCACGTCGTGGCATGTGCCGCAAAGCGCCGCTTCGCGATGGAATGGCGACACGAGAATCGGGTGCCCGCTGGTGGCATCGACAAACGGGCCGCGCCGCGCGCCCGTCGGGTCGATGACCGCCATGGCGTTCGCGAAGACCGTTCCGGGGAAACTCAGGGCGGCCAGGATGGCTTGGTCCTGGATGGGGCTGGCGATCGGATCGTAGATCGGATCCACCAGCCGGTGACAAAAGTCGCACGCCACACCGAACTTGTCGGTGCTGAGCATCGCGCCGCCGTCCGTGGGGACGGAGCGGCCCTGCAGCCAACCCCGTGGTATGTGGCAACGCAGACACAGGTCGCCGGAGTCGGGTGCGTCCTGGTTGGCGATCGCCATGTTGGCCTCGAACAGGAGGTCGTACGAGGCCTGAGCCATCATGCTTCCCTGCCAGTTGTAGTACGGCTCGACGCTCGTGTTGTAGCCGCCGTGGCAGACGGCACAGGCGGCGGGCGGATTCAGGATGCCCGCCTCGAACGGCTGGCTTCCCGGCTGGTCGAAGTCGCGCAGGGTTGTCGGCACAACCCCGCCCGGCGGGGACTGGATCGTGAAGACGTTGTCGCTGCTGTCCTGCCCGGTGTTGAAGGCGTTGTCGGTCGCCACGACGCGGAGCCTGGCCTGCGTCGTCGGCCGGTTCGCGGGGAACCAGTTGTAGCTGCCGCTGTTGGACAGGCCCTTGGCGATCAGCTTGTACGTAGCCCCGTTGTCATCGGACAGGTACAGATCGATCGCCGCGATGCCGCCTGCGTCGGTCGCATTCCACTGCACGGTCGTAGCCGTGTTCGCCACGTAGGTTTCGCCGCCGTTCGGCACAATGACGACAACGGCAGGCGGCGTCGTGTCGATCCCTGCACTGGGTACGAGGTGTCCCTGGATGTCGGACAATGTCACATTGGCCACCCCAGCCAGGTTGGAAGGGGTCAATCCGGGAAACGTCGGGGTATTCGTGTATGTCGTGGTGTTCGTTACCTCGGTGAGGGTGCTGAAGCCGTCGCCGTCAGGGTCCTCGTTCTGGATCGAGAGCACCGCCTGTTTCCGACCGTTCGGGTTGTTCGGAAAGTTGGCGATCACCTGACCGAGTCGGACGCCGTACGGGTTGCGCGTGCCGCCGCCGGTAAAGTCGAAGTGGCACACGCCGCAGTGTGTCGGACGGCTTGGCACCGTGTCGAGCGTGCTTCCGACGGCATTGGGATACGCGCTGAAGAACGCGTCGCGAATGTTTGGCCTGCCGAATGCCGTCCCGACAACCAAGAGCGGCGCGAACGCCAGCACGATTCCACGTACGATAGCACGCATGTCAGCCTCCTGTCAGCCTCCTGCTCCGCGGACCACCCTCGATCCGCACGCGGTATGAATCTCCCGCCGAATCCAAAACCCGGCCCCACCCGAGCGGTCTATCTCGTAAAGGGTCTCCACTGCCCGACAGTAAGCATCTCCGACCGCAGTGACGACCGTGATCCGCGCGAAGCACAGCGCCTCGCTCCGGTCACTTCTGGCAAATACTCTACTACTTCGCGGGATGACACCTGACCGGCGCAACCCGCCTCCTGACGCTCTACCCCGCTGTGGCGGATGCCGTGTTGCTGGGCGTACTCTCCGTGTCCACGCCGGCATCAAACACCCCGTTGCCGTTGCAATCGTTCCACGCCGTCACCACGTAGGTGTAGCTGACGCGGCTGACCAGCCCGCTGTCCTTGTAGGTGAGCGTGCCCGCCGGCACGCCGGCGCGGAATTGCAGCTTGCCCGACTGGTTGTAGTAAACCCGGTAGCCACCCGTGGGTGTCGGGCTGCCCGCTTTCCACGTCAACGTGATGCTCTTCTTGCCCGCCGTGGCCGTCAGGGCCTGGGGCGTTCCGGGGGTTCCGCAGGGCGGCGGGGGCGCGCTACCCCATGTGGCGGAGGCCATCACAACCGGTTCGGCCATGCCGGTGGCCAGCCAGGAATTGAGCAGATTCACGCCCTCGTTGGCAAGGAACGCGTTGGTACCCCTATTCGCCAGGTAGAGAAACTGTACGTATTCCCAGCTCGTCGGCTGATAGAGCAACTGAATCGTGGCGTAGGCCGCCCCGGCGGGCGGATTCAGCGCCACCTCGTCCCAATAGGCATACGCGGGCGTGCTGTTCGGCCCGTAGTTTCCGTACGGGTACGCGTCGGCCGGGACCGGTAGCGCGTTCCGCTTCCGCGCCTCCTCGCTGGTCATGCCGAAGGGCGGGACCCGGTTGTCCTTGACAACGGTGTTGTTGAGCACGAAATGGAAGGTCTCGTGATAAGTGCCCGGGGCCTGCGCGGCCAACTGGCCGAGCGTGTAGTCCACCGCCCCGGTGACGCGGTCGAAGCCCAGGGGCAGGTCAGCCGGATACCCCAGCGCGAGCAACTGGCTCGCCCACTCCTGGGTCATGCCGTAGTGCGCCTCGTAGATCTTCGTGTTGGGGTCGTCCAGAGTGACAATCGACTTCACAGGCTGGCCGTTGATCGACGTGACGACATCGTACTTCCCGTCCTCGCGCAACAGGTTGTTGGCGGCATCGTACCACATCACGTTCAGCCACATCCGGCGGCCCTCCGGATAGCCGGAGATCAGCTTGTGCCCCGTCAGGTTCACGATCTTGAGCGTGTTGCCGCTCACCGACAGGGACGCCGCCAGCTTCAGTTGCTGCAGGGCGCGGTCCTTGCCGGCCTTGATCGCGTCGATCTGGAGCGTGGTCAACCCGCCGCCGAGACGGAGCAGGTTGCTGAGGTTCTGGTCGAGGATGACGTCGGGCATCCAGTAGTTGCCGCCGGTCATGTCATGCAGGGGAAGATCCAGGCGGGTCGGCACGCCGGATTTGTTGCAGCCCACGCCGGTCGTCGCCCGCACGTGGCAGGTCTGGCAACTGAAGTAGCGGGCGGTTCCGTCCTTGTAGTTGCCGCCGGCGGCGTCAAACGCGGCCTTGATGGCGCCGCCATTCAGATCCGCGGGCAGGTTGTTGTACGCGGAGACCAGGGTCTTGGAGAGCGCGCCGGCCGAGTATTCGCTGAACGTGCGCTCCACGATGCCGTATTGGTAGGGGAAGTTGTTGAACGCCGCCTTGGTATCCACCGCCGAGCCGGGCACGCCGCTGGCCACCACCGGATCAGCCGTCGCCTGCGTGCCGTTGTTGTGCGCCAGGTCGCCCACCGCCGGATTCGACACATCGTGGCAGGAGCCGCAGAAGTTGACGTCCCGGTGGAACTTCGACTGGGCGAACTGGTGCCGGGCGACGGCGTCGGAGTAAGGTCCGAGCTTCGCTGAGCCGCCCCACAGCGACAACATACCCGAGCCGTAATAACCCGTGGCGGGGGTCTGCTCGTTGTTCGCCACGAAGGGCGCGACCATGATGCCGAGGTGCTCGCTGTTGTTCGGGTTCGTCATCTTGTGGCAGGTGTCGCAGTCCACGCCGTCGGCATCGCTCGCCATCAGGCCGGAGCCGTCGGTCGGCGTCGAACGACCGGCCAGCCAGCCCGCGGTACTGTGGCATCGAATGCACAGGTCGCCCGCGCCGTCGAAATCCTGTTCCGCCACCGCCAGCGTGGCCCAGAAGATGGGGTCGCGGCCCGCGTTGGCCATCATGCTGCCGCGCCAGTTAAAGGCCGGTTCCACCGCCCGGTTGTAGCCGCCGTGGCAGTTGTCGCACTTGTCGGGCGTCTCGAGGTTCTTGACCTGATTCGGCTGGGTGCCCGGCTGCTGGATCTCCGTGGGTACCACGAGAGCCGCATAAGCCGCCGCGAATCCGACCAGTAACAGACCCGCTGTCCATGGGAGACTTCGTCGCATGATTGCCTCCATTGCTCCTTGTAGACGAAGATGAGACCCCGGCTGCCGAGCGTTCTGCGAACAGATTTGGCGCAGTGTGCTCCCGCCGTTGACAGCCTACGCGAGAATGCTGGAAAGTCAAGGAAAAACCGTCGAAAAAGGCGTACATTTCGGACGGCCAATCAGGCATCATTCTGGTGCGGTTTGCCCGAGCGGGGCCCCTACCCACTCGAACACCTCGATATCGTGGCCGTTTGTGGCGCGTCGGGGAATGTGGCTCGGTGCGCGGACGCTACGGCGTACCTGGACCGAGCGATTCCGTACGCCCTTTCGACGTGGAGCGAACCGGACAGATCGCCAGCTTGCTCATGGTCGCAGAACCGGCGCGCGGCAGCGCCCGCCGGACATACCCGCCGCCACACATCGAAAATGCGCCCGGCCGCCCGCATTACACCTTCGGCAGCGTGTACGGGGCGCGATACTCGCGCGTGAGCAGCTTGTTCGCCTCGCGGTCCGGGCGTCCGTCCTTGTCGGTGATGATCTCCCGCTTCGCGTCCCAGTAGATCCGTTTGCCGACCTTCCACGCGATGTTGCCGAGGTGACAGGCCGCGGCCGTCTTGTGCCCGACCTCGATGTCCACGGCGAGGTCCTCGACCTTCCGCGACTTCACGCACGCAAGGAAGTTCTGCACATGCGGCCAGTGCTGATCCGAGCCGCCGCCGCTGAGCTTCTCCGTCCGCGGGACCTGGGTCTTCTTCTTCGGGTCGTTGGGGTCCGGGGCTTCCTTCGTGTCGGGAATGATCTCCCAGCCGCCGCGATCGACGAAGAGCGAGCCGTTGCTGCCGAAGAACTGCGTCCCGTAGCCGTGGCCGTTGAAGGGTGTGGCGCAGCCAAAGCTCAGGCTGTATGTCTGGATAAAGCGCTTGCCCGCCGGCGTGACGAAGTCATACGTGATGTCGAGCGTGTCGGGCGTGTCGCGATTGTCCCGGAGGACATACTTGCCGCCGACGGCCGATACGGACACCGGAGCATCAACGCCCATGGCCCAGTGAACGACATCCTGCACGTGAACATTCCAGTCGCCGACCATGCCGGCGGCGTAGTCGAAAAACCAGCGGAAGTTGTGGTGGAAGCGATTCGGGTTGAAGCGGCGCTTCGGCGCCGGGCCGAGCCAGAAGTCGTAGTCCACGCCCGGCGGCGGGTCGCTGTCTGGCGGGTTGCCCTTGCCGTCCGGGGCCTCGTTGGAGAGGTTCCACGTCCGCGTGTACGAGATGTCGCCCAGCACGCCGGACCTCACCAGCTCGACGGCCTTCTGGAAGTGCTCGCCGCTGCGCTGCTGCATGCCGACCTGAACGATCCGCCTGTACTTCCGGGCGGCGTTCACCATGGCGCGGCCCTCGGCGATGTTATGCGAGACCGGCTTCTCGACGTAGACATCCTTGCCGGCCATGCAGGCATAGATCATCGGGATGGCGTGCCAGTGATCCGGCGTGCCGATGATGACCACATCGATGTCCTTCATGTCGATGAGCCGGCGGAAGTCCTTGTGCTCTTTCGGGCGCTTGCCGTACTTCTTCTCCACTTTGTCGGCGGTGCTCTTCAGGTGCGCGGCATCCACATCGCACACGGCGGCAACGGCACCCTCCTCGGCCCGCATGAAATCGTCCAGGTTGTAGTTACCCATGCCCCCGCAGCCAATAAGGCCAACGACCACCTTCTCGTTCGGCGAAACCGCAGCAGGCCTGGGCTGTCCCCTGGCCGCCGTGGCAAGACCACCGACCGCCAGACCGGCGGCTACACCGGCGACGGTCCGGCTCGAAGAATCCAGAAACTCGCGTCTCGATATCTGTTCGCCCATTGCCGACCTCCAGACCAGTAACTGTTGTACGTTGTCCGCGGCGTCTCGTTTGTTCCTGCCGCTCTTGCGGGCCCGCACTTACGGCACACAACGTACAGCAGGCCCGCGTTGATGCACAACCCCGCTACGACGGCGCCACCGCAGCGATTCTTCGTCATTCGGCCGGCGGATTGGGTCTTTAGAATGCGAACTTCAACGGTTGGCTGAAACGGGCGGCCACACCGACGCGAGGACTCTCGTCTGGGCTATGCGGCAGGGCATCGATGCGAACGATGTCGGCCACCCCCGTGCCCCGGCCGGCGTAAGGGGAGTAGCCCGGCCCCGGTGGCACGCTAAGGGAGAAATGCACCTCGTTGCCGACCTGAAGCAGACCCGCCGGAGCATCAAAGTAGATGCCGGAAGGGCTCAAATTACGCGTCGTGGAGCGAATCGGCGCAGCCGGCGAGGCGCCCACGTGAACAACCTCTACTGGCAGATGCATTTCAAGCCGCTTGTAGCCGCGGCGCTCGCACCCGAAAGGCGGCAACTCGGCCGCAGCTTCGACGTTCTGAGATGGCACAATCTGCTCCACGTGGTAGCCAGCCGCAAGGCGGATGCCACGAATGACGAATACGGACGTGTATTGTTTAGGATGACCTAACCAGCGTTCATTGCAGGGGTTGAGACGCAGGACTTAATTCCGTCATTGGACTTGTGACGGCAATCCGCCTCTGCCGTCGTTGCGAAATATAAACGCCCGGCCTACGAAATGTCTCTACCTCGTCCGGTTACCTGCGTGACGATAATGTGTTGCGCGCGTGTTGAGGGACCACAACGCATGTCCGGGAATTGAAACGGCTCGCTTCTACCGCGGGCGAGAGCCCCATCGCCGACGCACGCGACGCTCCACCTATGCGAGCGCCATCCCCGCGCGGGCCGCCACGCTCCGAAGCGCTTCGGCAGCAACCTCGAAGAGGTCCGGACCGGTGTGCCCGGAAAACTGACCGGCGGCACCCAAGTGGGGTTCGAGCGCCAGAAAGCCGTCGTAGCCGTCCGCAGCCGCATCCCGGAGGATCCTTTCGATCTGCCCGTCGCCCTGGCCGAGCGGAACCGCCTTGTCGCCCATGCCGTACTTCATGTCCTTCATGTGGAAGTACCCGACGTAAGGCCGCAAGGCCAGCCAGCAGGTTTCGTACACGTCTTTCACGCCGGTATGGACGAAGTTAGCCGGGTCGAAGGCGCCCATGATCCGATCCGGCGGAAGGAGCGAGAGCAGGTAGAGGCACCGCTCGGGGACATCACCGAAGATGCCGCTCTCGTTCTCGAGAACAAGCTTGACGCCACGGTTGGCGACGTAGTCGCACTTCTGGCGGAGGCGGCGGACTACCTCGCCCCGATAGTCGGCGATGCTCTCGCCGGCGGGTGGATAGTAGCTGAAGATGCGGATGTAGCCGCATTCGAAGAACTCGGCCAGGTCGACGGCGTGCTTGAAGTCGTCGAAGTGCCGCTCGTAGTCGTCGTCGATCTTCACCTTGCCGATGGGCGAGGCGATGCAGGCGACCCCAAAACCGCGGTCGTCGAACATCTTCTTGAGCTCGCGGCACTGGGCGTCCGAGAGTTTCATCACGTTGGTATCCCACGCCCCGCGGAACTCGATATACCGGATGCCGCACTTTTCCAGCGTGTCGAGCTGAAGCCCCGGATCGGGCCCGATCTCGTCGGCGAATGCACTGACCTTGACCATGTGAAAGCTCTCCTGGCCCGCAGGCCATTCCCTGCGGGCCGGCAGTCTACCCCGCGGGCATCCCGGATGCCAGCGCCGGCGGGGCCAGGTTTGCCGTTGCCGCCCCCCCACAGGCCGTTGGCAGCCATGCGGGCACAGGAAGTTCGGGCACGGGTGGTTCGGGGCACACGGCCGCACCGCGGTGTTGACGAATGGAAAAACGACCGATATAGTAGGTACGCTATGTCAACGGAGAGCGTTCAGACCGTCACTGCCGTACGCAGCGACCGCAGGGTCGACGCTCCGTCCGTGGGTTCTCCGCTGCCGGCTCTCAGCCTGGGCTTGCTTAGCCCCCGCGTAGGGCCTGCGAACGGTTGACCCTGAAAAGACAACCGGAATCAGCAAGCCCTACGCGAGAGACGCGTGGGGCTTTTTTGTTTGGGTGTGTTCGCCCGGAAAACGGAGGAGACGACGAACGGGCAATGACGAACGAATACGAGGCGGGCAACGGCCGGGGCATTCCGTATGGACGCGACAGGCATCGGCCCGTCCGGCGTTCGTTACCCTGCGTTCTCTCCGGCCACCGCGGCGGACCTTCGAGGAGCAACTTCGATGAGTGAGACAACCGGGACGATCGAAGCGGGCGACATCGTGCGCATCTTCGACACGACGCTGCGCGATGGCGAGCAGTCGCCGGGGGCGTCGCTGAACCACGCTGAAAAGATCGAGATCGCGCGACAACTGCAGCGGCTGAACGTGGACATCATCGAGGCGGGGTTTCCGATCACGTCGCCGGACGACTTTGACGCCGTTCGAGCGATCGCCTCGGAGATCGACGGATGCACAATCGCGGCCCTGGCGCGATGCGTCGAGAAAGACATCCTCCGCGCGGCCGAGGCCGTCCGGGACGCGAAGTCACCGCGGATCCACGTGTTCTGCGCGACCTCGAAGATCCACCGCCAGTACAAGCTCAAGCGGGCGCAGGCAGAGATCGTCAAGCTCAGCGTGGACGGCGTCAAGCTCGCCAGGAGCTTCGTGAACGACGTCGAGTTCTCGCCCGAGGACGCCTCGCGGACGGAGCCGCCGTTCCTTGCCGAAGTGGTCGAGGCCGTCATCGCCGCCGGGGCCACAACCGTGAACATTCCCGACACCGTCGGCTATGCGACGCCCGACCAGTTCGGCGAGCTGATCCGCTACCTCCGCCAGCACGTGAAGAACATCGGCGACGCGATCATCAGCGTGCACTGCCACAACGACCTCGGCCTGGCGGTGGCCAATTCGCTGGCGGCGGTGAAGGCCGGCGCACGGCAGATTGAATGCACGATCAACGGGCTCGGCGAGCGGGCCGGCAACTGCAGCCTCGAGGAGGTGGTGATGGCGATGCGGACACGCCGGGACTTCTACGGCTGCCGCACGCGGATCAACACGCAGCGGATCTACCCCGTCTCGCGGCTGGTGGCGTCGCTCACCGGCATCCACGTGCAGCGGAACAAGGCGATCGTCGGGGAGAACGCCTTCGCTCACGAAGCGGGCATTCACCAGCATGGGATGCTGGCGCACCGCTCGACGTACGAGATCATGAACCCGGAGGACGTCGGGATCCCCGCATCGAAACTGGTCCTCGGCAAGCATTCCGGGCGGCATGCCCTGCAGGACCGCCTCGAACAACTCGGGCACCATCTGAACGAGCAACAACTCGATGCCGCCTTCGAACAGTTCAAGGCCCTCGCGGACAAGAAGAAGGAGATCTTCGACGCCGATCTCGATGCCATCGTGGAGGGCCTCGTCGCCGAGAAGGACACGGCGCGGCTGTGGGAGCTCGTCAGCCTGCAGACATCGGCGGGCACGAACGTGATCCCGACGGCCACGGTCCGCCTGCGGAACACCGCGACCGCGCAGGAAGTGCAGGACGCCGCGACCGGAGACGGACCCATCGACGCTGCGTTTGAATGTATCCAGCGCCTGACCGGGTTGCAGGCAACGTTGAAGGACTACGAGCTGCGGGCGCTGACCGGCGGACGCGACGCGCAGGGCGAGGTACACCTGGAGATCGCGACGAACGGCAAGCGCTATCGCGGCCGCGGACTCTCCACGGACATCATTGAGGCAAGCGCCTTGGCGTTCCTCCATGCAGTGAATCGGGCCCTCGCGGCCGAACCGACCGCGCCGGCGAAGCCCCCGAAGACCGCCAAGAAAGAAACGGACGCGACGAAGTGACGCTCCCGAGCCCGGCCCTTCGGGCAACGTTCGCGTGCCTTGCGTGCAGTGCCGGCATGGCGGTTCCGAACTCGCAAACTCCCGCGACGCAACAATCGACCGATCCGACGTTCGTCATCACCGTCGGTGGGGTCACGAGGCGATACCTCGTACACGCTCCGCGAGACTGGGACGGCAAGCGTCCGCTTCCGGTGGTCGTCATGCTCCACGGCGCAGGCGGCAGCGCGTGGGGCGCCACAAAGGAGACCGGTTGGACCGCGAAGGCGGATGCCGCCGTGTTTCTCGCCGTCTTTCCCGAGGCGCTGCCGCCGGACCCGTCGCGACCTGCGCAGTTCCTGCGGAATCCGCAGGTCTGGAACGACGGCTCCGGGCGGGCGCACGCCGGACGGCGCCACATCGACGACGTCGGGTTCATCCGCGCGATGCTGGACGACCTCGCGGCTCGATTCCCGATCGATGACCGGCAGATCTTCGTAACGGGCTTCTCGAACGGGGCCTCCATGACGTTTCGCGTCGGGGCGGAGCTTTCGGACCGCGTCGCCGCCATCGCACCCGTGTCCGGGCACCTGTGGCTCCCAGGCGTGTCGCTCAAACGCCCCGTGCCGATGCTGTACATCATCGGGACGGCGGACCCGCTGAACCCCCTGGCCGGCGGCGAGGTTCCGTTGCCGTGGGGAGGCGCCGACCGCA
>CAZMVY010000021.1:18564-32176 GCA_964569765.1 uncultured Planctomycetales bacterium
GCGCGGGGGCGCACCGAGCGGGCGGGCGGCGCGGTGCCGTTGCGGGGGGGCGCCGCCCACCGCAAGGCGCCGATCCGCGACTCGATACTCCGCTGGGCGAAGGCCTCGGGCTGCCACACCGACCCGAAGACCCTTCGCGACTCGAACGGCGTGATGATCCTCGTCTACGCATCGCCCGAGCACGATACAGAGGTCCTCTTTTGCACCGTCGAAGGTCTCGGCCATGTCTGGCCCGGTGGAAAAAGCCTCCTGCCGGAGCAGATCGTCGGCAAGAGGTCCGACCGTTTCCGCGCCACCGACGCGATCTGGGAGTTTTTTCAGACGCACGCGCGCCGGTAGGCGGCCGGCCTTCGCGGTGGTCGCGCCCCCGCGCAATCACGCGCCCGGCAGTTGCCCCGACCGACCCCGGCGGCAACGCAGACGTGCGCGTACGGATCGAGGTCCCCGCATGCCGGCGCCGGATGCCCGATGATCGCCCCTCGTCAATCCCTCACAAACATGACATAACGGGTTGCGGGCCTGTACGAGGCAAGCGAAACCGTCGCCGGCACCCCCTCTCGCACGGGAAGCTTCACCGACTTCACCCCGCCGACCGCTGCGCCCTGCTCGTCATAGAAATCACAGCGGATCTCCAGCGTTCTTTTCCCCTTCCGGCTGGTAACCACAAGACGAACACTCAGCGCTCCGTTATCCGCGGTCGCCGTGCGCTCCTGCAGGATGATCACGCGATCCGCCAGACCGGCGTTGTCGAAGTAGATGACGCCGCGCCGGAGCGAAGCAACCACCGAACGGCCCCGCTGGCGGGCGGCCGTCGGCGGCGCCTTCGATCGAGTCCGCCCCGTCGCCCGGGTCGCATCGCGTTCGCGTGGCGCCGCCGGCGCAACGCTTCCGGCTGGCGATTCGGGGGAAGGGGCGCGCGAGACGATAGCCGGTGCTTCCGCCGTCGCATCCGTTGCAGGCGGCACCGGCACCCGCGGCGCGCCGCCGCTGTCTGTCTCCGGTCCGGCCACGGGCCTCTGCGAAACCGCCTGTCGGGCGGGCAGCGAAACGCCGGCCGTCTGTTGCGCATCCGCCGGCACTGCCCCTGGCGCGGACGGCGGCACGGCCGTCTCGTTTGAGAAAACCGTCCGCCCGTTCCGCGGATCGACAATCTCCAACCCCACGCGAGGAGATGATTCGGCGCCCCGCCTGGCCTTCGGGTCCCAGGTCGCCCGGGCGTCGAAGATGCCATCCGCGGCAGCCGCATCGTCTCCGTTGTATGCCGGGGCAACGAAGCGAAGCCGCGGGTCCGCGTGCTGGTTGATAGCCTCTCCCAACAGGCCGCCCAGTTCGCTGGCCTCCCTGGCAGAGGCGCCTTGAAGCCCCACGAATGTCGGCCCGCGCACCAGCAACCGCTCGTTCGACCGCTGCGTAATCCGCCAGTGATTAAGAGCCTCCGCAAGAGCGGGAGCGACGCTCTCCACCTGCCGGGTCGTGGGGATCGCGCCGGCCGTCGCCGGCACTCCGCGTGAATCAGAAGCGCTGCGCCTCCCGGAAGCGCAACCGGAAAACCCGGCGAACAGAGTCATCACGGCTACGCACAACGTTCGGTACATTCTGTCATTTTCCCCCCGGCGGTGGGGCCTCGCAAGATGATTCGCCGTGCCGAGACAACCCGGCCGGGCACGCCGTCACGCAGTCATCGGCCTCACCCGCAAACGCACGGGCTTGGCCGTCCAGGCGCGCAGAACTCGCCACCAGGTATTCGTTGAAACGGGAGAACGGACGCCGCCCTACTGCTGTTTCGCCACGGGGCGACTCGTAAGCTTCGGCAGCACGGTAACGGTCTCGCCCACGCGAAGCTCCCGGTCGTCCGGCGTGATGACCAGTGCCTCGAGCCGATGCTCACCGACGTCGCGCATCACCGCGTATCCGCTCAACGCGGTGCTGATGGGCTTACCGTTGTCCGTCCACAGAACGCTGCACCCCTTGCGGATCGACTCCGGGAGCTCGACCCGGTAACTGATCCACAACGGAGTCACGCCTACCGTCGTACTCAGACGCACTTCCGCCGTGCTCGTCTCGGCACTGTTTGACGACCGAAGCGGCACGGATCGCGGCGGCGTCCGCC
This sequence comes from uncultured Planctomycetales bacterium, assembly GCA_964569765.1. Lineage (GTDB taxonomy): Bacteria > Planctomycetota > Phycisphaerae > UBA1845 > PWPN01 > CAZMVY01. Next base: position 20,675 of record CAZMVY010000021.1, read on the forward strand.
GCGGCGCCGGCGGTACCGGTTTGTAGGTCGGAGCATACTTCTGCGGCGGCGGACCGCTGTTCAGCACGGGCGGCGGCGGCACAGGAGCCGCCGCGCGAGGCTTCGCCATCGCGAGTTCCGTCGCGTGGGCGGGCTCTCCCGCCGGCCGCGTGGCGGGGAAGATCGCATTCGTGCCCGATCGAGGCTGAGTCCTTTCGGCCGCAACGGGCGCCCTCGCCGGGCTCCGCGCCTCCGGAATGCGTGCCAGCTTCGGCGGCGCCGAGCTCGCCGGCCCCTCCGGCATCACGTCATGCATCACCAGCGATCCGAGCGGCGGCGGGGTCCGCGGCTCTACACCGATCACCTCCGCGAAGTAGGCCGCCGCCGTCTGAGGCGTCCGCTCATGACCGAGACCGCTGACGTACTTGGCCGTCACGTCGAAGCGATGCTGCCGGTACCAGGCCACGGCCTCCGTGGACTCCTCCCGGCAGATCGCGAAGTCGTGCTCGCCGAAGAAAATCCCAACCTTCATGTCGCGATACTTCGGCACTTGCCGCGGATCCAGCATCTCCGCCGAGAAATTCGACTGCCGCACGGCAATGCACGAGAACCGCTCCGGATGACGGTTCACGATGTAGTGGGCCAGATAGCCCCCCGAAGAGAAGCTGGTCGCCAGGACACGTGTCGGATCGGCCTGCGTGCGCCGACACACGTCGTCCATGATCGCAAGGATCGCCTGTTCGTCTCGCCGGACGGAAGGCCGATCCGCCGTCCTCAGCGGCGGAACCGTCACGAGCGTATCGCACGTCATCAGCTCCGGTGCGCAGACAATGAAACCGTACCGGTCTGCCTCTTCCTGCCATTCTCGGACCTGCGGGTTGGCATCGTCGTAGGGGCGTAACCCGTGGAAGGTCATCACGAGCGGCCATCGCCCACCTCCGGGCTTCTGGCCGTTCTGTCGCATGTACTCGCTGGGCAGATAGAGATAGTACTTCGCCTTGGTGGTGTCTTCCGTAAGATACAGAATCGTCCCGTTGCCGGGCCGCTGCGGCACAGCGCAGCCCGCTGTGGCACATCCTGCCGCCACGGCAAAGAGGGCAACCCACTTACTGCCTTCCATGACACTCATCCCCGCATTCACGCTCCTCACGAGAGCACGCCTGGAACGACCGGCCCTGCGCCAAGGCCCCGCACGATCCCGCGTGGGCATCGGCCCCGGCACAACTCACTCCGCCGCCAACGTCCGCCTCGTTTTTTCGACACCGGAACGCGCTCAGTCGAGCCGTGATGCCGCTCACCCCTGTCGCCCCGCCGACCTCTAACCGCCCAGCTATCGGCTGCCTCTCCAGGTTCGCAGCGCGCAAGCCGCCGGGCTCCGCGCGCAATAGGCAACCTTCGGCTGCACATTGTACCAGCCCCGCGACGAAGCTCCAAACGACCGCAGCGGACAGCGACAGTCCGATAACAACCTCTCATCATCACCCCCTGATACCGGTGTCGCCTCGGACGCCAGTGTATTGCATCGGCTGGAGCCGGGCTTATCCGCCTGTGAATCCGGGCGCATCCGGTCGTTTTCTCACTTGCGTGGCCCGCGCAGGGTCCCTGTCCGCGCAATGTGCCGCGAGGGCGTCGCCGGTTCGAAATCGGGCTTCCGATCTTCCCGGTATCGGACGCCCCAGGCCCGCAAAGAACGACATGTGATCGAACCAGCCCCGGCGGCGGACGCTTTTCCGGGGGCCAAAGGCACACCTGCCGCGCTGCTCCCTCTGATGTCAGAGCGAATGAAGCCTGCGGTTTCTACGATACGATCGTCGCAGACGCCTGTCGGCCCGAACGTCCTTGTGCCCGGCGCTCACCCGCCTGAACCAACACGTCATGGCGGACGCGACGCAAGCCCACGGGGCAGCGCATCCCGCCCGCCGCCGGAAACGATCCCCGTGCCCGCCGGCGCCTACGGTTTCCCGGCTACGTTTGACACAACCACCCAGTTCTTGCCTGCTCGCTCCGCCTCACTGCCGACGGTGGCGATGACATGGCTTCCGTGCGACATTAGGCTCTTGAGTTGCTCGTAGTGCCGCCGTTCGATGACGAGATAGACAGGCTCCGGGGACGCCAGAAGGGCGTTCGCACGCTCCAGTGTCAGCTCCTGCAACTCTCGCTGCTTGCCCGTTCGATCCACCATCCGGTTGACGATCTCTTCCGGGCTGACCATGTAGGTCGTGTTGCGGTTGAAGTAGAAGCTCAACCGGGCGTCGGGTCGCCGGTCGGCCCACAACACCCTGGCCGTCGCGGGGACCGATGCGGCGTCAAGCGCACGGGCCAAGGCGGCCACCTTGTTCGTTTCGGCGATGGTGTTGAGGGCCGGTGCACACGCGTACCAGACGGCGTGGAACGAGGCGATACTCGCGCAGGCGACGATCCCCAAGGCCGCCCAGCCGCGCCCGCGTATGAAGGCCACGCCGGCAAGCAGGATCGCGACAACGGCGCCGGCAGCGATCACCGTGGATCGCCACGCAATCAGGGGGAAGCGCTTTTCCAGCCACAGGTGCCCGGCGATCAGTAATACTACGGCAGCGAGGGCCAGCAGGCCCCACACCGTCCACGCGAACCGGCGTTCGTCAGGTCCGAGCAGTCTCCGGCGAGAGAATTCGTTCCCGAACGTCACGACCAGCGGACCTTCCCGCACGGTTCGAGCGAAGAAACGATCGGCCACCACCGCCATGATCAGGATGAGCCCCGGAACTGCCGGCAGGATGTAATACGGCTTCTTGAACTCCATGAGCGACATCGCGCCGACCGCCACCACGGCCCACACCGCCCCGTAGATGAGACCCCGCCGATGCCGCGTATATCCCTTCATCCACGGCGCAGCCAACGCCTCAGGAATGAGAAACAACCAGGGCACCGTCAGACCAACGACCAGAGGGAGATAGTACAGCGGGCCTCGCACCCGGGTATCCTCGTAGTTGCCTTGTGCCCGCTGCCAGTACTGCCAGTTCCAGAGATTCCACGCATGTGGGTACCTCTCCGCCACCTTCAGCATCCACGGAACGAACACCGCTGCGAACACGATCAGCCCGGGCAGGAGCCACAGCCGCGTAAACGCATGGATCGTCCGCGGGATAAGGTCGCGCAGGAACAGCACCACCGCCTCTCGCCAGGCCCCCAGGCCCTCACGAGCGAGGAACTGCAGCGGGCGCTGCGCATACCACCAGACAGCCAGCGGAAACGCGGTGACGGCGATTGGCGCCGGCCCCTTGGCGAGCATGGCAAGACCCAGGGCGAGGTAGAAGAGCATCGCGTGCAGGAATCGGACCCGCGGCTCGCGCGTGGTCGCTGCGTACCAGAAGTGCACGCAGGCCCACGTGCAGCACATCGTAAGGAGCATTTCCGCCGTCGCATTTGCCCCGTACAGAAGAAATGCGAGGCTCGAGCCGCCGGTCACCGCTGTGACGACCCCGACCCGCCGGCCGAACATCGACGCCGCCAGCCGCCAGAGCAACATCACCGTCACGAACGACGACAGCGACGTCGGAATCCGCGCCGCCAGGGTGCCGACGGGCAAGCCTGTACCCGCATCGTTCGGCAGCACGTACGAGGCGGCGGCGATGATCCAATACGGCAGCGGAGGCTTCCTGAACCAGGGCGTGCCCAGGTAATCCGGCACCACCCAGTCGCCGGACAGGCGCATGTTGCGCGCGCACAAGGCGACAATCGCCTCGTGGTCGCCGAGCTTCGGACCGCCGAAGACCGCCCCCACCGTGCCGATCGCCACGAGCAAGACGAGCGCGACCACGCACAGGCGCGAGGCCGGCCGCCCGGCCCGCAAAGGTACCGCGGACAGCTCTACGCGCACAATCCCACCTGCCCTACGCGGAACTCCTCGTCACCGACAGTATAGCCGCCCCCGGGATCATTGTGCATCGCGGCGACACAGAGGCCGCGGGTACGAATCGCGCCCGCCCGATCCGCGCACGGACCGCCACCGGTCGGCGTGTTGGATCACTTCTTGCGCCCAAGCGAGCTGGTATCGCCCCGGAGTATTGTTTGCCCCGCTCTTCCGGCCGTTCGTACAAACGCCGGGCCGGCGCCGTGGCGGCAAGGATGCCGCGACGGCATATACGCTCAGTCGGTCCACACCCAGTCGCGGATCTCCGGCAGATCTTCGAAGCACCGGCTCACATACTGGCGGTGCCGCTCGAGCAGTTCGTTGCATTGGGCGATCAGTTCGGGGGCGCGCTCCACCATGTTCGGCGCGTATCGCACGGCATCCATACAGAGGTGAATGCGGCTCATCCGGTTCAGCACCACCATGTCGAACGGCGTGGTGGTCGTCCCTTCCTCGATATAGCCGCGGACGTGAAAACGATCCGCGTCGGGCTGCCCGTGAATAATCTGATGGATCACGCCCGGATAACCGTGGAACGCAAAGACGACGGGCTTGTTGTAGGTGAACAACTGGATGAAGTCGCTTTGCGCCATTCCGTGCGGATGCCGGTCCGGCGGGGCAAGAGCCATCAGGTCCACGACATTCACGACGCGGAACCGGAGCTCGGGCACCATCTTGCGGAGCATCCAGGCGGCGGCCACCGTCTCCTGCGTTGGGATGTCGCCCGCACAGGCCAGGACCACGTCGGGCTCGCCGCCGCCGTCATGGCTGCACCAGTCCCAGACCCCGGCTCCCCGCGCGCAATGCCGTCGGGCATCGTCCATGTTCAGCCACTGGAGTTGCGGCTGCTTGTCGATCACGATCAGGTTGAGGTAGTTGCGACTGCGCAGGCAATGGTCGGCCACCGACAACAGGCAGTTGGCGTCCGGCGGAAGGTAGATACGCACCACGCCCGCCTTCTTGCTTACGATGTTGTCGATGAACCCCGGGCCCTGATGGCTGAAGCCGTTGTGATCGTTGCGCCAGCATGTCGAGGTCAGCAGGTAGTTGAGCGAGGGGATGGGTTTGCGCCATGGAATCCGGCTGCAGTGCTCGATCCACTTCGCGTGCTGCATGGCCATCGAATCCACGATCACGGCAAACGCCTCGTACGTGGCGAACAGGCCGTGCCGGCCCGTGAGCGTATACCCCTCGAGCCATCCGTGACAGCAGTGCTCGCTCAGTACCTCCATGACGCGGCCGTCGGGGGAGACGTGATCATCAGAGTCGAGGATCTCGCCGACGAGGCAGCGATCGGTGGCCTCGAACACGTTGCCCAGACGGTTGGAGTTCGTCTCGTCCGGGCAGAAAAGCCGGAAGTTCGCCTGACGCGCGTTCTTCCGGAAGATGTCGCGAAGGAACTTGCCCAATTGCCGCGTGGATTCGTGACGTTCCTGCGCCGGGGCCTTTACCTCGATGGCGTAGTCCGTGTAGTCCGGCAGATCGAGCGGCACGCAGAGCTTGCCGCCGTTGGCGTGCGGGTTGGCGCCCATGCGACGCTCGCCCGTCGGCGCGAGCGCGGCGAACTCCGCCCGGAAACGCCCCGTCTCGTCAAAGAGCTCCTCCGGCCGGTAACTGCGCATCCACGTTTCGAGCAGCCGCAGATGCTCGGGGTTGTCACGAACGTTCGCCAGCGGCACCTGATGCGCACGGAAGGTCCCCTCAACCGGCACCCCGTCCACCACCTTCGGCCCCGTCCAACCCTTCGGCGTGCGAAGAACGATCGCCGGCCATACCGGACGCCCGGGGAGACCGCTCCTGCGGGCATCGTCTTGAATCCGGCGGATGGCGAGGTACGCCCTCTCGAGCGCCGCCGCGAAGTCCTGATGGACCTTCGCGGGTTCGCTGCCCTCGACGAAGTACGGATCGTAGCCGTGGCTCCTCAGGAATCCGCCGACGACTTCATCGCTCTGCCGCCCCCAGACCGTCGGACCGGCAATCTTGTAGCCGTTCAGGTGCAGAATCGGCAGCACGGCGCCGTCGCGGACGGGGTTCAGGAACCGTGTGCCCTTCCAGCTTCCCTCCAGCGGCCCGGTCTCCGCCTCGCCGTCGCCGACCACCGCTGCCACGATCAGGTCCGGGTTGTCGAACGCGGCGCCGAACGCGTGGACGAGCACGTAGCCCAGCTCGCCGCCTTCGTGAATCGAACCGGGCGTCGGCGCGCTGACATGGCTGGGAATGCCCCCCGGCGTGGAAAACTGCCGGAAGAGCCTGAGCATCCCGCGCTCATCCTGCGTGATCTCCGGGAAGTACTCCGTGTACGTGCCTTCGAGGTAGACGTTGGCGATGATCGCCGGACCCCCGTGTCCCGGGCCGGCCATGTAGATCACGTTCGCGTCGTACTGCTTGATGATGCGGTTCAGATGGACATACACGAGGTTCAAACCCGGCGACGTGCCCCAGTGACCCAGCAGCCGGGGCTTGATGTGCTCCGCCTTGAGCGGCTCCCTCAGGAGCGGGTTTGCCATCAGGTAGATCTGCCCGACATTCAGATAGTTGGCAGCCCTCCACCATGCGTCGATCTTCCGAAGCAGATCCGCGCTCAGGGGCTCGCTGGCCGGCTGGCTCATGACCGTTTGCCTCCTTGCGGTTCCGATACCGCACACAACCGCCCACCGCGCCCACAGGAGGGCAATTCCGACAAACCATTACCCGCGACAACTGCCCGTCCTGGCGCGGTCAGAGCACCGAATGGAAGTGGTTCGCCATCCGCACAAAACCGCAGACCCGCTCGCCGTCAGGGGCACGCGACTCGGTCAGCACACGCACAAGAACCTCGTGGTCCGCATCGTCTCCGAACAGCCGCAGGTTTCCCGAACTGCCGTTCGTCACATGATACGCCGGTTTGCCCGGAATGGTCCGCAGTCGTCGTGCCATCCAAGCCATTGTACCGCAGGCCTTGGCCACCGTCGATTGGCTCGCCGGCTTCTTGCGACATCGGCATCGTCCCGAGGGTGGACCGTCCGCTCGACCTGCGCCGGACGACGCTGAATATGACGGGCGCCATGACCGTCGCCGCGCGCGTGGATCGCGGCGAGACCACATGACACCGGCGACAGACGAATCGGCTTGCAATGGCGTGACCTATCGCGCTACCCCGCGGCGGCGATGTACGCGGCCAGCTTCGGCGGGCGGCCCATTGCGCAGGAGATCGCATAGTTCAGCACATCGAAAGCCCCGGCCAGGAGCGCAGCCGGTACCGCGTCCTGCGAAAGGGCGGCGGCCACGCCCGGCACAACCCTTCGTTTCTCGATGACCGTTGGCTCGCAGTCGCGGCAGATCATCCCGCCCTGGCCGGCGGAGAAGTACTCGAGTTCCCGCGGCGGCCGTTGCCGCTGACAAGCCGCGCAGCCATCGAAGATCGGGACCAGCCCGATCGAGGTCAGCAACTGCATCTGAAAGCGTACGAGGACGGCCAGCGGACCGCCTGCCTCCGGCCCTCCCGGATTCCGCAACGGCGCCGATCGATCCGGTGCCTTTTCCGGCGAGGCAGAGGCGAGCGAGCGGAGCAATGCCACGAGGGCATCGAACAACTCGGGGTGGGGATCGCCCTCCTCGGTCAGTGCCGCGGTGATCTCGGCGGCGTACTGCCCGGCATAGAGCCGTCGCACGTCGGTCCGCAGGCCCAGAAACGGTTCCGTCTGCCGCCACTCGGTGAGGGTGCCGAGGCCGCTCCCACCTTCCGGGCGGATAAAGACGACGTCGCCCATCTCGAGCAGGTCGATACCGGTGGCAAAGGCCTTCTTCGTCCCACGCTTGATGCCCTTGGCGATCAGGCGGACCTGACCGGAGGCACGGCCGAAAAAGGCAAGAACCTGCGAGGTCTCGGAGTAGTCGAGGCGGCGGAGTACGACGGCCTCATCCTTCTGCGCAGGCATACACACAGCATACGTGCTCACTCGCAGCGCGCGAAGGCGCCGCACGCAACCGCGTGCCGGCGGCGAGACCCCGGCCGGGCCACCCGCATGCGGCGGAGCGGCATCGGATACAGAAACGGTCTAACCGCTAGAACTCACAAGACGCGCAGCCGCCACGGCCATATCGAACCGATTCCGTATTGCGGACAGCCGACGCGAAGTCGCAGCCAGCGCGTGGCAACGGCTGATCTCATCGCTCCCGGACCTGAATGCCGTCTTGGCGCGCCTCGCTGGCGGGCATCGGCGCTTCCAGGAGCGGCAAGGCCCTCAACAAGCCGAAGGCATGGCCCCTATTGACTGGGATGCGCAACGAGGTTATAAACCAGGGGCTACAATTGCGACTGAGTCTCAGTTGCTATGGAATCGGATTCCGATCCCCCCGACGGAGAAGGCAGCCGTGCCTAGGACTTTGGATGAGGTACCGGAAGGTGAGGTAGTCAGGATCACACGGATCGGCGGGCGAGGAGCTCTTCGCCAACGGCTTCTGGACATGGGGGTTATGCGCGGCACGAGGGTTCATCTGAAGCGGCGGGCACCGCTGGGCGACCCTATTCAGATCAATGTGAAAGGATACAGCCTCGCAATACGAAGTAATGAGGCACGTTATATCGAGGTCGAGCGGGCAACAGATAGCGGACGCCCAGCGCAGCGGCTCTGAGAGACTGCCGGGATCAACAACTGAGCTTCGTCGTGATGGGCCTCTTCATCGCCAAGTGACGCGCGAGCGGCTTGGGTGTCGAATGACCTGCGAGAGTATTACAGCGTGCGGGATGCGGAGAACTCAGCGGTGAGAACGGACGGCGGGCAAGCGGATTCCTCCGCGACGCTGAAGCCGCTCTCGCCGGCGCCAGCGAGGCAGCCGGCACGCAGACCCATCACGGCGGCCATCGCCGGAAATCCAAACTGCGGAAAGACATCAATCTTCAACGAGCTTACCGGGATGTCGCAGAGCGTGGCGAACTATCCCGGTGTCACGGTCGAGCGGAAGCTCGGGCGAGCCTCCTGGCAGGGGCGTCAGATCGAGGTCGTCGACCTGCCCGGGACGTATTCGCTGACGGCCTACTCTCTGGACGAGCTGATTGCGCGGGACGCGGTAATCGAGTCAAGGCCGCAGGTCGTCGTAAACGTCGTGGACGCTTCGAACCTGGAGCGCAACCTGTATCTCACGGTTCAGCTCATGGAGATGCAGGCACCGCTGGTGATCGCGCTGAACATGGCCGACGTGGCCCGGCGGCGCGGGTTTGTCGTCGATACGGCGAAGATGTCGGTGTTGCTCGGGGCGCCGGTCGTCGCCACGGTGGGCCATCGCGGCATCGGACTCAACGAACTGCTGCGGGCGATTGTCGCGAGGGCCGAGCAATCGGCCGGACCGGGGGTTCGGCCGGTGAGCTACGGCCACGAGGTGGAGGCGGAGGTGGAGAAGGTCGCCGCCGCGGTTGCCCGCGAGCCGGGACTGGCAGGCCGGTATCCGGCGCACTGGGTAGCGGTGAAGCTGATTGAGCGGGATGCGGCCGTGCTTGGAGCCGTGCGCCGGCTGGCGAGGGATCCCGGTGCGATCGAGGCGGCCGCGCAGGCATCGGTCACGGCGATCGAGCGACACTGCGGGGAGAGTGCGGAGACGATCATCGCGGAGCGGCGGTACGGCTTTGCCGCCGGCATCGTGCGCGAATGCGTCCATGCCACGGTGGAGACGCGGCAGGACGTGACGGACCGGATCGACACGATCGTGTGCCATCGTGTGCTGGGTCCGTTGATTCTCTGCCTCGTGGTGTACGGCCTGTTCGCGTCGATCTTCAAAGTGGCCGATGAGTGGAGGTGGCTCTTCGGAAAAAGTCCGACGGGGTGGGTCCAGTGGTTCTTCGACGACTGGCTCGCCGGGTGGGTCGCCGGGCTCGCGCCGCAGATGCCGTTGCTCCACTCCCTCCTTCGTAACGGGCTGCTCGCAGGCGTCGGTGGCGTCGTCGGATTCGTCCCGCTGATCGCGGTCCTGTTCATGTTCGTCGCCGTACTCGAAGACACGGGTTACGTGGCACGGGTAGCCTTTGTGATGGACCGGGTGCTGCGGGTCTTCGGTCTTCAGGGCAAGAGCATCCTGGCGATGATCCTCTCCGGCGGTCTCGGCGGGGGGGGCTGTGCCGTGCCCGGCGTGATGGCGACCCGGACGCTCCGGGAGAAGAAGGACCGCCTCGTGACGATGCTCGTCGTGCCGATGATGAACTGCGGCGCGAAGATGCCGGTGTACCTGATGTTCATTGCCGCGTTCTTCGCACAGCACAAGCCGCAGGTGCTCTTTGTGCTGTGGGCCGTATCGTGGGTCATGGCGCTGTCCGCGGCGTGGCTGCTGCGAAAGGTGTTCATTCGTGGAGAGCAGACCCCGTTCGTGATGGAGCTTCCGGCGTACCACGTGCCCACGCTCCGTGGCGTCCTCCAGCACACGTGGGAGCGGACGTGGCTCTATCTCCGAAAGGCCGGCACGATCATTCTGGCGATCAACATCCTCGTCTGGGCGATGATGTACTTTCCGCGAGTCGACGCGCGGCCGTTCGAAGCACGCCTCGCGGAGGCGAAGCGGCGATTCGAGGCTACGGCCGCCCGGGAAGGCTCCGGAACGAACGCCCGGCTCCGGCAGGAGCACGAGGCCGCGTGCCGCGCCATCGAGAACGAGCGTGCCCGCGTGCAATTGGAGGGCAGCTTTGCCGGACGGCTGGGCTCTGCGCTCGCGCCGATCAGCCGACTGGCGGGCTTCGAATGGCGGGACAATATCGCCCTGATCGCGGGCTTCGCGGCGAAGGAAGTGGTGATCGGCACGATGGGGACGGCGTACTCGATGGGCGACTCCCACCCGGACACGATTCGCAATCTGGCGTCGGTCCTGGCGGAGGATCCGCGGTGGTCGCCCGTGCGGGCCGCCGCGATCATGGTCTTTGTGATGCTGTACGCCCCGTGTTTCTCCACGCTGGCCGTGATCCGGCGGGAGTCGGGCCGGTGGCGGTGGGCGCTTTTTTCGACGGTATTCTCGACGACGCTGGCCTTTGTGCTGGCGGTGACGGTGTACCAGGTCGGACGGGTCCTCTGCGGACGGTAAGTGCCACGCAGCGGGCCGGGAGCCGCAGGATGGCATCGGTCATGTCGATCTTGATGTCGAACCCAGGCATCCCGTTGATGGCGAGCGGCTGGCTGGAGCCGGCGATCGTCGGCGGCATTCTGGTGCTGGCGGCGGGGTGGCTGATCTTCCGTGCGGTGCGGTTCTTCCAGGGACGAACCTCCTGCGGGTGCGACAGGGGCGCAGACCGCTGTCCCTTCCTGCAGATTTTCGCGGCCGGCGCGACGGCACAGCGGCCGGAGCACACTGCGGCGAGGGAAGCACCGCCTGATCCGCCGCGGCAGGCGTAGCGCGAGTTCCGCTCGCGGCCGAAGCGGCCGCACGTGCGTACGAGTAATGCCCTTCGGAAATCATCACCTCGCTGCATCCGCACGGGGGAGCCTGCAAGCTGTGGACTTGGCGACAGCCGACGCGGCTGAGGATGAAGCCGGAGACGTGAACCCCCGGTCCGCGTGACAATAAGCCTCGAAAGGGCAAACGAACGTCCGTCGGCCAGCCGGGGTCTGTCGCATTGGCCGCGACCGGGTCCAGGAGCTCACGCACCTGGCTACAAACCCGTGGCCCTTCGGGGCAAG
>CAZMVY010000022.1:0-31929 GCA_964569765.1 uncultured Planctomycetales bacterium
GAAGAACTCGGCATCGGGGAAGCGTCGGCGCAGGCCGGCCTTGATGAGGTCCACGTTCTGTCGGATAAACCGGATGTCAAGCATTTGCCGCACCTGAAAAAAAACCCTGAGCTCGCATGTTCGCGTCTCAGGGCTCTTGATCTCACTTTCGAGAACAGACCGCTAGGCCCGGAGACGCGCACCTCCGAAGTACCAGAACCAGCTAAAGTAATACGAGCGCGACGAGTTCACAACTACGTCTCCGTGCGATCTTTCCGCGTGTGAGTCTAGCCGGAGTTCTCGGCCGTGTCAAGGGGACTGTTTGCTTCCCGGGCCCCCGGTGGTAACCTGTCTCCGCCCGCACCCCCGGGGCGGGCAGCAGGATCCGAGTCCGGTGTTACAAAGACAGAAAGGACAACACATGGCCAAACGGCACAACGCCGGCGTCAGCCGCCGGGCGTTCCTGAAGGGAGCGGCGGCCGTGGCGGCGCCGTACTTCGTCCCGGCCTCCGCGTTGGGGCGAGCCGGCTGGAAGCCCCCCAGCGAACGCATCACGGTCGGATTCATCGGCATCGGGAACATGGGCGGCTCACACCTGCCCGGCTTCCTTGACGACAAACAGGTTCAGGTCGTCGCCGTCTGCGACGTCGATGCGGTCAAACGCAAAAACGCCAAACAGAAGGTCGAGGAGAAGTACGCTGCCGACCGCCAGGCCGGGACGTTCAAGGGCTGCGCCGAGTACCATGAGTTCGAGGAACTCCTCGCACGCCCGGATATCGACGCGGTTCTCTCGGCCGTCCCCGATCACTGGCACGCGATCGTCGCGATCGCGACCTGCCGCGCCGGCAAAGACATCTACAGTGAGAAGCCGCTCTCGCTGACGATCCGCGAGGCCGACGCCATGGTCGCCGCCGTCCGACGGTACGGCCGGGTCTTCCAGACCGGCAGTCAGCAGCGGAGCGAGCACAACTTCCGCCTCGCCTGCGAACTCGTCCGCAGCGGCCGGATCGGCAAGCTGCAGGCCGTTTACGTCAATGTCGGCGGGCCGTCGCAGGAGCGATACCTGCCCGAGGAACCCGTGCGCGAGGGCCTTGACTGGGACCGTTGGCTCGGGCCGGCCCCGTGGCAGCCGTACAACTCCGAGCGCTGCAGCGGGAACTACGGCGGCGGCTGGCGCGACATTCGCGATTACTCCGGGGGGATGATGACCGACTGGGGGGCGCATCACTTTGATATTGCGCAATGGGGAATGGGTATGGACGGCAGCGGCCCCGTGGAGATCATCCCGCCAAAGAAGGCGCCCGAGACCCGACAATCGCCCGACGGAACCAAGGGCGAGGGCGTCGTCTACAAGTACGCCAACGGCGTCGTGATGTATCACAGTTGCAAGGCGCCTGGCGACCACAACGTCAACGGCGTCCTCTTTGTGGGCACCGACGGCAAGGTCGAGGTCAACCGCGGCTATTTCAAGACATGGCCCGACGAGATCGGAACAACGCCGATCGGACCGAACGACGTGCACCTTTACCAGAGCCCCGGCCACCGGCAGGACTGGCTCAACTGCATCCGCAACCGGCAGCGGCCCATCTGCGACGTGGCGATCGGCGCCAGTTCCGTCACCGTGTGCCACCTCGGCAACATCGCGTACTGGCTCGGCCGCCCGCTGAAGTGGGACCCTGTCAAGCACGAGATCATCGGCGATGAAGAGGCGAGTCGTTGGCTGGATCGACCGAAGCGAGCTCCCTGGCGCCTGTAAGGCGAGAAGGACGACTGCGATGAATACACGTTTGATTCGAACGACATTAGCATTGCTCGTTGCGGCCGCCTTCGCGGGCGCCGGGTGTGAGGCCGTCCCGACGGCCGGTGGCGGCTGGCTGCGTTCGACGTCGCCGCTCGAGAAGCAATACATCGAAACGATTGACAGGCTCCTGCCTGGTATGGGCGCCGAGAAGATTGTCGATCGCAAGGAGGCACAGCTCGAGCTGGAGCGAATGTGTTTCGACGCAAGCGCTCCCGGCAAGCCGGCCGAGCGTGCCGCGCTCGCCAGGGCGATCATGGCAAGGGTCGGCCCGCAGACGGCCAAGCCCGCGCGGGTCTGGATGCTTCGCAAGATCGAGCCCTTCGGACGCGACGAGGTCGTCGCCGGCCTCGCCCGACTGTTCCGTGACAAAGACCCCGAGATCCGCGAGCTGGCACGCCGCGCCTTGCAGAACAACCCGTCGCCGCAAGCAGCGGCCGCGCTGCGTGCCGAGTTGGCGACGGCCACGACCGACGAATGGCGTGTTGCTCTCATCAATGCCCTCGCGTTCCGCAAGGATGCCCAGAGCGTCGGTGCCATCCGCAAGCTCGCGTCGTCTCCGAGCGACTTCGTCGCCAGGGCGGCCGTCGCCGCGCTGGGCGATATCGCGACCGACCCGGCCGTCAATGCGCTTACCGGAATGCTGAAAACGGCGCGGCCGCCGCTGCGCGATACCGTCCTCGACGCCTGCATCCGAGCCGCCGAGGCCCTGGCCGCCCGGGGCTCGCGAGAACGGGCGGCCGACGTATACGGGCAGCTTGCTGCCTCCTCCGAGCCGGAGCGGATCCGCATCGCCGCCGTGGAGGGCATCGCTCGGGCGCAAGGTGTGAAGGCCGTGCCGCGCCTGGTCGCGCTGCTCAACGAGAACGATGTGCACATGCGGCTCATCGCCGCCCAGGCCCTCCAGGACATCCCCGATCCGAGGGTGACGGCCGAACTCGTCGCGGCGATGGACAAGACATCTCCCGCCGCGACGGCCACTCTGCTGGAAGTGCTCGGTCGGCGAGGCGATACGGCCGCGATCCCCGCCGTCGTCGGGAAGGTGACCGACGCGGATCCCGACGTGCGAATCGCCGCCCTGGGCGCCCTCGCTCAAATCGGCGACAGCTTGGTCGTTCCCTTGCTCGCCGAGCGGGCCGGCAAGACCGACGGCGAGGAGCAGGCCGCCGCGACGAACGCCCTCGTCCACCTGCGGGGCAAGGATGTTGACGCGGCGATCGTCGCCGCCATCGACGCCGCCGGGCCGCACCTGCGTTCCATTCTCGTGCGGGCCGCAGCAGACCGGCGATCGTCGGCCCTGTTGCCTGTGCTCTATGCCCACGTGCACGACCCGGACGAGGCAGCCCGCGTGGCCGTTGTTAAGGCCTTGGGGCGACTCGCACCTACCGCAGACCTGCCGAAGGTGGTGGATGCGCTCGTGAAGGCCCGCGGCGACGCGATGCGTACGGCGGCCGAGGAAGCCGTGTGCCTCGTCGCCACGCGAATCGCGGACCGCGAGCAGCGCACCGCCCCGGTCATCGCCGTGATGTCCGACGCGCCCGCACCGGTGCAGGTGTCGCTCATTCACGTGCTGGGGCAGCTTCAGGGCGACGCCGCCCTCGACGCCCTGCGCAAGAGCAGCCGGTCGGAAGACAAGGCCGTGAAGGCCGCAGCGGCCGAGGCGCTGGCGAAGTGGCCCGGGCAGTACTGCGTCACGTGGCTCTTCAGCGGGCCCTACAAGAAGGACGGCAGCAAGGCCACGGACCTTTTCGACACGCGGTTTGAACCGGAAGAACCTGACGCCCGGGCGACGTGGAAACCGCTGGATGTCGAGGGAGACAAGCAGTCCGGGCAGATCGTGCTCAGCAAGCGCTACAAGGATACCGACTGCTGCGGCTACGTACAGACGAACGTCTGGTCCGACCGGGAGCAGGAGGCCCGCCTGCTGCTCGGCAGCGACGACGGGATCAAGGTCTGGCTCAACGGCAAGGTCGTGCATGCCAATAACGCGACCCGCTCGCTCACGTGCGGGGATGACAAGGTCACGATCCCGCTGAAGAAGGGCTGGAACCAACTGCGGATCAAGCTCACGCAGGGCGGCGGCGACTGGTCGTTCTGCTGTCAGGTCGCTGCGATCGAGGGCGGGCCGCTGGAAGGGTTGAAATTCAGCACGGAGGCGGAGCACACAAAGTGACGGTGCGCCCCGGTTCCGGTCGGCGGCGCCCCGCCGGGCGAGGATGTGCCGAGGCGTTCCGCGGTGTTCGTGGATGTGGACAGGCACGGTCCGTTCGAGCTGGATCCGGACTTTCTCGCGGGCTACCGCGATCGTCCGGTGCCGTGGGGGTTCGGCGCGCTGTCCTGGGTCACGTACAAACGCACGTACAGCCGTGGCGGCGAGGAGTGGTGGCAGACGTGCCGGCGGGTGATCGAAGGGATGTTCACCATCCAGCGGGCCCACTTTGCCGAGCAGGGCCTGCCCTGGGATTCGGCGAGGGCGCAGCACGTCGCCGAAACTGCGTACGACCGCATGTGGCGGTTCCAGTGGACCCCGCCGGGGCGCGGCCTGTGGATCATGGGGACGCGCCACATCTACGAACGCGGCGGAGCGGCGCTGAACAACTGCGGCTTCGTCTCGACAAAGGATCTCGCCCGGGACTACGCCGATCCGTTCGTCTGGACGATGACGATGTCGATGCTCGGCGTCGGCGTCGGTTTCGATACGCGCGGCAAGGGCACCGTCACGATTCAGAGGCCCGTACGCTCCGACGAGATCTACTTCGTCGATGACACCCGCGAGGGCTGGGTCGGCGCGCTGCGACGGGTGCTGGAAAGCTACGTCGGGAAGGCCGCCCTGCCGGCGCGATGGGACTACTCGAGGATTCGGCCGAGACTCACGCCTCTACGGAGCTTCGGCGGATTCGCCAGCGGTCCGGAGCCGTTGCAGAAGATGATCGAGAGCCTCGAGGCCCTGTACGGCTCCTACGTCGGCAGAAAGGCTGACGCACGCCTGATCGTCGACACGATGAACCTCATCGGCCGTTGTGTCGTCGCCGGCGGCATTCGCCGTTCGGCGCAGATCGCCTTCGGCGACCCCGACGATACGCAGTTCCTTGACCTCAAACTCGACCGGGAGAAGGTACTGGACTACCGATGGGCCTCCAACAACTCGGTGTTCGCCGAGGTAGGCATGGACTACTCCGACGTCGCCCGCCGCACGATCGTCAACGGCGAGCCGGGCTACCTCTGGCTGGCCAACGCCCGGGCGTACGGTCGGATGGGCGACCCGCCCGATCACGCCGATGAGCCGGCGGAGGGCAGCAACCCGTGCGTTGAACAGACGCTCTGGGACCGGGAACTGTGCTGCCTGGTGGAGACCTACCCGGCCAATCACGAAAGCCTGGGGGACTTCAAGGAGACGCTCCGGGTCGCCTACGAGTACGCCAAGACCGTCACACTCGTCCCGACGCACGATGCGCGCACGAACGCGGTCATGCAGCGCAACCGGCGAATCGGCTGCTCGATGACGGGTATCACGCAGGCGATCTGCAGGCTCGGCAGCACCCGCTTCTTCCGCTGGTGCGAGGAGGCCTACCGTTTCGTGCGGCAGCTCGACCGGGAGTACTCCGAGTACTTCCGCGTGCCGCGATCGATCAAGACCACATCGGTCAAGCCCTCCGGCAGCGTCAGCCTCCTGGCCGGCGCGACGCCCGGCGTACACTGGGAACACGCTCCCTACTACATCCGGCGGATGCGCGTCGCCGGCGGCCACCCGTTGATCGATCTCTGCCGCAAGGCGGGCTACCCTGTCGAGCCGGACGCCTACGCCGACAACACGATGGTGATTTCCTTTCCGGTGCACGTCCCCCACCTCGATCGCCGCAAGGCCGATGTGTCGCTCCGCGAGAAGGTCGATCTGGCGGCCCGGATGCAGCGATACTGGTCCGACAATCAGGTGAGCTGCACCGCCGACTTCGATCCCGACACCGAAGCCGAGGAGGTTCCCCGCATCCTGGCGCGATACGAACGTCGGCTCAAGGCGATCGTGTTTCTGCCGGCATCGCGCCACGGCTACCCGCAGGCCCCCTACGAGGAGATCACACGGGAACAATACGAGCGGATGGTTTCCCGGCTCCAGCCGCTCCAGGGCCGGTTGGAGCACGAGTTCGAAGCATCCTTCTGCGACGGTGCCAGGTGCGAGCCGCTGGCAGCTCACCCGCATCTTGCTGCCGCGCACGGAGAGGCCCGTCGATCGGATGACGCGGGAGCGACGTAAGCAGTTCGCCTCCCCGTTGAAGGCGCCGGACGGCAGACGGCTCGCCAGCCGATTCCCGCGCGAAACAACCCGCAGATACAGCCTTCGGCAGGCGCCGCATTCCTGCAAGCGCGGAGGTTGCCCCGGCCGTGCGCTGCCGATAGGATACCGACGCTTTCGTGGGCTGCGCTGGCGGGTGCCGGCCGTCATGCCCCTCGCGCCGGCGGGAAAGAAAATCGGAGTACGCAGTGCCTTCCCCAAGTCGTATGCTGTTGAGCGGAGACGAGGCCGTCGCCTTGGCTGCGCGCGATGCGGCCGTAGCCCTGGGAACCGGTTATCCCGGAACGCCCTCCACGGAGATCCTCGAGGCATTCGCCGCCCTTGGATGTCATGCCCAGTGGGCGCCGAACGAAAAGGTGGCGTTCGAGGTCGCGATGGGCGCTGCGTTCGGCGGGGCCCGGGCGCTGGTGACGATGAAGCACGTCGGCCTGAATGTCGCCGCCGACCCGCTGTTCACCGCGGCCTATACCGGCGTAAGCGGCGCGTTGGTCGTGGTGTCCGCGGACGATCCCGGCATGGCCTCCAGCCAGAACGAACAGGACAACCGCCGCTATGCCGTGGCCGCCGGCGTGCCGATGCTCGAACCCTCGGATTCGCAGGAGGCCTACGACTTCACAGCCGCCGCTATCGAGATGTCCGAACGCTGGAAGCTCCCCGTTCTGCTCCGGCTGACCACGCGCGTCTGTCACTCCAAGTCGATCGTCCGCCCGCGCGAACTCCCCGGCCCGCCCGCGCCGCCCCGCTTCGATCGCGATATCCGGGGCCGCGTGATGATCCCGGCCTATGCCCGCCCGGCGCATCGCCGCCTGCGGGCCAAGCTGGTGGAGATCGAGAGATGGAACGAGTCGTCCCCGCTGAACCGCCGGATAGACGGTGATCCCGCGCTGGGCATAGTCGCCTCCGGCGTCTCCTACGTGCATGCCCGGGAGGCCGCGCCGCATGCAAGCTTCCTGAAGCTCGGCGCCACCTATCCGTTGCCAATGGAACTCATCCGCCGCTTCGCCGCCGGCGTCAAGCGATGCGTCGTCATTGAGGAGGGCGACCCGTATCTGGTCGAGTCGATCCGCGCCGCCGGCGTATCCGTCGAGGGCAAGGCGGAGATGTATCGCTTCGGCGAGCTGAACGTGGCACGCGTCCGGCGAATCCTCGCGAACGATACGTCCCCGGAGCCCGCCCCGCCGGCCGGCAAGCCCCCGCAGCTTTGTGTAAGTTGCCCGCACCGCACGGTGTTTGAGGTTCTCCGCAAGCTCCAGTGCATCATCGCGGGCGACATCGGCTGCTATACGCTCGGCGTGCTGCCCCCGTTCGAGGCGATGGACTCCTGCGTCTGCATGGGCGCCAGCATCGGCGTGGGGTTGGGGCTTCGCCATGTGCTGCCGCCCGCCGAAGCGCGGCGCGTCGTCAGCGTCATCGGCGACAGCACGTTCGTGCATAGTGGCATCACGGGGATGGTCGAAATGGTCTACAACCCCCCCGCCACCGGTCACGTACTGATGATCCTGGATAACGGCACCACCGCCATGACCGGCCTGCAGGAGCACCCGGGCACCGGCCGGACGCTCAACCACGAGCCGACGGGGCGGGTAGTATTTGAGGACCTCGCGCGCGCGCTGGGTATTCCCCACGTGGACGTGATTGACCCCACGCGCGATCCCGCCGCGCTGGAGGCGCTGCTGGCCGACCGTCTGGCCGGCGGAAAGCTCAGTGTGATCGTCACGCGCCGGCCGTGTCTGCTCGCGGCGGGCAGGATCAAGGAATACGAACGGGCCGCCGCGGGCCGCGAGTCCTGCGAAACGTCGGCGGCACAGGGCCGCAAAGATGGCGAATAAGGTCGTCAACGTGGTGATCGCGGGGCTCGGCGGCCAGGGCGTGATCAAGGCTTCCGACATCCTGGCCGACGCCGCCTTCCGGGCCGGTTACGACGTCAAGAAGAGCGAGATTCACGGCATGAGCCAGCGGGGCGGCTCCGTCACGAGCGACGTCCGCTTCGGGGAAGAGGTCCTCAGCCCGATGGTCCCCGTCGGCGAGGCGGACTTCCTCGTCGCGGTCGCTGCCGATCAGGTCGAGTCGAACCGGCATCAGTTGCGCCCGGGCGGCGTGCTGTTGACGGCCGAACGGATCGATGAAACGGCGCTGGCCAACCGCCGGAGCCTCAATGTCGCCCTGCTCGGCGCGCTCAGCGTTCATCTGCCGATTCCCGAAGCGGACTGGCTGGAAGCCGTCCGCGCGAACCTGGCGCCGAAGCTGCATGATGCGAATCTGCAGGCATTCGAGCTTGGCCGCTCCGCTGCGCGGTCCGGCAAAGTCTGAAGGAGGCAACACGTCATGATCGGATTCTCATCGGTCGATACCGACGGGGGTTTTCATCCCGTCAGCGCACCGGACTTCCTGCCGCTGCCGCAACTGCGGAGCCTGCAGTTGCAGCGGCTCAAGGCCATCGTCCGCCGCGCGTACGAAAGCGTCAGCCTCTTCCGGCACCGCATGGTCGAGCGCCGCCTGAACCCCGGTCACATCGAAACGCTGGAAGACATTCGCAAGCTGCCGTTCACGGTCAAGGCCGACCTGCGAGACACCTACCCGTTCGGGCTCTTCGCCAGCCCCATGAGTGAGGTCGTCCGCCTTCACGCCTCGAGCGGGACCACCGGCAAGCCGATCGTCGTGGCGTACACGCAGGAGGACATCGACGTCTGGGCCAACGTGATGATGCGAAGCTTCGCGGCCTGCGGCCTGCACCGTGGCGATATCATCCAGAACGCGTACGGCTACGGGCTCTTCACCGGCGGGCTGGGCGCGCACTACGGGGCGGAGGCCCTCGGCGCAACGGTCATCCCGATCTCCGGCGGCAACACCGACCGGCAGATCATGATCATGAAGGACTTCGGCAGCACGGCCATCTGCTGCACGCCGAGCTACTTCGTCCATCTGATCGAACGCGCCGGCGAACTGGGCGTCGACATGAAGAGACTTCCGCTCCGGGCCGGCGTCTTCGGCGCCGAACCCTGGACCGAGGGCATGCGCAAGCACATCGAGGCCAACAGCAACCTGAAGGCCTACGACATCTACGGGCTTTCGGAGATCATCGGCCCGGGCGTCGGCATCGAGTGCCAGTACCAGGCGGGCCTGCACATCTTCGAGGACCACTTCCTCATGGAGATCGTCCACCCGGATACCGGCGAGCCGTGTCCCGACGGCACGCCCGGCGAACTGGTCCTGACCACGCTGAGCAAGCGTGCGATGCCGATGATCCGTTACCGCACCCGCGACATCACCTGCATCAACCCGGAGCCGTGCAAGTGCGGGCGGACAATCCGGCGGATCAGCCGCATCACCGCACGAAGCGACGACATGTTCATTATCCGCGGCGTGAACGTCTATCCCTCTCAGATCGAGACCGCGCTGCTCACCGTCGAGGATACGCTGCCGCACTACCAGATCATCCTCACCCGGGAAAAGGGCCTCGACCAGGTGGAGGTCCAGGTCGAAGTCACGGCCCAGGCCTTCAGCGACGAGATCCGCGCTCTGGAAGATCTCCGCAACCGGCTCTCCAAGGCGATCGAACGGACCCTGGGCATTCGCGTCCAGGTCAGCCTGGTCGAACCGCACACGATCCAGCGGAGTGAAGGCAAGGCCAAGCGAGTGATCGATAAACGGGTCATGTAAACGAACAGATACATTCAGAAGGGGCTCGCCATGAAACTCCATCAGCTCTCCGTGTTTCTCGAGAACAAGCCCGGGCGCCTTACGGGGCCCTGCAAGGTGCTGGCCGACGCGGGCATCAACATCCTGACGCTCTCCCTGGCCGACACGCAGCAGTTCGGCATCATGCGGCTTATCGTCCGCGACTGGCAGCAGGCCAGGGCCCTGCTCGAAAAGGCCGGCTATGTTGTGAAGACCACGGAGGTCGTCGCCGTCGAAGTCGCCGACCGCCCGGGCGGGCTGGCCGCAGTCCTCGGCGTGATCGAGCGGGTCGGCATGAATGTGGAGTACATGTACGCCTTCACGTTTCGCCGGGAGGACAAGGCCGTCCTGGTGTTCCGTTTCGAGGATCCCGACGCGGCGATCAAAGCGCTCCAGGCCGGGGGTGTAAACGTGATCGGCAGCGTCGAGCTCTACGACAAAGTGGAGAAGTAGACGCACCCCGACCGGCAGGGACACTCCGCATCATGCCGAAGTTTCCATTCGAGAACCGGATCTGGGACCGCGACGAGACGCTGAGCCGCGAGGACCTGGCGAAGTTGCAGGCGAGCCGCCTTCGCGAATGCGTCGCACGCGTCGCTGAGGTACCCTTCTATAAGGCGGCCTTTGCCGAAGCCGGGGTCTCGCCGGACAGCATCCGGACGGTCGACGACGTCCGGCGGCTCCCGTTTACCACAAAGGAAGACCTGCGGCGGAACTACCCGCTCGGCCTTTTGGCCGTGCCGCGCGAGAAGATCGCCCGGATTCACGGCTCTTCCGGAACGACCGGTAAGCCGACGTTCGTCGCGTATACCGCGAACGATCGCGAACTGTGGGCCAACCTGTGCGCCCGGTTTCTGGTGGCCGGCGGCCTCCGGCCCGAGCACCTTGTGCATATCTGTTTCGGCTACGGCCTGTTCACCGGAGGGTTCGGACTGCACTACGGCGTGGAGAAGGTCGGCGCGGCCGTCGTTCCGGCCTCCTCTGGCAATACGCCACGGCAACTCATGCTCCTCCAGGACCTCCGCGCGGACGTCCTGGTCTGCACACCGAGCTACGCGCTGAACATCGCCGAGGTTGCCCGCAACAGCGGCATCGATCCCCGGAGCCTGTCGCTGCGGTTCGCGCACTTCGGCGGCGAACCGTGGACGGAAGACATGCGTGCCGAGATCGAGCGCGAGATGGGGCTGTTGGCCTTCAACAACTACGGCCTCAGCGAAGTCATCGGGCCGGGCACCAGCGGGGAATGCGCCGCCCGCCGGGGCATGCATATTCAGGAGGACCACTTCCTTGTCGAGTGCCTCGACCCGGACACACTCGAGCCGGTCCCGGAAGGCACGCCCGGCGAGCTCGTATTCACCACCCTCACAAAAGAGGCGATGCCGGTGATCCGGTACCGGACGCGCGACATTGCGTCGCTCGATTCCTCGCCGTGCCCCTGCGGGCGCACCGGCGTGCGGATGAGCCGCGTCCTCGGGCGAACCGATGACATGCTCATCATCCGTGGCGTGAACGTCTTTCCCTCGCAGATCGAGGAGGCCCTCCTTCGCGTCGAGGGCACGGCGCCCCACTATCTTATCGAGGTGGACCGGCCGGGCACCCTGGATGTCGTTACCGTGCGCGTCGAGGTACGCTCACAGGACTTTTCGGACAAGATGAGCCAGATGCAGGCCCTCCGCGACCGTATCGACCGCGAGATTCACTCGATCACCGGCATCCGCGTCAACGTGGAACTCGTCGAGCCGCAGACGCTGGAACGCTCCGCGGGCAAAGCGAGGCGCGTGATCGATCGCCGGCGGGAAAAGGGACTGATCTGACCGGACCGTTCCAGGCCGGGCGGCCCCTCGGCTTTCCGCACTGCCCGGAAGGCAATCCGTACCCGAGTTGTGCGATTCCGTCAGGGCGTGCCGGACTGGTCGTCGGAGCAGTAGGCCTGCAACTCGACGAGGTATTCGTAAAGCGATACCGCCGCGTTCTGAGCGGGGTTCGATTCCGCATGCAGCAGGGTGATGTTCTCGTCCATCGCCGTGCGACTCAGCCGCCGCAATGCCGGCAGCGAGTCGCCACGGTCCAGCGCCTCGTGGTGCTTCGCCCGGAAGTATTCCCATCCGCCCGGGTGCTCGTCGAACCACTGAGCGAGTTCAGCGGGCGGCGATCCCTCCTGGAGCCAGCGATCCACCCGGCACCATTCCGTGAGATCCCGGGTCAGCGGCACAGCGCCGATCCACAAGCGAAGCCCGTCGCTTGCGTCCGCCGCATCGAACACGCTCTTGATCAGTATCATGCTTCGCTCTTGTCTATGTGGTGCCTGCTTCCGTTCCCGACATTGTAATCATAGCACGCACCCATTCAATGTCGCGGGGGATGGGGAAAAAACTCGATGCCGCCGCAGGGACCGTATCGTGACGCGTCCCGGAACTTCCGGCAAGCCGCGCGAGCGACCGTTGACCGCCGCCCGCAGAGAGCATACCTTCCTGGCCGTACGATCCGGGTGTCCTCATGGCAAGCAACCGTTGGCGCAGACTCTGCGGATACGCCTTCCCGACGGGCAGCCTCCTCGTCTTCGCCGGCTGCGCCGCCCCGCTGTCGGCATACCACCGGCCGCTCGAGCCGCTTGCCGACCGCCTTGTGCGAACCTACCCGGACCTGGCTTCCGGGCGGTTTCTGATCGTGGCGGACTTTGAGGCCCCGGAACAGGGTGCCATTTTCCGTCTGGCGCCCCCTACCGCTGCCGGGTACGTCGGAATCGTCCCCGAACGCGCCAGACCCGAGACGGGCGCCGGCTCGCTCAAGGTCCGCTTCACCAGCAGCGACCAGGAACTCGTCGTCGAGGACTCCGGCCAGGGTAACTGGACACTGCCGAGGGACTGGAGCCGCTTTCACCTCCTGCTCCTGAGTGTATATAGCCCCCGCATCGTTGCGGGCGCCGTCTTTACCGCGCGCAGCGGGTCCGAAAAGCCCGCGGAGTATCGGCAGCGGGGTATCGTGCTCCGCGAGGGTTGGAACCTGCTTCGGATCGACCTCGGCGACATGGCAGAGCGCATTGATCTCGCGGACGTTCGTCAGCTTCGCTTCGGGTGTCCGCAAATCGACGAGCCGATCGATCTGTACTTCGACGATATCGTCCTCGGCGACAACGCGAAGGACCTGCTTGCCTCGCCATCCGGCCAGCCCGGAGACCTTTATGTTCGCGCCGAAGGCCGCCGTTTCCGCGTAGGCGTGGTAGAACGATTCGAGCTGGTCTTCTCCCGGGGCCGGATTGCCCAATGGTTCGACCTCCGCTCCGATCCCAACCGCATCCGGAACCTGACCGGCGGCGGCCCGTTAGGACCCACACCCGTGCTGATTCCGGCCGACCCCGACGCCCCGTTGCACGTGGACGAGGCCTCGGGATGGGAACAGCTCGGCCCGGCCGCCGAGAGCTTTCAGCGAATCGTCGAGGCATCGGCCACCCGCGCGGTCATCTGGGGCGAATGGCGATTCGGAACCGCCGCCGCGATATCGTCGCCCGGCACCGAAGCGCCTCTGCACCGCTGGGTGTACACCGTCTACACAACCGGCAAGGTCTGCCTCGAGTTTGCCGGCACCGTGCCGGCTCCCCCGCCGAGCAGAGAGAAACCCGGCAATGCAACCGCCCCCCCGGGTCAAACGCAAGCGGGCCCCGTCAGCCCGGTCGGCTATCTCATAACCTGTGCCGACGGCGAAGGCTTCCAGCGCCTGCTGCGCACACCGAGGGCCGTCGGCAGCGAGGGGGCCGGCGCTGCAGACGCCCTGAGCTACGTCCTGTATCACGAGGACGGCCGCGATAAACCCGACCTGCTCTACGCGTTTTATCGGTCCGCCGTCGCGCCGAGGGCGAGGCCCCTGCGCCACGACGAGGAGCCGCGTCTCGGTACGCTCTTCTACGGAGGCCCCGCCGAAACGCTCACCGCGTGGGCCGCTATGTTCACCGTGTGGCCCACCGACATCGATGGAACCGAGCAGGCCGAACCAATCGTCCTCGATTATGTAAACCCGATGCCGATCACCGTCGATGCCGGCCGTCTCCTGCGGACGGATCCCGGCGATTTCGACAGCGACGGCTTCAACGAGGCTCGCGGGCACTACACGCTCGAACCTGACGGCAACGTCGTGAAGCTTCGGCTCGACGGCAGCCGAAGGATGCGCTTCGGGCCGGCCTTCAAGATCGTGGATGTAGCGGATAGCGACGTGTGGGCGTATGTGGACGGCATCGAAATCCGCCCGGTAAGCCGTGACGTGGACGGCAATGCGATCTTCCAGATCCCCCGCGTCCTGGACAAGGACACGCTCGTCGAGGTCACGATCCGCCGCCGAACGGCAACGACGCAAACGAAGTAGCCGGTATCGAACGGGCTACGGTCATGACGCCATCCGGCGCTGCCCGGCAGGGCGGCGGGACCGACACCCGCTTGCGTTCGGGTCGGCCCAACAAGGGACCGCCTTTCATAGCCTGGTCTCCGGGGCATTTGCCTCCTGTTCTCATTACCGATGTCCGCGGCGCCGGCCGGCTCTCCTTTGAAGGACGGCGATTCAGCCCGACGTTCCCGCGCCCCCGCCGGCCCACCGATTGACGGTGGAACTCTTCATCAGACCGTAAGGAAGCCGCCGACCGTGCCCGAACCTCCTGTTCGGCAAGAACCGCGCATCCGACCAGAACAAGCGGGCATGCCTGCCGGGTGACAGGCATGCCCGTGTTGCCCTTCCGCGAGGTTCGGCCCTTATTGGCCCTTCGTCAGCGTGACGTTGTCGTAGTTGGCGTAGACGGCCACGGATGAGTATCCGGCGCCGATCCGCATTTCCTCCCAACTCACCGCGCCTTCCGCCGTCGCGTAAGCCCGGTTGCCGCTGGCGAGCACACCATCGACATAGAAGTCCATGGTCGTACTCTTGATGACGATCTTCAGCTCATGCCAGCCGGCCGTACGCGAAACGCTTGTGGCGACCCATCCGTTGCCCGGGCTGAACGTGACGCGGGCCGAGTACTTGGTCGTGCTGCATCCGCTGTAGATCCCATACTGGATCAACTGCTTCTGCGTGACCGGGCTGTAGTCGCGGATGTCGACCCACTGGTTGGCGGTGCCCGTTGTGCCGGGGTCGTAGAGCCGGTAAGTCAGAATCAGGGGGCTTGCATCGGTGCCAATGGTCTCCGTGAAGGTCTTCTTGTTCTGTCTTGCGGTGCTGTCGTTCGGACTGTAGAGCGACTTCGGCGAGCTGTAATAACGGGCCGTGCTCAGCGTGAGGCTCGTACCGACGGCCGGCCACGCGGTCTGGAACTCCGACTGCGTGGCATAGCTGTCGAAGTTGTCGTTGATGATCGTCACGACCGTCGTCACGGTCAGCGTGGCGGAGTTGGAAGTGGCCGAACCGCAGCCGCCGGTGACGACACAGCGATAACTGGCTGCGTCGTTGCTGTCGGCGTTGGAAATGGTCAGCGTCGCGGTTGTCACGCCGGAGTAGTGACCGCCGTTCGCCAGGTTCACCTGATTCTTCTGCCACTGGTAGCTCAGCGTGCCGTCGCCGGTAGCCGCGACGGTAAACGTGGCCGTGCCGCCCGCCGCGACGGTCTGGTTGGACGGATGCTGCGTGATCGTCGTCGACGCCTTCAGCGTAAGTGCCGCCTCGTTCGAGGGCGTGCTGCCATTGGCGTCGGTGACGATGCAGCGGTAACTGGCAACGTCGCTGCTGTCGGCGCCGGTGACGGCCAGGCTGGCCGTCGTGACGCCGGAGTAGTGTCCGCCGTTGGCGAGATTCACCTGGTTCTTCTGCCACTGATAGGTCAGCGTGCCGCTGCCGGTCGCGGCGACGGCGAAGTACGCCGTTGCCCCCGCGCAGACGTTCTGTGCCGCCGGCTGTTGCGTGATGGTGGGGCCGGACGGACCCGGAATGTAAACCCACTTGATCGCATCGGAACGTCCGGCGTTGTTGGCCGGGCCGGATCCGCTGCCCGTGGCGCCGTCAAGCGTGACGGTGTATTGCGTTCCGGCATAGAGGGTGTACTGGCCGAGCGAGTACCAGGTGTTCACGGCGTTGGGGTTGCAGGTCGTGTTCTGGCAGACGCCGACGTTCGTTGTACCATTGGCGTGCGTTACCCGGTGAATCAGCGGGTTGCCGCTGTTGGATGTCGTGCA
Source organism: uncultured Planctomycetales bacterium (assembly GCA_964569765.1). GTDB lineage: Bacteria > Planctomycetota > Phycisphaerae > UBA1845 > PWPN01 > CAZMVY01. The sequence continues at coordinate 15,893 of CAZMVY010000022.1, forward strand.
ATTCGTCGTGAAGACCTCATAGATGCCGGTGGTGTTGGGCGTGAAGCGGAAGACGGCGGTCTTGGCGGAGCTGTCGAGCGTGCACCAGCGGTGGCCGATGCCGGAGGTGCAGCCGGGCGCGGTGCTCTTTGACGAGCCATTCGACCATGTTCCCGTCTCCGAGTAGTTGGCGTAATGCTGGCCGCCGGATCGGCTCTCCACGATGAAGGGCGGCTGCGTGTTGCCGGGGACGACGAGCGCCTGCAACTGGGCGAGGGTGCCGTTAAACACGTCCATGTCTACGGCGGCGCTGATGCCGGGGACCACGCCGTCGTCACTGTATTGCCAGAATGTCCATGTGGGGAACACGCCCGTCGTGGGGTTTCCGGTCTGGGGGTTGGGGTTCACGAAGTACTGAGCAATCCACGCCATGTGATCCGTGACGGTGGAGTCCAGATAGTTGATCGCGTAGTTGGGGTTGCAGTAGATGATCGGTTTGACGCCCGTCAGCCCTTCCACCCGGTCCATCCAGGTGTTGGCCCACTGCGACAGAGCAGTCTTACCGAGAACCTCGCCGCCCCACTCGATGTCGAGCACGGGTGGCAGGTATCCGCCGCCGCAGTAGGCGCTGGCAGCGGCGAGGAAGTAGTCGGCCTCGGCGATGGCCGAGTTGTTGGCCGGGTCGGCGAAATGGTAGCAACCCATCAGGAGCCCGGCGTTCCGGCCGCGCTCCATGTTATTGTAGAAGGTACTGTCCGTAATGCTCACGCCTTGCGTGGCCTTCTGGAAACAGAACACGTACCCGGCGGCGTAGACCTGGTTCCAGCCGTCCTGAGTGATGTTCCCGTCCCAGACGGAGGTGTCAATGCCCAGCGGGCGTTGTGCGTGGAGCGGCGCCCCGACCAGCAGCAGGCAGGCTACGGAAAGGACTGCCGTTTGCGTCTGCCCGGAGCCGGCAACCCGATGAACGACCCGACCGATGACCGAGAGAGTGTGAAACATGACATGTACTCCTTACCCGCGACGTATCGGTTGACGCGCGGCATCGACGTGATGCACGATCGGCACGTCAGATACGTCCGGGTATTGCACGCAACGATCCGTTATCACTTCCCGTGCGACAGTGTCGCGCGGTTATGGCACAAACCGCCGATGTGGAAGTCCGCCGCCGGCAGCGGCGCGCCCCCCCCCCAGCAGATACGGCGCTCCTCCGTTTCGCCCTGCGCAACCGCGCTCGACGAGAGAGCACGACGTGAGGATCGTGATGGGGGTGCAGGATAACAGGCCGGCGGCGGCGCGTCAACAAGAAACGCGGCATCGTCGGCCTCCCCAGCGCCCCTCAGAGGCGCAACGCAACCGGCTCTATCGTCGAGCCCCCCCCCTTATTGGGATCGCCCGGATTGCACGACCACACCGTCATCCGTAAAGAGGCCGTCCGCGTCCTGCCTGGCGATTCGTCGGCGCCGGGGGCGCCCGGTGAGGAACTTTACGTCTCGCCCCGCCGGGTCCCCGGCACGGAGATCGTGTGTGACGGCAATGCGAGATATCCCACTGAAAGCTTCATGGCGTCCGCACACGGGAACCTGCCGACGGCTGGGCCGACGGCCCGGCACGCCTGGGGGTCTGCGGCGAGCACCCGGCGGCTGATTGCATCCGACGGCGTACCGGTGCATACTGGCCGCGTCTCGCCGCCCGGCTCGGGCGGTCACGGTCGATCGGCACTCTGGCAGGAGGATAAACGAATGCGACAAAAGAAGACGACCCGGCGGGATTTCCTCAAGCTGGCAACGGCGGCGTCGGCCGGGGCGATCAGTTTTCCCTACATCGTGCCGGCCTCGGCACTCGGCAAGAACGGCAACGTTGCGCCGGGCAACCGCATCGTGATGGGTTGCATCGGCGTCGGCGGCCAGGGAACCGGCAACATGAAGCGATTCATGGGGCGGGACGATGTTCAGATTGTCGCCGTCTGCGACGTAGAGCGCAAGAGCAACCTCTACCACGGCGGCGCCACACTCGGGCTTGAGCCGGCCAAGGCCACCGTTGAAAAGTACTACGCCGACAAGAACGCCTCGGGCACCTGGAAGGGCTGCGAGGCGTACCACGACTTTCGCGACCTGCTGCAACGCAAGGACATCGACGCCGTCACCGTCTGCACGCCCGACCATTGGCACGCCCTCATCGCCATCGCCGCGGCAAATGCCGGCAAGGACATTTACTGCGAGAAGCCGCTCGCGAACTCCGTCTGCGAGGGCCGCGCCATCGTCAAGGCCGTCACGAAGAACAAACGCATCCTCCAGTGCGGCAGCCAGGAGCGCTCGGGGCCGAACGCCCGCTACGCCTGCGAACTGGTCCGCAACGGCCGAATCGGAAAGCTCAAGACCATCTCCATCAACCTCCCCTTCGACGAGGGCCACCACAAACAGGTCCTCGAGATGAACAAGGAACCCCAGCCCGAGATGCCCGTGCCCGAAGGCTTCGATTACGATTTCTGGCTCGGCCACACGCCGAAGGTCTTTTACACGAAGAACCGTTGCCACTTCTGGTGGCGTTTCAATCTGAACTACGGCGGAGGCGAGATGACCGACCGCGGTGCGCACATCATCGACCTCGCCCAGTTGGGCAACGGCACCGATGACACCGGCCCGATCGAGATCACGGCCGAGGGCCGGCGCGATCCGAACGCCCTGTTCAACGTCTTCACCGACTACCGGTTCGAGAACGTTTACGCGAACGGCGTGCGAATGATCGGCGCGAACCAGGGGCCGCGCGGCCTGAAGTTCGAAGGCGACGAAGGGTGGATCTTCATTCACATCCACGGCGCGAAGCTCGAGGCAAGCAAGGAGTCGATCCTTAAGGAGAAGATCCGGGACGACGAGATCCAGCTCGGCCGCACCTCCGGGCACCACGAGAACTTCCTGGACGCCGTGCGGAGTCGCAAGGACCCCTTTGCCACCGCCGAGATCGGGCACCGCACCGCCTCGATCTGCCACCTGAACAACATCGCGATGCTCGTGGGCAGACCGCTCAAGTGGGATCCCAAGACCGAGCAGATCACGAACGACCCCGAGGCGAATGCAATGCTCTGCCCGAAGATGCGCCCGCCGTGGCACCTGTGATGTAAATACGAGGTGGCCGAAACGGCGCCTCTCATTCTGAATACGGGAGCGACGAAGAATCCGGCCGGTGGGCACAAGAAGGCCGGATCCGCCGGACCTTCTGAACAGGTCCGCAGAAGCAGGAAAACGTCGCGAGCCCGGGCTCGTCCGGACATGCAGCCCGCCGGATACCCGGAGCAAATTCCCTGTCCCACGGCCCCACATACCGTCGGCGCCGGCGCAGCCGGACCAGGAACGGGGCATGGCGGCGAACCTGTCGAACGAAAGGACAAAGCCGATGGACACTTCTCTTCAACCGGATCAGACAGCGCAGATCCTCGACTCGTCGGGAACGATCGACACCGATGTCGTGTGTCGCCGCTGCGGTTACAACCTTCGCGGCCTGCGACCCTCCGGGCGATGCCCTGAGTGCGGCACGCCCATCGGCTTGTCCGTCTCGGGAGATCTCCTCCGATTCGCCGACCCGAGCTGGGTGGAGACGCTGGCACTTGGCATCCGCTATATCCTGTGGGGACTGGCGGCATCCTTCTTCTTCAGCATCGCGGGCGGTATCGTCACCAGATTCGTAAACCCGCTCTTCGGACAACTCCTGCACACTGCGGGCAGTCTGCTCGCCTTCTACGGAGCCTACCTGCTCACGGAACCCGACCCCAGCGGCATCGGAGAAGACCGCTACGTGAGCGCCCGCAGAATCATCCGGATTGCCCTCCTCCTCGGCGTCCTGAGCACGCTGCTGCTTCTTCCGGCGCAGGCGCGGGTCGTGACGGGGACCACGGCCCTCGTTCTGACGGTCGTCGCGTCCGTGGTCGGTCTCAGCAGCGTGATCGGGGAGTTCGCCAAGCTGGTCTACCTTGAGAAGCTCGCGCTGCGAATACCGGAGCCCAAGTACGCAGCTCGCGCCCGGTTTCTCCGGTGGGCATACACCGGCACGATGACCGTTCTGCTCGGCGGCGGGATCCTGCTTACGTTGATCGTGCTTACGGCGCGTCCGACCGGGTCGGGCGTCGTCGCGGGAGGAATCGCCTGCGTCATGGGGCCCGCCGCGATCCTCGCCCTGGTCTTCCTCCTCATGTACCTGCGCCTCCAGTACCGTCTCGGGCAGGCGTTCCGCGAGCAGGCGAGTATCGCCCGCGCGACGTGGGCCCAGGCAGGAGCCACCGGGGTGTAGCGGGCTGCCCGGGTGCCCGGGGGATGAGCGGGCGATGCGACTGCGTCGAGCAACACGCGCGGGCCGGCCCGGCTCCAGCGGCAGAGCCGCGCCGCATACCCGCACCCGCCGCCCCGCAGGGCCCGGCAGAAAGCGTCGAAGCCCCAGACGATGAACAGCCACCGCACGGTCTCGGCGAAGACCATGATGCCGCGGCCGGTGTCACCGCTTCCGTCGTAACGACTTATGCCTCGACGGGTAATGCACACCGCCAAGGCCCACAGCTTCGCCAGAATCATTGCAGCGTTCAGAATCCCGGGACCGCTCCGCGAAAGAATCACATGCCCGGCCGGCGCCGTCAAGAAACCGGAGCGGCTCCGGCCGGGAAGGCATTGTCGGCCGCTTGACATGCAGCGAAGGCAGAAATAAGCTCGGATATGTTCCGGCGGCTACTGTCCTGAACGGGAGTGGTCATGGACATCCGGATGGAGCTGTCACGCATTATCATCTCCGAGACGAGCGATCAGCAGATCATCGTCCTGCGGGAGAAGGGCGGCACGCGACAGTTTCCGATCGTGATCGGCATCCACGAGGCCCTGGCCATTGACCGGCGCGTGAAGGGGTTCGCCACGGCCCGGCCGCTCACGCATGAGCTGCTGGCCAGCGTCATCCAGGCGATGCACGGCGAACTCGAGAAGATCGTCATCCACGACTTGCGGGATCACACCTTTTACGCCAAACTGGTGATCCGACAGAACGGCGCGCTGCTGGAGGTGGACTCGAGGCCGTCCGACGCGATCGCGCTGGGTGTCGCTTCCGACACCCCGATCTACGTGTCCGAACACGTGCTGCGCGAGGTGACGGAGTCGCCGGGCCTGTAGCGCTTCTGAGCTTCACGGCGGCAGGAGGCCGCCGCCGTACGACGGTTTCGTCAAGACTTATTCGGACAATGATCGGAACTGACAGCGATAAAGCGGTTGATGCATTTGCCTCTCTGTGCGAGGGCATCTGGGCGGAACAATCCATCGCCGGCGGACCGAGATACCTGGCGCGGGCGCCGGCCCGACTGGATGTGATGGGCGGCATCGCCGACTACACCGGCTCCCTCGTGCTGCAATGCGCACTGCCCCTCGAGACGCGGGTCGGCATCGCCCCCCGGAACGACCAGAAGGTCAGTATCACCTCCGTGGGCTGGTCGAACAACGGAGATACGGCCCAGTCCGTGTGGCCGCTCTCGGCCCTCTACACGCCCGCAGGCAAGCTGGCGTCGCCCGAGGCCTTCGCCGCCCACTTCGACGCATCGGGGTGCGCGTGGGCGCGGCATGTGGCCGGCGTCTTCTACACGCTTCTCGAGGCCGGCGCTGTGCCCCACTACGCCGGCGGGGCCTCGCTCGTGATTCAATCGGACATTCCCGCCGACGCGGGTATCGGCTCCTCCGCTGCCATTTCAGTGGCCACCGGCCTCGCCTTGGCGGCCCTCACGGGCAAGACCATCGCACCCGTCGAACTCGCCCGACTCTGCCAGCGCGCCGAGAACCTGGTGGCCGGCGTGCCTCGCGGCATCAGCGACAAGGCCGTCGCCCTCATGGCCACCGCGGGCTCGCTGCGCCGGATGCGATGCCAGCCGCACGAGCTGCTCGGTCATATGCGCTTGTGCCCCGGCACGGCCATCCTCGGTATCGACAGCCGCGTCCAGAGCGACAAGCGACTCGCGAAGTACGTCGAGACGCGCGTCGCCTCGTTCATGGGCCTGAGGATCATCGACAGCATCCTCCGCAACACCCCCGCCGCGCACATCGTCACCGGCGGCTATCTGGCGAATATCACACCGACCGATTACGTGGAGCGGTTCCGCGACCTGCTGCCGACGCGGATGCGCGGCCGCGATTTTCTGGAGCGCTACGGCCACATCGACGACCCCGTCGCCCGCGTGGTGCCCGAGACGATCTACAAGGTGCGTTCCCGAAGCGAGCATCACATCTACGAGAACGACCGGGTGCACCGTTTCGCCGAACGGCTGAGCCGCGCCGCCCGCACGGGCGAACGCGACGCGCTGATCGAGGCCGGCGAGCTGATGTACGCCTCGCACTGGAGTTACAGCCAGCGGTGCGGGATGGGGAGTATTGAGACGGATATCCTCGTCAATCTGCTTCGCGAACAGGGCCCGGCCAAGGGAATCTACGGCGCGAAGGTCACCAGTGCCGGGTGTGGCGGAACTGTGGCCGTGTTGATCGCAGATACGCCCGTCGCACACGAAGCGGCCGCCCAGGCATGCCGGGCCTATGCCGCCCGGACGGGGCGGCAACCGGTTATCTTCAGCGGTTCGGCCGGCGGCGCCACCGCTGAGCCGCTCCACCACGTCGAGTGACGCGCATCGGAAAAACGCGGCCTTCGCCCCTTCCGACGCTCATAGCCGAATCCCGCCCGTGCAAGCTGCCGCCTGCCGAAGGCGGCTTCAATCCGGTTGCGACGTGGAAGCATCGTGCCGCAAGAGCGGGCGCACAAGCGGCCGCCCGAGACGACATTGATCGAATGCCCGAGCCGACTACAATCGGCTGGGAGCGGCAGCTCCGTGAAGCGCCGTCGGAAACTGCGCCGGGGCCCTGCCGGGCCGGGCGTGCCGAGCGCGCCGCGCCTTGACGATGCCCGGGCGCTTTCGTAGCATTCGAGGCATCGAAAGCGTACGGCCCCATGAGGGTTGCGCACAATGCTCTGTCAACGATGTAAGAAACAATCCGCCACCGTCCACCTCACCGAGATCATCAACGCCGAGAAACGCGAGAAGCACCTGTGCGAGAAGTGCGCCGCCGAAGAGGGCGTGACAATGAAGCAGCACATCCCCCTCAACGAGCTGCTCACGAGTTTTCTCGTGGCCCAGGCGGGCGCCCAGGAGATTGCCAACCTGACCTGTCCCGAGTGCGGGATGACCTTCGTGGAGTACCGCAACCACGGGCTGCTCGGCTGCCCCCACGACTACGACGCGTTCGAGAAGGCCCTTACCCCGCTGATTCAGCATGCCCACGAAGGCGGCACCCATCATGTCGGTAAGGTGCCCCGGCACCGGACCGGCACCGCCACCCGGCAGACCGAACTGTTACGGCTGCGGCGCGAGCTGAACGCCGCCGTCCAACGCGAGGACTATGAGCGGGCGGCCGAACTCCGCGACCGCATCCAGACCCTGGAATCGAAATGACGATCGACGATCTCACAACACGATCGGGCCAATGGCTCAGTGGCGGGCCCCTCTCGGAAATCGTGATTTCCTCGCGGGTGCGGCTCGCGCGGAACCTCGCGGGCTTTCCGTTCCTGAGCAAGGCTACTGAGGCCCAGCGGCGGGAAATCGAACACCTGCTCGGGGAAAAGATCGGCTCGATCGATCTGGGGCACGAGACCTTCTACGTCGACATCGCCCGCTCCTCTGAACTCGACCGCCAGGTGCTTGTGGAGCGCCACCTGATCAGCCGCCAGCACGCCGAGGGCGAGGGCCATCGCGGCGTGATCCTCTCTACGACAGAGGAGTTCGCTCTGATGGTGAACGAGGAGGATCACCTTCGCTTACAGGCCCTGCGCGGCGGCTTTCAACTGGAGGACGCGTGGAAGGAGATCGACCGCATCGACTCGGCCCTCGAGGAGAAGATCGACTACGCCTTTCACGATCGCTTCGGCTACCTCACGGCCTGCCCCACGAACGTCGGCACCGGCATCCGCGTCTCGGTGATGCTCCACCTGCCGGCCCTGAAGCTTACGAACGAACTCGAGAAGGTTATGCGCGCCGCCCGCGACATGCACCTCGCCGTCCGCGGGCTCTATGGCGAGGGGACGGAGGCCACCGGCGACTTCTACCAGATCTCCAACCAGACCACGTTCGGCAAGAGCGAGGAGGAGATCATCGCCGAATTCAAGGACCGTGTGATCCCCCGGATCGTCGAGTACGAGACCCTTGCTCGCGAAACGCTCGTCCGCGAGCGGCCGGTCGCGCTGGACGACAAGATCTGGCGGGCGTACGGCGTCCTCGAAAACGCCCGCGCCGTCAGCAGTGAGGAGACGCTTTTCCTGCTGTCGCACCTGCGCATGGGCGTCAGCCTCGGCCGCATTGACCGGCTCAAGCTCGACACGGTGAACCGGCTGTTCCTCCTCACGCAGCCGGGCCATCTGCAGAAGATCCACGGCAGCCCGCTCGACGGCGAGCAGCGGAGCATCGCCCGCGCCGAGTTCATCCGCCGCACGCTCGTCAGCAATAACTGACCCCCGCCCCTTCTTCCGAAACACGAATACGGCGAGGAGAACCGCGAGCGTATTACCCGGCGTCCCGGAACTGTGTCTCGACGAGACGGCGATAGAGCGTACAGGATTCCAGCAGCCGTTCGTGCGTACCCACGGCGATGACCTCACCGTCGTCCATGACGGCGATGCGATCCGCTTCGCTGATGGTGCTGTAGCGGTGCGCGATCATGAAGGCAGTGCGCCCCTTGAGGAACGCGTCCAGCGCCTGGTGGATCTTCAACTCCGATTCCGGATCGATCTGGCTCGTCGCCTCGTCGAAGACCAGGATCGGCGCATCGCGCAGAATCGCCCGCGCGATCGCGATCCGCTGGCGCTGGCCGCCGGACAGGGTGGCCCCGTGCTCGCCCACGACCGTCTCGTAGCCCTCGGGGAGGTTCTGGATGAACTCGTCCGCGAAGGCCCGCTTCGAGGCGGAGATCACCTCCTCCCTCGACGCACCGGGCCGACCGTACCAGATGTTGTTCGCCACCGTATCGGAGAAGATGACCGTCTCCTGCGTAATCAGGCTGATCTGCCCCCGCAGCGAACGCAGCTTCACGCGGCGGATGGGCTGCCCGTCGATGAGGATCTCGCCCTTTTCGGGTTCAAAGAACCGCGGCAGGAGGCTCGCCAGCGTCGTCTTGCCCGAACCGTTCGGCCCCACGAGGGCGAGGATCTCTCCGCGCCGTACCTTGAGGTTCACGTTGCGCAGGGCGGGGCGCGTCGTCCCGGGATAGGTAAACGTGATGTTGCGGAACTCGATCGACTCGCGCAGCGGCGCCAGGGGCACGGCGGCGCGATCCTGCTCATACTCGCTGGGGCTGTCGATCACCTCGAAAAGCCGCTCCGCCGCCGCGGAGGCCTCCTGGATCCGCGGGTACACCTTGCTGAGCTTCTGCACCGGCTGAAAGATCGCCGCGAAGCAGAGGATCATGGTGAGAAACGCTTCGACGCCGAGCGCATCGTGCACCACCTGCGTCGCGAACCACAGGACGATGCCCGTGGCGCCGGCGAACGCCAGCATCTCGATGATCGGAGAAATCATCGCCTCCGCAAACGCCAGTTTGAGCTGCTGCTTGAGCAACCGCCGGTCGATCCGGAACAGACGGCGCCGCTCATAGTCCTCCCGGGTGTACCCCTTTACGACCCGCATGCCGTTCAGCACGCTTTCCAGCGCCCCGAGCATCTGCCCGTATGCCGACAGGAGTTTCCGGTTCGCGCGGCGGATCTTCTTGCCTACTCGCCAGAAGATGAAGCCCGCCACCGGCGCCGCGATGAGTACCACCAGCGTCACGCGCGGCTGAATCCAGAGCGCCACGAGCGTCACGCCGACGGCCTTGAGCGGCTCTGCGATCGCCTTCTCGAAGAAGTTCATCAGCCCGCGGAAGACATGCTGCATGTCCTGCACGAAGCGGCTCATCATGTCCGACGTGTTCTGCGTGAAGCGGGACATCGGCAGCTTCAGCACGTGCCCGTACATCTCCCGCCGCATGTCCATCACCGCCCGTGCACAGACAAGATCCGTCAGGTACTTCCCGACGAACTGGCACAGGTTGTTCACCAGCATGATCCCCAGCAGGCCCAGCAGCACAAACCGCAGCGTTCGCAGCCGCTCCTCCGCCCGCAAGCCGCCGGGCACCAGCGACGCGGCGTAACGCCCCATCGCCCAGTTCTTCGAGTGCTTGCCCGCCGGAACCGTAAACGTGTGTCGCTCGGGCGGAACCGCCGGCCGGTATACCTCCACCCGCATCGGGGCATCCGTGGGCAACCCCGCCACCAGCGCGTTGAGCTTCACCATCGGACCGCGCGTCCCGTCAATGGCCACGATGAAGTCGCCTCGCTGAATCCCCGCCGCGGCCAGAGGCGAACTCACCTCGGTGTCCACGACCTTCATCGTCCCCGCTTCCATATCCGGAACCGGGTTGTCGCGCTGCGGATCGTACGCCGCGAGGGTCGCCTTGAGCCGCCCGTCCACGATGTGATGATCGATCCAGCCGTGCAGACCCTCCGGCCGAACGATCACGGTGAGCACCGGCAGGATCGACCCGATGCTCAGGGAGTACGTCGCCGCCATCCCGATGACGCACAGGATCAGGATCGGCAAATACCGCTTCTGCGGCCACACGTACCCCAGCACGCGCTGGAAGTGCCGCAGATACTGAACCCTGGCTTGTGGCTTGTCATTCAAACCGCTGGAGTCCGGCATGCCCGAAATATAACCGGACCCGCCCGAACTGCCAAACCCCTGCACGGATCATTGCGACGGAGACGAACGTCCTGCCGCGCCCGGTCATTCGCTGAGACCCCTGCCGCACGCGAAAAATCCGGCGATGCACCGCCGGCTGCGGCAGCAGCGCGAACCGGGCGGCGCCGAACGACGATACCGACGCCACCCTGGCGCGGGCGCCACGTCCGCCGTGGGCGATGCGCACACCGTGGCGCGGCGGGAGTAACGTTCGCCCGGCCCCCGCCATCTCAGGCGCCGGTGAGTGCCTTGACCTGTTCCATCGAAATCCGCGCGGCTGCCTCGGGGTCGCCCTTGAGCACGCGCTCGTAGTACGCGAACGACTCAAACTCGACGCTGCAGAAGCCGTCGTATCCGATCTCGTCCAGCGCAGCAAAAAAGGCCTTCCAATCCACCCGGCCCTCGCCCAGCAGGGGGAAAAGAAACTTGCCGGGTTCCGGAATGCCCACGGCGTCCTTCAGGTGAACGTGACCGATCCGCTTGCCCCACTGGCGGACCACCCAGCCCGTGTCGAAGTTGCCGTACAGCGTGCCGTGCGACGGGTCGAGATTCACCTTGTGCACCTGCGGATCGATTCGGTCCATCAGGAACCGGTGCGAATAGAAATCGTGCGTCAACGTCCCGAAGATCCCTTCGGTCGTAGTCACGACCTTCGCGGCCCGCGCCACCGGCGTGATCACCTCGTAGGCCTCGAAAACCTGCGCCCACGCCGCCCCCTCCGAGATGTCCTGCCCCACCTTCGGCGCCCGCGCGGCCCCCACGCCCGGCCCCGTGTTGCCGCCCACCGCCCCCACGCCGCACATTCCCGCGGCCTCGATCCGCCGAATGATCCGCTCGATCCGCCGGCGCCTTTCCCCGTCATCCAGACACACGAGATCCTCAGAACTGGTCACGCGCGACACCTCCATCCCCGCGTCGCGCGTCCGCTGCACGAGATCCCTGAGCCGGGACACCGGCAGGTCCGGATTGAAGTGCGCCGAGGTCCACTCGATGCCGTCGTATCCCAGCTTCCGAAGCGATGCGATCACCTGCTCGGCCGGCATCGACGAGTAGCCCAGCCCGGCGAGAAACGCCAGCTTCCATTTCCGCATGATCCGTGCCTCCAGACGACCTGCCTGCCTCGTTTACTCGATCACCACGACCGTACCGCTGACGTTGACCGTCAGCATGCCGCCGAGAGTCGCGCAGTCCGGATCAACGCCGGCCACGGTGCCGAGGTACTCGCGAACCGGCCTGCCCCGGTTGCGGGTGCGGCCGTCACGATGGTCTTCGTCGTCCGCATGCCCATCACGCGTCGGGAACCCGGCCGAATGCCAACTTGCCGGGGAGCCCGCGCTCCCGGCAATGCCGCGACACCAGGGCGACGTAGGTTTCGCGAATGGAGCCGGCCCCGGACAGGCCGAGTGACTCCCGCGCACGATGCACGGCGGCCTCGTCGGGTCCCTCGATCTCGACGTAGCAGCCCAGGTGCGGCAACTCGTCCAGCTCGACCGTGCAATCGCCGAGGCGCCACGTCTCGCGGCGCTTCTCGTACGAAACGGCCTCTACGAACCCGAGCGATCGGAGAATGGCGCAGACGGAATCCGCCGCGCCGACGGTGGTCTCGATCTCCTCGCGCCTCTTGAACGGACCGGGTTGCCGCGGGCCCTTGAACGTCAGCGTCGTCGCGCGCAACGTACCGTCGGGCGCCGTCATCGTCCGCACGCGGAGCCCGCAATCGGCCGAGGCAAGCGAAGCGTCCGGCCGATCAAAGATGCGGTTGCATTCGAGGACCGCGCCGACGCGCACCGCACCCACTTCCGCCAGCCGCCCGCGCACGCAATCGTGCGAGTCAACGTGGAACTTGCCTTCGGTCTCCAGTGGCATGGGACGAATGTTCCCCGCGGAACGCCGCCTTGCAAGGCTGCACGCCGAGGCGGTCAACTCCGGCGGAAGTCGCAGCCGCCCCCGTCGCAGCCCTTCGTCGCCTCGCCGCTCCGTCGCGGCGTCGCTCTCATCCCGTCACGATATTCACCAGCCGCCCCGGCACGCAGATCACCTTGAGCACTTCCTTGCCGCCGAGCTCCGCCCGGATCTTCTCGTCCGCCAGCGCCGCCGCCTTCATCTGTTCCTCTCCGGCATCGGCGGGAACCCTCACACGAGACCGGAGTTTGCCCCTCACCTGCACGGGAATCTCGATCTCCTCGTCCTTTGCCAGCGCCGGATCGTATGCGGGCCATGCCTCCAGCGCCACGGAACCCTTCCATGCCTTCCCCTGAAGCCTCTGCCAGAGTTCCTCGCCCAGATGCGGCGCGAACGGCGCAAGCATCAGAACGAACGGCTCCGCCACCTTTCGCGGCAACGAGTCCCCGCGGATCGCGTTGTTCAGCTCGATCAGCGCGGCAATCGCCGTGTTGAACCGTAGATCGTTCATCAGCTCGCCGACCTTGCGAATCGTCTTGTGCAGCCGCCGCGCGAGCGCCGGCTCCGGCTCCGCGTCCGTCACGCGCAGCGAGCCGTCCGCCGCCACGAACTTCCGCCACACACTGTTGAGGAATCGGCTCATGCCGACGATATCCCGCGTGCTCCACGGCTTGCTCGCCTCGAGCGGCCCCATGTACAGCTCGTAGGTGCGAAGCGTGTCGGCCCCGTGCTCGGCGATGATCTCATCCGGCGCGACGGCGTTCTTGAGGCTCTTGCCCATCTTGCCCAGGCTGCGAGTGAGCGGCTCGCCCGTCTGCCGGTGATGGTACGTCACATTCGCCCCTTCGCCCCGCTCCTCCACGTCCTTCACGTCCACGTAGATCCCGCGCGCGTCCTGATAGGCATATGCCTGGATATAGCCCTGATTGAAGAGCCGACCGAACGGCTCGGGCGAACTCACGTAGCCCAGGTCGTAAAGCACCTTGTGCCAGAATCGCGCATACAGCAGATGGAGCACGGCATGCTCGACGCCGCCCACGTACAGGTCTACACCTCCAGCGAGACCCGGGCCCGGCCGGCCCGCCGCCGAGGCCGCGTCCGCCCCTTCACGCCCCTTCGCCCAGGCGGCCTTCCGGCCCGCCGGCGACACACGGGGCGCCATCCAGTAACGCTCAATCGCCGGGTCGACCAGCGCGCGCTCGTTGCGGTTGTCGAGATAGCGAAGGTAGTACCAGCACGAACCCGCCCACTGCGGCATCGTGTTCAATTCCCGCCGGAATCGGCGGACCGCCGCGTCCGACGGCGGCTGTTGTCCGGCCTGAAGCAGTTTCACCGAGCCGTCCGGAAGCACGTAGCCCTGCACGTTCACCCAGTCCGTCGCGCGCCCGAGCGGCGGCTGCGGCGGCGCATTGGGGTCATCCGATGCGGCCGGCGTGAAGTCATCGATCTCCGGTAGCGTCACCGGCAACTCGGACTCGTGCAGCGCATAGACCTGCCCCGTCTCCACATCGTGTACGATCGGAAACGGCTCACCCCAGTACCGTTGCCGGCTGAAGAGCCAGTCGCGCAGCTTGTAGTTCACCGCCCCGCGGCCGAGTTCCTTCTCCTCCAGCCACTCCGTAATCTTCCGCTTGGCCTCCGGCGTGGGCAGTCCATTGATGTCGCACACGTCGTCCGGCAACTTAGAGGTGTCGGCAGCCGGCCCGCGCGGCGGCGAGTTGATCGAGACGCCGTCGTCCACGAACCCGCGCCAATCGACCCCCTCCGGCGGCTGCACAACCTGCACCACCGGAAGCCCAAAGGTCTGGGCAAACTCCAGGTCGCGCGTGTCGTGCGCCGGCACGGCCATGATCGCCCCGGTGCCGTAGCCCATCAGCACATAGTCGGCCACCCAGATCGGGATCCGCTCGTTGTTCACGGGGTTGATTGCATACGCCCCGGTAAAGACGCCGGTCTTGGTCTTCGTCTCCGCCGTCCGCTCCAGATCGCTCTTGTTTCGCGCCGCCTCCACATACGCCTGAACGGCGGCCCGCTGCTCCTCCGTCGTGATCTGCTCGACCAGCTCATGCTCCGGCGCGAGCACCATATAGGTAGCGCCGAAAAGCGTGTCCGGCCGTGTCGTATAAACGGTGATCGTCAGCTCGGCGTCCGCTTCTTCCCCGCTCTCGCCGTCCGGGCCCTCCGCCGCCGGGCGCCGGCCCTCGGCCCCCGCACCCCCAAAGGCCACCGCCGCCCCGTCCGATCGCCCGATCCAGTTCCGCTGCATCAGCTTCACGGATTCGGGCCAATCCACCAGGTCCAGGTCGCGCTCCAGCCGATCCGCGTACTCCGTAATCCGGAGCATCCACTGCCGCAACGGCCGGCGGAACACCGGATGATTGCCCCGTTCGCTGCGGCCCTCGTTCGTCACTTCCTCGTTCGCCAGCACGGTTCCGAGGGCCGGGCACCAGTTCACCGGCACCTCGTCGAGAAAGGCCAGGCGGTGCGCGTCGATCAGCTCGCGCTGCTCCTCCGGCGAAAGCTCCGCCCAAAGCCGCGTCCCGGGCGGTCCCCCTTCGATCGCCTCCAACCCCATCGCCGCCCCGGCGTGCACGAGACGCCCGTCGAAGGAAACATGGTAGTGCTCGCTCTCCAGCTCACGGATCAGCTCGGCGATCGGCCGCGCCCGTCCCTCCGAGCGGTCGTACCAACTGTTGTACAGCTGGAGGAAGATCCACTGCGTCCACCGGTAGTACCCCACGTCCGTCGTCGCGAGTTCCCGGTCCCAGTCGTACCCGAGCCCGAGCCGCCGGAACTGAGCGCGGATGTTCGCGATGTTTCGCTCCGTGACGATCCGCGGGTGCTCCCCGTGCTCAACGGCGTACTGCTCGGCAGGAAGCCCGAACGCGTCGTAGCCCATCGGGTGCAGCACGTTGAACCCGCGCATGCGCTTGTATCGTGCGAAGATGTCCGTCGCGATGTACCCGAGCGGATGCCCGACGTGCAGCCCGACGCCCGACGGATAGGGGAACATGTCCAGCACGTAGAACTTCGGCCGACCCGCATCAAACCCCGGCGCGCCGGGGTTCGGCGTACGGAACGTCTTTTGCTCCTGCCAGTACTGCTGCCACTTCGCCTCGATGGCGGTGAAATCGTACGTGCCTGATGTCGAACTCATTGCCGCACTCCCCACGGTGCCGAACGCGCCCGTGTCCCCATCGAAGCCGGATTCTATTGCGCTCGGGTGAGAGGGGCAAGCCGCTGCCGCCGTCTGAGCGCGCCCGCCGTCCTGCATGAGCGCACTGCCGGGAAGCTGAAAGACTCGTGGGCGTCTGGCTGTACGTGCGCCGTCGGCCGTCTGCGGCATCCTCGGTACCGGTTCGACGGTAGCAATCCGTTGAGGAAA